>JBIKND010000282.1:0-3213 GCA_044358905.1 Pirellulales bacterium | reverse complement strand
CGCTGCTCGGCCAAAAGACGCTCGTGCTGTTCTTCTATCCCAAGGACAACACCCCCGTCTGCACCCGGGAAGCCTGCGGCTTTCGTGACTCCTACGAACTCTTCCAGGCCGCGGGCGCGGCGGTGGTGGGCGTGAGCAGCGACTCGCCGGCGAGCCACCGCTCGTTCGCCGAGAAGCACCGGCTGCCGTTCCCGATCATCAGCGACGGCGACCGCCGCCTGCGAAAACTCTTCGGCGTGCCCAGCCCGCTCGGCTTCCTGCCGGGGCGGGTCACGTTCGTGATCGACAAGGCGGGGGTGATCAGGCTGGTGTTCAGCGCCCTGCTCGTCTCCGACGACCACGTGAAGAAGGCGCTCGCCGCGGTCACGGACCTGGCACCGTGAAGGCGGCCGGCGGCCCCGGGTTGCTCGACAAGGCCCGCACCGTCGCCGGCCCCGGTTACAACCGCTGGCTGGTGCCGCCGGCAGCGCTGTGCATCCACCTCTGCATCGGCATGGCCTACGGATTCTCCGTGTTTTGGCTGCCGCTGACGCGGGCCGTCGGCATCGAGGCACCGGTCACCTGTCCGGCGGAGATGGGCCTGCTCGCCAAGCTCACGACGACGAGTTGCGACTGGGACAAGCCGCTGTTGGGGTGGATGTACACGCTGTTCTTCGTGTTTCTGGGATCGAGCGCGGCGGTCTGCGGTAGCTGGCTGGAGGCTACCGGGCCGCGGTCCGTAGGCGTCTGGGAAACACTCCTGGTGCTGGCGGCGATGTACTTCGTGGTCATGATGATCGGTGGCTTCGCGGCCATCCCCGCCTATCTCGCCGACCTCTTCGGCACGGGCTCCGTGGGGGCGATCCACGGTCGCCTGCTCACGGCCTGGAGCGTGGCCGGGATCCTCGGACCGGTGGTCTTCAACTCGCTCAACGAGGCGCAATTGCGGGCTGGCCTGCCGCGGGCGCAGGCCTACGATCGCACGATGCTCGTCCTGGCGATGCTGCTCCTCGTGGGCTTCCTGTGCAACCTGCTGGTGCGGCCGGTCGTGATCCGGCCACGAGCTTCGTGACGGCCGGCGGGCCGAACGCTGAGCCCGAAAATCCCGCCCGCCAGCGGTCGATTGCAGACGCCCATCGGGCCTCACTATCCTCAGACGGAAGCTCCGCGAATTCCCCGGCGGCGGCGAGCACGGCCCGCACGCGATCCTGCTGGCCCCCGATGGCAAGCGGCTGGTCATCGTCTGCGGCAACCACACCAAGCTCCCGTTCGCCGTGAAGGAGCTCACGCCGCCGCAGGAAATGGGGGGCATCCGCACGTCGCAGCGGAGGATCGAACTTGCCCCGGAAGCGTCGAGCCGGCTGCCGGCCTGCTGGGACGAGGATCTCCTCATCCCACGGATGTGGGACGCGGGCGGTCACGCGGTCGGGATCCTCGCACCCGGCGGCTTCATCGTCGCCACGGATCCCGACGGCAAGGAGTGGGAACTCCTGTCTGCCGGCTATCGCAACGTCTACGACATCGCCTTCGACGCCGACGGCGAACTCTTCGCCTACGACGCCGACATGGAGTGGGACTTCGGCGCACCCTGGTATCGCCCCACGCGGATTTGCCATGCCACCAGTGGCAGCGAGTTCGGGTGGCGGAGTGGCTCGGGCAAGTGGCCGGCCTGCTACCCCGACTCGCTGCCGGGCGTGATCGACATCGGCCCCGGCTCGCCGGTGGGCATCGCCTTCGGCTCTGGGGCGAAGTTCCCCGCGTCGTACCAGCGGGCCCTGTTCGCCTGCGATTGGACGTTCGGCACGATCTACGCGATCCACCTCCAGCCCGCCGGCGCGACGTATCGGGCGACGAAGGAGGAGTTCGTGTCGCGGACGCCGTTGCCCCTCACCGACGTCGTCGTCGCCGCCGACGGGGCGATGTACTTCGCCGTGGGCGGCCGGGGAGGGCAGAGCGAACTCTACCGCGTCACCTATTCGGGCCCCGAGCCGACGGCGGCCGTGGACACGAGGCAGCCGCAACACGCCGCCGACCGCGGCGTGCGGCACGCACTCGAGGCCCTGCATCGACCGGCGGCGGATCCGGCGGCGGCCATCGACCGCGCGCTGGCCCACCTTGGCCACGCCGACCGGTTCGTCCGCTATGCGGCCCGCGTGGCCCTCGAGCATCAACAGCTGGCGCTGTGGCAGGACCGGGCCCTGGCGCTCGCCGACCCGCTGGCCGCCATCGGCGGGGCGATCGCCGTCGCCCGCCAAGCCGAACCGGCGGCCCAGCCCGCGGTGCTCGCGGCCCTCGATCGCATCGATCTCACGGCCCTCGACGCCGTGGGCAAGACCGACCTCGTGCGGGCCTACGAACTGGCCCTCGTCCGGCTCGGGCAGCCGCCGGCCGCGGACCGGGAGCGGATCGCCGCCCGCTTCGCGCCGCTGTTTCCCGCGGGCGACTTCAATCTCGACCGGGAACTGTCGAGCCTGCTCGTCGCCGTGCGGGCCCCCGGGATCGTGCCGCAACTCGTCGGCATGCTCGCGGCCCCGACCACCGTCGCCGGTACCACCAATCTCGGGGCCGATGAACAGGCCATCCGCAGGCTGATCGAACGCAATGCCCGGTACGGCGGCGACGTCCGTCAGTCGCTCGAAAAGCGCAGCGACCTGCTGCAGGTCCACTATGCCTACGTGCTGCGCACCGTCACGGAGAAGGATGCCTGGAAGACGGCCGACCGCGCGGCCTACCTCGCCTGGTTCGGCCGAGCGCAGCAGTGGGGCGGCGGCAGCAGCTTCCGGAAGTTCCTCGTCAACATCGAGACCGAAAGCCTCGCCAGTCTGTCGGAGAACGAGCAACTCGCCTTGGTGGCCGCCGGGGTGCGCAAGCCCTACGTGCCGCCGCCGCTGCCGAAGCCCGAAGGCCCGGGTCGAGCCTGGACGCTCGACGCGGTCCTCGCCGCCGCGGAGCAGGGCCTCACCCCCGGCAGCCGCAACTTCGAGCACGGGCAACGGACGTTTGCGGCCGCCCGGTGCATCGTCTGCCATCGCTTCGGCACCGACGGCGGTGCGACCGGCCCGGATCTGACCCAGGCCGGCGGCCGCTTCCAGGTCCGCGACCTCGTCGAGGCGATCGTCGATCCGAGCAAGGTGGTGTCGGACCAATACAAGGCGAGCATCGTGCAGACGGCCGCCGGCCGGGTCGTGACCGGCCGGATCGTGAGTGAGTCTCCCGAGAAGATCGTCGTCGTCA
>JBIKND010000119.1:0-11942 GCA_044358905.1 Pirellulales bacterium | reverse complement strand
CTGTAGCGGCGGTCTCCGCCCGCCGACTGGCGCCCTCTGTCGCGGCGGTCTCCGACCGCCGACTGCACGCCACGCCGATCCGACGGAGACGTCGGCGGTCGGAGACCGCCGCTACAGTTCCGGTGTTGCACGAAGGAGCACGCTCGCCATGTCGCTGACCTGGATTCGGTTTCTCGCGCCGCAGTGGTTTCTGCTGCTGCCGGCGCTGGCGCTGGCGGGCTGGTTTTGGCGCGGGCTGCATCTGGAGCGGCCGCTGCGGGCGGTGTGCCTGCTGCTCGCCGTGCTCCTGCTCGCCGAACCGCGGGTGCGGCGGCAGGGGGATGGCCTCGACCTGTGGGTGCTCGTGGATCAGTCCGATTCCGGCTGGGAAGACCTCGCGCCGCGGCTCGCCGAGATGGAGACGATCCTGGAGAAGTCGCGGGGCGTGGACGACCGGATCTTCTTCGTGGATTTCGCCGACGAGGCGGTGACCCGCGGGGCGCTCATTCGCAGCGGGCCCGGGGCCACGGAGTATGCGGGCCAGCGGGCGGCCACGCGGCTGGCCTCGGCCGTCTCCTACACCCTCGGCCAGATGCCCGCCGACCGCGCGGCCCGGATCCTGGCGATCACCGACGGCTACTCGACCGAGCCGCTCGATCGGCTCACCGACAAACTGCTCGAGCAGGGCGTGTCCCTCGACCTGCGGCTGCCGCCGGGCCGCGACGTGGAAGACTTCGCGGTGGCGACGTTCCGCGTGCCGCGGCGGGTGCAGGCCCGCGAGGGACTCCTGGCCGAGGTCGTGGTCCGGGGCGGTCGCACGGCCACGGTCCCGCTCGAGATCCTCCGCGACGGCCAGCCGATCGGGAAGCGGGAAGTCGAGGTGCGCGACGGCGTGGGACGGGTGCGGTTCACCGACCGGCTGGCCGCGCCGGGGGCGCATCGCTACGCCGTGCGGATCCTGCCCGACGGCGATCCGATCGCGGGCAACAACGTGGCCGAGCAGTGGGTGGAGGTGCAGGGGGGCGGTCGGGTGGTGCTCGTTACCGCCTACGCCGATCCGCCGCTGGCCGCCGCCCTCCGGGCCCAGGGGCTCGAGGTGCAGGTGATCGAAGACTTGGCCGCCGCGCACGTCGGCCTGCTCTCGGGCGCGAAGGCGGTGATCCTCGACAACGTGCCGGCCTACAAGCTCGATCCCGGCTTCGTGAAAGGACTCGACTTCTTCGTGACGGCCCAGGGAGGCGGGCTGGCGATGGTCGGCGGGAAGTTTTCCTTCGCCGCCGGCGGCTGGTTCGGGTCCTCCATCGACCCGCTCCTGCCGGTGAGCATGGAGCTCAAGCAGGAGCACCGCAAGCTGGCCGTGGCGATGGCGATCGTCATGGACCGCTCGGGCAGCATGGCGGCGACCGCGCCCGGCACGGCCGAGACCAAGATGGCGCTCGCCGACGAGGGGGCCGCCCGGGCCATCGAGCTGCTCGGCGACAACGACATGGTCGTCCTCATTCCCGTGGACAGCGCGGCCCACCCGCTCTCCGACGCGCCCGTGGCCGTGGGGCCGAACCGGGCCAAGCTCGTGGCCGCGGCCCGCAGCGTTCAAAGCACCGGCGGCGGCATCTTCTGCTATACGGGCCTGAAGCAGGCCTGGGAGATGCTGCAGAAGACCCAGGTGGGGCAGCGGCACGTGATCCTCTTCGCCGACGCGGCCGACGCCGAGGAACCCGGCGACTACGAGAACCTGCTCGCCGAGATGGTGAAGGAAAAGTGCTCGGTGAGCGTGATCGGCCTGGGGGCCGACACCGACTCCGACGCCGAGTTCCTCAAGGACATTGCCAAGCGGGGCAACGGCCGGATCTTCTTCAACGCCGACGCGAAGGAACTGCCGGCCCTGTTCGAGATGGAAACGGCCACGATCGCCCGCTCGGCCTTCCTCGATGAGCCGGTGGCGGTGAAGGGCACGCCCGGCTGGTCCGAGATCGCCGCCGCGCCGATCGAGTGGCTGCCGCAGGTGGACGGCTACAACCTCACCTACCTCAAGCCGAAGGCGTCGCAGGCGGCGATCACCGGCGACGAATACGCCGCGCCCCTGGTCGCCTTCTGGCGGCGGGGCACCGGTCGGGTGGCGGCGGTGACGTTTCCGCTGGGGGGAGAGTTTTCCACGCTCACCCGCGACTGGGACGGCTACGGCGGCATGGCGCAGAGCCTCGCCCGCTGGCTCGCCGGACCGCCGGTGCCGCCGGGGGTGGGGATGCAGGCCCGCGTGGACGGCACGCGGGTGCGGGTGGACCTGCTCTACGACGACTCGTGGGCCGACCGGGTGGCGGCCGATCCGCCGGAACTCACCGTCTCGCGCGGGGCCGGGGGCGCGGCGACGGCGGTGCCGTGGGAACGGCTCGCGCCCGGCCACTTCTCGGCGGCCCTCGACGCCGCCGACGTGGAGTACGTGCGCGGGGCAGTGCGGCTGGGCGAGACGGCGCTCGCGGTCGGGCCGTTGAACGTGGCCGCCAATCCCGAGTGGGCCTTCGACCGGGGCCGCGTGGAAGAGTTGCTCGCTGTCAGCGGCCGCTCCGGGGGCGTGGAGCGGGTCGATCTCTCCGACGTCTGGCAGGCCCCGCGGCCGGCCGCTTTCCGTGACGTTCGCCGCTGGCTGCTGCCCGCGCTCCTGCTCACGCTGCTTCTCGAAGCCCTGCAGACCCAGGTCGGCTGGACGTGGCGGCGGTCATCGATTTCCGTAGCCACGACGTGAAGGCCGGCGGAACATGCCGAGACCGGTCGAAGATCGTGCCGCGTTGAGCATGCGTCATGAGACTCCGACGGCGGGTGCGTCTCGGACCGACCGCTCGCGACGGTCGGCGATGATCGACGCCACGACGCCCGACGTGAGGATGCCCACGATCACGCCGAGGAGCACGAGATTGAATCGCGGCCCGAGGAGGTCGTGCAGCGGCTCGGCGGCCAGCATCTTGCCGCCGACCACGAGCAGGACGGTGGCGAGCGCCGGCTTGAGATAGCGGAACTTCCCCACCAGGCCGGCGAGGAGAAAGTACAGCGAGCGGAGCCCCAGGATCGCGAACACGTTGCTGGTGAACACCAGGAACGGGTCGCCCGTGATCGCGAAGATTGCGGGAATGGAGTCGACGGCGAACACCAGATCGGCGGCCTCCACGAGCACGAGCGCCAGCGCCAAGGGCGTGAACGCCAGCAGCGAACCGGCGGCCTTGGGGAGGCGGACGATGAACCTCTGGCCGTGGTACTCGTCCACGATCGGCACCAGCCGGCGGCACCAGCGGAGCACCCGGCTCTGCGCTGGATCCCAGTGCTCGTCCCGGGCCAGGAGCATCCGTACCGCCGTCACGATCAGCAGCACCGCGAACACGCCGAGCAGCCAGTGGAACTCGGCGATCAGCCGCGCGCCGACCACGATCATCACCGCCCGCATCGCGACCGCTCCGGCCACGCCCCAGAAGAGCACGCGGTGTTGGTAGAGCGTCGGCACCGCCAAGGCCGTGAAGATCATCGAGATCACGAAAATGTTGTCGACGCTCAGCGACTTCTCCACGACGTAGCCGGTGAGGTACTTGCCCACGGCGGCGGCGCCGTCGTTGACGACGCCGTCCACGGGATCGACCGCCGTGCCCAGCCCCCACACCTTGTGCTCGTAGCCGACGTACACCACGCCGGCGAACGCCAGGCCGAGCGTCAGCCACACGCCGGACCAGCCGAGGGCCTCGCGGAAGCCGACGACGTGGGCCGAACGGTGAAACACCCCCAGGTCGAGCGCCAGGAGCACGATCACGAACGCGATGAACAGCAACCAGGCCAGGGTCATGTTCGGCCTCCCCACGTCAGGCGTTTATCGGTCACCCGGCGCTGCCGGGCCGCATGGTGGTCGCGGATCCGCTCCACCTGCCGGGCCACGGTCTGGCCGACGCGGGTCGTCGCCCGGTCCACGGCGGCCACCCAGTCGCTGTCGGCCACCGCGGCCACGACCACGCCGCAGCCGTTGGTCTTCACCAAGATGCGGCAAAGTTTGTCGATGCCCCCCCGGGGGCCGTTCCGGTCCTGCAGGAATACGAACACCTTGCCGATCCGGCTGCCGAATCGGGAGAGCGCGAACCGCAGCCGTCTTTCGATGTGCGTGGGCAGATCCTGCGGCCGCCGCACGCCGTTGTCCTTGAGATGCCAGATCATCGCGTTTCCTCCTGCTTGGCGTCCAAGACCGGCCGGAGTTCGGCGGTCACGTCAGGATTCTTCGCCATCCAGGGCCGAATGGGAGCCTTGTTTGTTTCGTGGTCATGCATAGAAAATATCGATGCTCGAGGCCTGGAGCACGACGCGATGGACTGGCTCAACTACCACCACCTGCTCTATTTCTGGGCGGCCGCCCGCGAGGGGAGCATCACCAAGGCCTGCCGGCGGCTGCACCTCACGCAGCCGACGGTCAGCGCGCAGATCCGCGCGCTGGAGAAGTCGCTCAAGGCGACGCTGTTCGACCGCTCCGGCAAGTCGCTCGCGCTCACGGATACCGGCCGGATGGTCTACCGCTACGCCGACGAGATCTTCTCACTCGGCCGCGAACTCCAGGACGCCCTCCGCGACCGGCCCCGCGGGCAGGCCCTGCGGTTCGCCGTCGGCGTGGCCGACTCGCTCCCCAAGGTGTTGGTGCATCGGCTGCTCGCCCCGGCCTTCGAGGTCGGGGACGACGTCCGGGTGACGTTCATCGACGGGGAGCCGGAACGGCTGCTGGCACAGCTGGCGTTGCACGAGCTCGACCTGGTGGTGAGTGACTTTCCCGCCAGTCCGCGGCTCGGGCTGAAGGCGTTCACGCACGTGCTCGGTGAATGCGGGGTCACGTTCTTCGCCACCGCCGCTGTCGCCCGTGGCCTGCGGAAGGGATTTCCAGGCTCGCTCACCGGCGCCCCGATGCTGCTGCCGATCGGCACCGCGGCCTTGCGGCGGAGCCTCGATCAATGGTTCGACGAGCACGACATCCGGCCCCGCGTGGTCGGCGAGTTTTCCGACAGTGCGCTGCTGAAGGCGTTCGGGGCGGCGGGCGACGGGATCTTCGCCGCGCCGACCGCCGTCGAAGACGACGTGGTGCGGATGTACGGCGTGAAGGTCGTCGGCCGCGTGCCGACGCTGCGGGAGCGGCTGTATGCCATTTCCGTGGAAAAGCGTCTCGTGCATCCGGCCGTCGTTGCCATCTCCCGCGCCGCCCGGACGAAGCTCTTTCGGGGCCGGCCGGCGAGGGGCTGATTCCGCCTGACCGTCAGCCTTCGAGGACGAAGTTCACGAGCCGGCCGGGAACGGCCACGACCTTTGCGATCCGCTTGCCGGCGAGCTGCTCGGCGATCTTGGGATCGGCCGCCGCCGCGGCCTTGAGCGCCTCGACGTCGGTCCCGGCGGGCACGACGACGCGGCCGCGGAGCTTGCCCTGGATCTGCACCGGGATCTCGACCGTGTCGTCGACGAGCCACTTCGCCTCGACCACCGGCCAGGCGGCCAGCGACACCGGGGCCTGCCGGCCGAGGAGTTCCCAGAGTTCCTCGGCCAGGTGCGGCGCGAAGGGGGAGAGGATCGTCACGAACGGCTCCAGGATCGCCCGCGGCCGGCGCTCGAGCGGCGTGCAGAAGTTCACGAACTCCATCATCCGCGCGATCGCCGTGTTGAAAGACAGGGCCTCGACGTCGCGGGTGACCTTGTCGATGCAGCGGTGGAGTTCCCGGAGTTGGGCGTCGGTCGGCGGGTCGGCGCACACCTGCGGGGCGAGGGCGATCTCGTCGGACCGCTCGTCCACGACCAGCCGCCAGCAGCGGTCGAGAAATCCGCGGACCCCGCTCACGCCCGTCGTGCTCCAGGGCTTCGTCGCTTCCAGCGGCCCCATGAACATCTCGTAGAGCCGCAGCGAGTCGGCCCCGAACTCGCGGACCACCTGGTCGGGATTGACCACGTTGCCGCGGCTCTTCGACATCTTGTAGGCCCGGCTCTCGACGCGGATCTTCGGCGCGTCGCGAAGCACGAAGTGCTCTCCCTGCTTCTCCACCTGGTCGGCGGGAATCTTCGCGGCGACGTCTTCGGCCTGCCGCTTCTCCGCCGACACCCAGCCCCCCTTGGCGCTCCGGTAGCCGGTGAACTCCATCTCCCCGAGGATCATGCCCTGATTGACGAGTCTGCCGAACGGCTCGGGGTAGGAGACGTGGCCGCGGTCGTAGAGCACCTTGTGCCAGAACCGCGAGTAGAGGAGGTGGAGCACGGCGTGCTCGGCGCCGCCGATGTAGAGATCGACCGGCATCCAGGCCTTTTCGATCTGCGGATCGAGAAACCGGGCGTCGTTGCCGGGATCGAGGAACCGCAGGTAGTACCAGCACGAGCCGGCCCACTGCGGCATGGTGTTCGTCTCGCGCCGGTAACGACTGCCGTCGCGCTCGACATACAGCCAATCGGCCGGCGCCCGGGAGAGGGGTGGGTCGGGCGTGTCGCCGGGCTTGAAGTCGGTGAGGTGCGGGAGGTTGACCGGCAGTTCGGACTCCGGCACCGCGCGAATCGCCCCGGTCGGGTTTCCCGCGGCGTCGAGTTCGTGGAGGATCGGGAACGGCTCGCCCCAGAACCGCTGCCGGCTGAACAGCCAGTCGCGGAGCTTGTAGTTGACGGCCGGGCGGCCGAGGCCGGCGGCAGCCAGGTCTTTGGCCACCGTGGCGATGAATTCCCTCGTGCCGAGGCCGGTGTACGGGCCCGAGTTCACGGCCCGGCCGTCGCCGGTGAACAGCGTGCCGGGCTTCACCGGGCCGTTGGCCGGCTCGACCACCGTGACGACGTCGATCCCGAACGTGCCTGCGAACTCGAAGTCGCGGTCGTCGTGGGCCGGCACGGCCATGATCGCGCCGGTGCCGTAGGTCGCCAGCACGTAGTCGGCCACCCATACCGGAACGGGCCGGCCCGAGAGCGGGTGGATCACGTGGGACCCGGTGAAGACGCCGGTCTTCTCGCGGGCCAGGTCGGTGCGGTCGAGGTCGCTCTTGCGGGCGGCCGCCTCGCGGTAGGCCGCGATCTCCGCGCGTTGCGCGGGCGCTGTCAGCGCGTCGACGAGCGGATGCTCCGGGGCGATGACCATGAAGGTCACGCCGTAGAGCGTGTCGGGACGGGTCGTGTAGACCCGGAGGACGTCGGTGCCGGGCTGCTCCGGGAATCCGGTGGCTGCGCGGGATGTCTGCCACGCCGCGAATGAACCGGTGTCCGCCCCGGCCGGCGGCACGAAGAAATCGACCTCGGCGCCGGTGCTGCGGCCGATCCAGTCGCACTGGAGTTTCTTGATGCTCGCGGGCCATTCGAGGCCCTCCAATTCCTTCTCCAGCCGGTCGGCATAGGCCGTGATCCGCAGCATCCACTGCCGCAGCGGGATGCGGACGACCGGGTGGCCGCCGCGCTCGCTGACGCCACCGACGACCTCCTCGTTGGCGAGCACGGTGCCGAGGGCCGGGCACCAGTTGACCGGCGCCTCCGACTGATAGGCGAGCCGGTGATCGTCGCGATACCGGGCGACGGCGGCCGCGCCCCGGGCGGCGACCTCGGCGGGGATCGGCAGTTCGGCGATCGGCCGGCCCTTCTGGATCGCGGGGTCGAACCAGGTGTCGAAAAGGACGAGGAAGATCCACTGCGTCCAGCGGACGTAGCCGGGATCCGTCGTCGCCAGGACGCGATTCCAGTCGTAGCTGAAGCCGAGCATCTTCAACTGCCGGGTGAACGTGGCGATGTTCCGCTCCGTGCTCTCGCGCGGCGGCGTGCCGGTGCGGATGGCGTGCTCCTCGGCGGGCAGGCCGAAGGCGTCGAAGCCCATCGGGTGCATCACGCTCGTGCCCCGCATCCGCTCGAACCGCGACACGATGTCCGTGGCCGTGTAGCCCTCCGGATGGCCGACGTGCAGGCCGTCGCCGCTGGGGTAGGGGAACATGTCGAGCACGTACCGCTTGCGGCCGGTCGGCAGTCGCGGCGTGGCGAAGGTGTCGTGGGCCTCCCACCAGGCCTGCCACTTCGGTTCGATGTGCGAGGGCTGGTAGCGGGGCATGGCGGGGTCCGGGGCAGGGAGGGGGAGGAAGGGCGGTCGGCACAGGCGGGTCTCTTGCCACTCGCCACCGGGTACGCGGCAGGATGCGCGAGAATCGCCGACCGCCGGGTATGCAGGCCGTGGATCGCCGATTCTAATAATTGGTTCTCGACCGGCAACGCGAGCCGGTTTTTCGCCCTTCCGCGAGAGTGTCAGCACCGATGCCGCGCCCCGATGCTTCCGCCCCGCCGATCCTGCAGCGGCAGATGCTCCGCGGCTGCCGGTCCGCCGGCCGCCGCATGAAAATGGCCGACTCCCTGGGCACGCGGCTCTCGGGCCGCGACCTGCTCGTCCGCATCCTCGTCGCCCGGCGCGTGCTCGAGCGGGCGTTGGCACCCGACGAGAAGATGGTGGGCGTGATGCTGCCGCCCACGGCCGGCGGAGCGATCGTCAACGCGGCGCTCGCGCTCATGGGCCGCGTCGCCGTCAACCTCAACTACACCGCCTCGCAGTCGATCCTCGACCTGTGCATCGAGCGGGCCCGGCTGCGGCACGTGATTTCGAGCCCGGCGTTCCTGGCCCGCGTGAAACTCGATCTCGGGGACCGGCTGCTCGACGCGGGCGCCTTGAAGACCCGGGCCACCGCCGCCGACAAGGCCGTCGGCTTCCTGCACGCCACCGTCACCCCGCTGCCCCTGCTCGAGCGGCTCCTCGGCCTCGATCGCATCGCCCCCGACGACGTGCTCACGGTGATCTTCACGTCCGGCTCCACCGGCGACCCGAAGGGCGTCGTGCTCACGCAGGAGAACGTCGGCTCCAATGTCCGGGCGATCGACCATCTGCTCCACCTCTCGGCCCACGACGTCGCGCTCGGCGTGCTCCCCTTTTTCCATTCTTACGGCTACACGACCACGCTCTGGACGCCGCTCACGCTCGAACCCGCGGTCGTCTATCACACCGACCCGCGCGACGCGCAGACCGTGGGCAGACTCGCCCGCGAGCACCACGCCACCATCCTCATGGCGACGCCCACGTTTCTGCGGATCTACACCCGGCGGACGCCGGCCGAGGATTTCTCCACGCTCGAGTGCGTGTTCGGGGCCGCGGAAAAGCTGCCCAAGGACGCCTGCGACGGCTTCGAGAAGAAGTTCGGCGTGCGGCCGAGCGAGGCGTACGGCGCGACGGAACTCGCGCCCCTCGTCGCCGCCAACGTGCCGCCGAGCCGGCACGTGCCAGGCCGGCCCGACGACGCCCGCGAGGGCACGGTCGGCAAGCCGATCCTCGGCTGCCGGGCGCGGATCACCGACCGCGAGGGCCACGGTGAACTGCCCGTCGGCGCGGACGGCCTCCTCTGGATCGCGGGCCCGAACGTGATGCAGGGCTATCTCGACCGGCCCGATCTCACGGCCAAGGTGGTAAAGGACGGCTGGTACTGCACCGGCGACATCGCGCGGCTGGACCGCGACGGCTTCATCACGATCACCGGCCGCGAGAGCCGGTTCTCCAAGATCGGCGGTGAGATGGTGCCGCACCTCACGATCGAGGAGGCGGTGAATGCCGAGTTGGGGGCGGCCGACGGCGAGCTTCTGGCGGTGGTGACCGCGGTGCCGGACCGGGCGAAGGGCGAGCGGCTGATCGTGTTTCATCTGCCGACCGACCGTGAGCCGCGGGACATCGTGAGGAAGCTCGCCGAGCGCGGTCTGCCAAACCTGTGGGTCCCGGGGGCCGACGCCTTCGCGGCGATCGACGAACTGCCGATGCTCGGCTCCGGGAAACTCGACCTGCGTGAACTCGCCGCGATGGCGCGGGCGCGGTTCGCCGAGGCGGGCCACGCGTGAACGATCCTCCGGGCCTCGTCGTCACGCTCGGGCCCTGCGACGACATGCGGGCCGAGGTGTTCGTGCGGGCGGCGCGGTTCGCCGCTGCCGGCTCGCAGGTCGGTCCGCTGGGGCTGGAAGGGACGCTCACGGGACCGCAGTGCCGGCGGGCGACCACGCTGCCCACGACCGCGCGACTCGTCGACCTCGGCCGGCCGGCTGGAGGCGAGCGGGCTCCGGCGGGCGTCGCGGTCGCTCGGGCCGTGCTCACGGAACCCGCCTTCTGGACACCAGAGCTTCCCAACCTGTACCGGCTGCAGGCGACGGTTCGCGTAGGCACCGAGGCGGCGGCCGTCATCGAGGCCCGTGTCGGTTTGCGACGGCTCGGCGCGCGGGGGAGGTCGTTGCGGCTCGATGGCCGGCGCTGGGTGCCGCGCGGAGCGATGATGGAGACGGGTGATTTCGACGCCGCCGACCTCCGGGACCGGGGGACGGTCGCCGTGATGGTGAACCCCGGCGATGCGACCTGCAGTCATGCGGACACCGAGGGCGTGGCGATGATCGCGATTCCGGAGCAGGTCGACGCCACCTCGCCGCCGGCGGCCGTGCTCACCGACCGGATCGCGAACTGGGCCCTCCATCCGGCGGTCGTCATGGTGCTCCTGCCGTCCGGCACGTCGGCCGCCGACGCCGCGGCGGTCGCGCAGGCTGTGCGACCGGTGAAGGGCACGATGCAACTCGGGTGGCAGGTCGACGGGTCGGCGCCGCCGCCCGATGTTCCTGCCGGCATCGACTGGCTCGCCGTGGGAGTGGGGCTCGATCGCAGACCGCACGCGGCATGGCACGCGGCGGCGCCGATGGTGCCGCTGGTCGCCTGCGGAGCCGGTGGCGGTGGTCGCGGGGCCTGCGACGCCCTGCAGGCCGCGCTCGCCGCGTGGGGGCTGGCCGCCGGCGGCGAGCGGGTGCCGTGGGACTGGGCCGGCTACATCGTCTGGTAGCATGGCTCGGATGAACGATTTCGACGCCGAACGCTACTCCCGGCAGACGCGGTTCGCCCCGTTGGGCACCGCGGGCCAGGAGCGGCTCGCGGCCGCGCGGGTGGCGATCGTGGGCTGCGGGGCGCTCGGCGGCGCGGCGGCGTTGGCACTGGTGCGAGCCGGTGTCGGCCACGTGCGACTCATCGACCGCGACGTTCCCGAACGCTCGAACCTCCCGCGGCAGGTGCTCTTCGACGAGGCGGACGTGGCCGCCGGGCTGCCCAAAGCCGTCGCGGCCGCGCGGCATTTGACGCAGATCAATTCCGCCGCCCGGATCGAGCCGGTCGTCGCCGACCTCACGGCGGCGAACGTCGTCGACCTGCTCCGCGGGCATGACGTCGTCGTGGACGGCACCGACAACTTCGAGGCCCGATTCCTGGTCAACGAGTTCTGCTGCGCGGAGCGAATCCCGTGGGTGCACGGCGGGGCGATCGGCGCCGAGGGCCGCGTGCTCGCCGTGGTGCCGGGCGTGACGGCCTGTCTGCGATGCCTGGTTCCCGAACCGCCCGCTCCCGGCGCCCTGCCCACCTGCGAGACAGCCGGCGTCGTGGGGCCGGCCGTGCTCGTCGTCGGCGCGGTGCAGGCCATGGAGGCGATCCGGCTCGTCGTCGGCGGGCCGGAGGCGGGGAACCGACTGCTCGTGTGCGACCTGTGGGCGCAGGCGTGGCGGACGGTCGATCTCACGCCGCTGGCGGTGGCGGGCTGCCCGACCTGCCGCGGCGGTGATTATCCGTGGCTCGAGGGCCGGATCGGTGGCCGCCCGGCCGTGCTCTGCGGTCGGGACGCCGTGCAGGTGCCGGCGGCGGGCGGAGGCATCGACCTCGGCGCGGTGGCCGAGCGGCTGGCCGCCGTGGCCCCGGTCACGTCGAACCCCTGGATCGTGCGTGCCCGGGTCGAGCCGGGCATTGAGTTGGCGGTGTTCGCCGACGGTCGGGCGATCGTCACCGGCACCCGCGAGGAAGCGAAGGCTCGCGCGATCGTGTCGCGCTACCTCGGGGCGTGACGCCTGCCCCGGTTGGGCGGGGCTGCCGGCAGCCCGTCGCCGGACGTTCGCGTCAGGCATCCTGCCTGACG
>JBIKND010000118.1:0-11954 GCA_044358905.1 Pirellulales bacterium | reverse complement strand
GCGGCTCGATGAAACCACCCACGATCATCGTGCTCGCCTCGGCCTCGGAGAGGCCGCGGCTCATCAGGTAGAAGAGCTGCTCCTCGCCGATCTTCGAAACGCTCGCCTCGTGGCCGATGGAGACGTCCTGCTCCTCGATCTCGATGTAGGGGTAGGTGTCGCTGCGGCTCCGATCGTCGAGGATCAGCGCGTCGCAGACGACGCTCGACTTGCTCTTCTTGGCGCCCGGCTCGACCTTCACGAGGCCCCGGTAACTGGCCCGGCCGCCGTTCTTGGAGATGCTCTTGGAGACGATCCGGCCGCTGGTGTGCGGCGCGGCGTGGACGAGCTTGGCCCCGGCGTCCTGGTGCTGGCCGGCCGAGGCGAAGGCGATCGAAAGGATCTCGCCGCGGGCGCCCGGTTCCATCATGTAGACGGCCGGATACTTCATCGTCAGGTGGCTGCCGAGGTTGCCGTCGATCCACTCCATCATCGCGTCGCCGTAGGCCATGGCCCGCTTGGTGACGAGGTTGTAGATGTTGTTGGCCCAGTTCTGGATCGTGGTGTAGCGGCAGCGGCCGCCCCGCTTGACGACGATCTCGACGACCGCCGAGTGCAGGCTCTCGGTCGAGTACATCGGCGCCGTGCAACCCTCGACGTAGTGCACCTGGGCGCCCTCGTCGACGATGATCAGCGTCCGCTCGAACTGTCCCATGCTCTCGGCGTTGATGCGGAAGTAGGCCTGCAGCGGGAACTCGATCTTCACCCCCTTGGGCACGTAGATGAACGAGCCTCCCGACCAGACGGCCGAGTTGAGGGCGGCGAACTTGTTGTCGGTGGGCGGGATGATCGTGCCGAAATACTCGCGGAGCAGGTCGGGGTGTTCGCGGACGGCGGTGTCGGTGTCGGTGAAGATCACGCCCTTCTTGGCGAGATCCTCCTGCAGCGAGCCGTAGACCACCTCGCTCTCGAACTGCGCCTTCACGCCGGCGAGGAACTTCCGCTCCGCCTCGGGGATGCCCAGCCGGTCGAACGTCTTCTTGATCGCGTCGGGCACCTCTTCCCAGGTCTTGCCCTGCTGCTCGGCCGGCTTGAGGTAGTAGAAGATGTCCTGAAAGTTCACGCCCACGTGGCCGCCCCAGTGCGGCATCGGCTTGGAATCGAAGATCTCCAGCGACTTGAGGCGGAAGTCGCGCATCCATGCCGGCTCGCGCTTCATCTCCGAGATCTGGGAGACGATCGTCGCATCGATGCCCTTGCGGGCCTTGAAGACCGCCGGAGAGTCGGTGCGGAAGTCGTACTTGTTGATCTCGCCGAGGGCGAGGGTCGATGACTCGTCGAAGCCGGTGGACATGGTGCGGGTTCCTGGGGCGGTGTCAGGCGGTGACCGGCTCGCGGGCCGTGGTCTTGCGGTCGTCCATCTCGCGCTCGGCGGCAGCCGCGTCCGGATAGGCGGCCCGGATCCGCTCGTAGCCGCGCTTGTGCAGCTCGACGGCCAGCTCCGGCCCGCCGGATTCCACGATCCGGCCACCGAGCATGACGTGCGTCTTGAGCGGCGTGTTGTGTTCCAGGAGTTGCTCGTGATGCGTGATGATCAGGATTCCCATGTCGGCGCCGCCGATGCGGGCGATGCTCTGACTGGCCAGGCGGACGGCGTCGGCATCGAGGCCGCTGTCGGTCTCGTCGAGGACGGCGAACTTCGGCCGCAGCATGGCGAGCTGGAGGATTTCGGCCCGCTTCATCTCGCCGCCGGAGAAGCCGTCGTTGACGTAGCGGCGGGCGAAGTCGGAATCCATCGACAACTCGCCCATCTTGGACTTGAGTTCGCCGCGGAAGTCCTTCATGGGGATCAGTTCCTGCCCTTCCTTGCGGTCGGGATTGCGGACGTTGGTCACCGCGTGCCGGAGGAAGTCGGCCAGGCGCACGCCCGGGATCGCCATCGGCCGCTGGAAGGCGAGGAACACGCCCGCCCGCGCCCGCTGGTCGGGTTCCATCGCGAGCAGGTCGTGCCGCGTGCCGTCGGCCTCGACGAGTTCGATCGAGCCGCCGGTCACTTCGTAGCCCGGATGCCCCATGATCGCGTAGCCGAGCGTGCTCTTGCCCGAGCCGTTGGGGCCCATCAGGGCGTGCACCTCGCCGCGGCCGATCTCGAGGTTCACCCCCTTGAGGATCTCCTGACCCTCGACCGAGACGTGGAGGTTCTTGATGACGAGCGTGTCGCGGGCGGGCATGGTGCTGCGGGGGTTAGGGGAACGGATCAGGCCTGGACCTTCTGATGGTCATAGACGAGCGTGTCGGAGGCGACCGCCGGGGCCACGTAGCCGGAGTGGTGCGGCACTGGCAGTTCGTCGGACACCTTGCCGGGGCCGCCCTTCTGCTTGGCGATCCGCTGGCCGAGAATCTTGTCTTGAATCCGCATCAGGCCCTCGAGCAAGCTTTCCGGACGCGGCGGGCAACCGGGCACGTAGACGTCCACCGGGACGACGAGATCGACGCCCTTGACGACGTGGTAGCCCCACTTGAAGTACGGTCCGCCGCCGGTGGTGCAGGCGCCCATCGCGATCACGTACTTCGGATCGGGCATGAGGTTGTAGAGGCGGCGGACGCGGCTGGCCATCTTGTAGGTCACCGTCCCCGCCACGATCATCAGGTCCGCCTGACGCGGCGTGGCCCGGAACGCACCGGCCCCGAAGCGGTCCATGTCGTAGCGGCTGGCGCCGGCGGCCATCATTTCGATCGCGCAGCAGGCCAGACCGAACGTCATCGGCCAGATACTGGACTGACGGGCCCAATTGATGGCCTGCTCGACCGTGGTGAGGACGAGGTTTTCCTCGAATCGGCCTTCGATCCAGGGCTTCGAGGTCAGGGCGGGCTGGGTCATGATGGATGGCTCCGTGGCGATCCGGCGGGGGAAACCGACCGGCATTCGATGATCTAAACCGTTTGTTTTCAAGCCCCTGCGGCGGGTTCGCCCGCCACCGCACCGTCGCCGCCCTCAACCGCGGATCCCGCCGTGAATCGACAGCAGGTGCTCCCATCGAGCCGGCATTCGGACAACGCCACGGAACTGCCGACCAGGTCCTGAAGCATGAGCCGCTCGGCGGCACAGATCGAGCGGTCCTGTTCCGCGAGTTCCGGATACGGGCAGGAGTAGCTCGTGAGCACGGCGAGGCCCCCGTCGCTCCCCGGAGCCTGTTCGACGCCGCAGGAGACGTTGCGCCGCCGCATCACCTCGGCCAGGCTGCGGAGCCGCTCGGCGGCTGTCACGCCGGTCACTTCCGGGCGATAGATCGTCGCCATCGCGGAGCCGATCCGGGACAGTAGGCCCTGGCGAACGGCCGGTTCGCGGACGCGGCGGACTTCCTGCCAGAGCACGATGGCCAGATCGCGGAAGTTGTCGCCGCCGCAGCGGCGTCCCGCCGCCGTGAGGCTGTAGGCATGGGCGGGACGGCCCCGCGGCCGGGCCACGGTCGTGCGTTCCACGAGTCCGGACCGCATCAGGCGATCGAGCCGCTGGCGGATCGCCGTGGCCGTCACGCCCAGGGCCTGGGCCAGATCGCCGATTTCGAGGGCCGAATCGACACGCAAAAGTTCGACAACCGCCGCGTCGGTGGCTCGTTGATCGTGGTTGCCGGAAACACTCATGCATCTGCCTCGTCAGTCAAATGTAGCGCCGGCCAGACTTTTGACAACCCTTTATGCGGAAACATGCATGGCCTCGCGGGGAAAGCAGGTCTCCATGACTTCCAGAAACTCCTCGCGACTGGTGACCCGCGAGACTTTTCCCCGGAAATCCCGGGCTCCGGGCAGGCCCTGGGCATAGGAGCAGGCGAACTTGCGCATCAGGAGCGTGCCCTGCTCGACGCCAAAGCGGAGACAGACGAGGTCGTAATGATGGAGCACGATCTCGCGCTGCTCGCCGAGCGTCGGGTTCGGGGGCGGGGCCGTGCCGCGGAGCAGGGCGGCCGCCTGCGCGAAGATCCACGGTCGCGCGAGGGCCTCGCGGGCGATCATCACGCCATCCACGCCGGTTTCCCGCAGGCGGCGGACGGCCGTTTCCGGGGAGTCGATGTCGCCGTTGCCGACGACGGGCATCCGGGAGACGCTGCGCTTCACGGCGGCGATCGCGTCCCAGTCGGCCTCACCCGTGAAGAACTGCGCGGCGACGCGGCCGTGGACCGTGAGGCACGAGGCACCCGCCTCCTCGATCCGCTGGGCCACCTCGATGGCCGTGCGGCAGGCGTCGGAGCAGCCGAGGCGGATCTTCGCCGTCACCGGCACGCCGTCGCAGGCCTCGACCACGCGGCGCACGATCGTGCCCACGCGGTCGGGATCGCGGAGTAGCCACGAGCCGCTGTGGGCCTTCTCCGTGACCTGCCGCACCGGGCAGCCGAAGTTCAGGTCCACGACGCTGACCTGAAAATCCTTCGCCAGCCGGCGGCCCACCGCGGCCAGATTGTCGGGGTCGTTGTCCCACATCTGCACCGCCAGCGGCCGCGGTTCGTCGCGCACACCCCACAGCCGATCGGGATGCTCGCCGCGATTGGTCTCCAGCCAGATGGCGCTGCGGGCCGCGATCATCTCGGTCGCCAGCAGGCCGGCGCCGCCGAACTCGCGGACCACCTGGCGGTAGGCGTAGTTCGTGTAGCCCGCCATCGGCGCCTGGAGGATCGGCGGATCGACGACGACCGGGCCGATGGCGAGCGGAGCGACGGGGAGGGATGGCGGTGGCTGGATCATGCGGAACCTGGTTCGTGAGTGTACGACACGGAACTCGCGCGCCGCAGGCGGCTGGCTGAATCCGCACCGGGTGTCCGGTCGGCATCGAGCCCGGAAAGACAGCGGCTGCCTGCGATTTCTGGACTCGGGCCGCGGCGGCCCTATCAATGGGCCCGACCGGGGCGGCGGCTGCCGCCTTCGCGAAGAAACTCGTGCCCGCCGGTTCCTGCCTGCGTTCTCCCGCCGAGTTGTTCCCGCCACTTTTTCCCCATCCGGGTGTCGTCATGCCACGTCATGCCTCAACGCTTTTGCGCGCCGTTCCCGGATGCCCGGACGCATCCGTCGCCGCCTTGTCCACCTGCCTCCGCCGGTTCACGGCCCTCCCGCTGCTCGTGCGGTCGGTGGTCGTGCAGGCCGTTTTGGCCCTCGCCGTCGCCGCGGCGGTGGCGGCCATGACCGGCGACGCGCGGGCGGCGAACGTCACCTGGGACGGCAGCAGCAACGCGAACTGGAGCCGGAAGCAGAATTGGTCCACGGTCAATCTGCCGGGGAGCCGCGACGACGTGTTCTTCGCTTCCGGGTTCAAGTCCAGCGGCACCGCGATCAGCCTCGACGGCAGCTACTCGATCCGCAGCCTGACCGTGAACACGGCGACGTCGTTCTCCATCGCCCCGTCCGCGGCGGGGAACACGCTGACGCTCGCATCAGGCAGCCTGGCCAGACTCGCCACCGCCACCGGCACGCAGACCATCGCCGCCAACGTGACGCTCGGTGCCGACGCCGTGTGGACGATCGCCGGCGGCGGGCGGATGGTCGTCAGCGGCACGATCGACGACGGCAGCGGCACGTTCTCGCTCACGAAGTCCGGTACCGGCACGCTGCAGTTGTCCGCCGCCAACACGTTTGGCGGCGCGACGACGGTCGCCGCGGGCGTCCTCGCCTCCGGGGCGAACAACGTCCTCCCCGATGCCACGCGCGTCACGCTCGGTGCGGCGGCGACGCGGGGCACGCTGAACCTCGGCGCCTTCAGCGACACGATCGCCGGCCTCGCCTTCTCCGGATCCGGGGGCACGCTGCAGATGGCCGCCGGCCAGACCGGCACCGCCCAGCTCGTAACGACTTCGACGCTCGCCCTCGGCTCGGCCGCGGCGCTCGACCTGACCGGCATGTCCACCGGCGCCGGCCTCTACCGGCTCGTTTCCTACGCGTCGCAGACCGGCACGTTCGGGAGCGTCGCGGGGCTGGCCAGCGGATATCAACTCGTCTACGGCGCGACCGAGCTCGCCGCCCAGCAGCAAGCGGTGCTCGGCACGGTCAGCGTCACCCATCCGGCCGCGGCGATCATCGCCGGCGGCACGGCGGGCTTCACCTACACCGTCGCCAACACCAACGCGAGCGGTGGTGCGAGCCTCGCCTTCACCGGCACGGGCACGGGCAACGTCGCGGGCTCCTCCAGCGGCACGGCCCAGGCCGCCGGCACGTCGGCCGGCGCGGGCGGGCTGTACTTCACCGGCACGACCTCGGGCACCGGCCAGGCGGGGACGTTCACCGTGACCGCCCCGGGCGCCTTCGGCGCGACGACGGCGTCGGGGACAGTGCGGGTCGATGTCTACGGCCATGCCCTGCTCGCGCTCGCCAGCAGCACCGTCGCCCTCGGCAACACCCGGGCCGGCGTGGCGGTCAGCGGCACGCTCGCGGCCCAGAACGCCCCGGGATTCCGCGTCGGTCTCACCAGCGGCAGCGCCGCCGCAGGCAACGTGACGCTCACCGGCCTCACGAACGTCGCCGCCGGCGGCACCGCCTCCATCGTGGCCACGCTCTCCGGTTCCCAGGTCGCCGGGCCGATGAGCCAGAGCGTCGCCTACACGTTCGGCGACAGCGGCACGGCGGCGGGTTTGAGCGGTTATCGGGCGGTCACCGGCACCCAGACGGTCACGGTCACGAGCGCGGTGTACGACTCCGCGCAGGCGAAGTACTCGGGCGGCGTGCTGGACTTCGGTGTCGTGCATCGAGGCGCGAGCGTCGGGAATCGGACCGTGGCGATCGGCAACCAGACGGTGACCGATGCCGGCTACCAGGATCTGCTGAACGTCTCGGGATCGACCACGAACCCGGCCGTGACGGCCACGGGCTTCACGGGCCTGGCGGCGAGCGCCGGCGGCACGACGACCCGCGACCTCGTGGTCGGCGTGAGCACGGCGTCGGCCGGATCGCTGGCAGCGACGGTGCATCTGACGCTGGTCAGCGATGCCAACGGCGTCGCGGGCCTGGTGAACGGCGTGGCGACGACGGTGGGATCGCCGGGAGCGATCACGACCGCGGGCGGCGTGTTCTCCGGTGTCGGAGTCTGGAACGCGGCGACGGGCGGTGCCTGGGGGACGGGCGCCAGCGGCAACTGGACGAGCGCGGAGGGCGTCGCCGCCGCTCCGGGCACGTTCGCGGGCTTCACGAGCAGCGACGCGGCGACGTTCGGCGGCGCCGTCGCGAGCGGCTCGGCCACGGTCACCCTCGGCGATGCCAACCCGAGTCTCGCCGCGGTCACGTTCGCCAATGCCGCGGCCAGATACCTGCTCTCCGGCGGCACGCTCACCCTCGACGGCGGCCCGTCCACCGCGCTCGTGCAGGTCGCCTCCGGCACGCACGAGATCGCCGCGGCGGTCGCGCTGGCGAGCGATGCCACGCTGACCGCGGCGTCGGCCGCGAGGCTCACCATCTCGGGCGCGATCGGCGGCACCGGCGGCCTCCAGAAGCTCGGCGCGGGCGTGGTCGCGCTCGCCGGCACCAACACCTACACCGGCCCCACGAGCGTGGCGCAGGGCACGCTCGTTCTCGACGGCGCGGTGGCGGGCGGCGTGAACGTCGCTGCCGGCGGGATGGTGATGGGCCGCGGCCAGCTCGCCGGCAGGCTCGCCGGCCCGGGCACGATCGGGCCCGGCGACTCGATCGGCATCCTCACGGCCACGGACTTCGATCCGGGGGCGGGCGCCGGCGTCGTCTTCCAGTTCAGCGGCACCGCGCCGAACTATGCCAACGCCGCCGCGAGCGTCAACGACGTGCTGCGGCTGACGAGCGGCACGATGCCGTTCGTCTCGAGCCTGACGGCGGCCAACGCGGTGGACATCTTTCTCGACGTGTCCGCGGTCGCGATCGGGGACACGTTCCGAGGGGGCTTTTTCACCGCCGCGACGGGCAGCCTGCTGCCGTCGATCGCCGGGGCGAATTACCGCTACTTCGTCCGCGGCGACGGGGGCGGCCATGCCGCCACGCACGACGGCATGAACTATTACGCGCTCGATGCCGCCTTTCTGCCGGGCTTCACGGGGGTGGCGGTGAAGTCCGCAACCGTGCCGCTCGCGACCTTCGCGTCGGGAACGGTCAGCGGCGGCAGCGTGGCTGAGTTCGCGATCGTGCCGGAGCCCGCGGCCGCCTCACTGGCCGCCATCGGTCTGGGGATCGCCTGGCTCATTCGCGGGTTGGCTGTCCGCCGGTGGCGCCGCCCGGCACCGCAGGCTGCCGCCACTGGATCGGCGCGCCGATGAGCATGGCCGCGAAGCGGTCGTCGGGGATGGAGAGGTCGGCGGCCGCCATCGCGTATTCGGCGATGTCGAGGTTGTAGGCCTTCGTAGCCTGGAGGAACTCACGCTGCTGGCCGACGAGCGCGGCGTGCGCCGCGATCACCGCCTCGATCGGCCGCTTGCCCTGGGCGTGGTCGGCCTCGGCCATCGTGGCCGCCTTCTCCGCGGCGCGGACCGCCGCCGCGCGGGCCTCGAGCGCCTCGTGCCGGGCCGGGAGCGTGCGGGCGATCGCGCGGACGCGGCCGGTGGCTGGGCGGTTGGCGAAGATCGCCTCGAAGTGCGTCTGATAGGGAATGGCGAGCGGGCGATCGACGGGCCAGGGCAGGGGATCGGTGACGGGCAGTTTGGCAAGATCGACGAGTTCCTGCTGGGCGGCGCCGAGCTGGGCCCGGGCGTCGGCGAGGTCGGCCCGCGCCGCGGCGGTGGCGACATCGAGCGTGGCGCGGTCGTGCGGGTCGCCGCCCGGCGCGACGAGATCCAGCCGTTCGATCGCCTCCGTCGACCACCGGACCGCGGCGAAGGCCGCGGCCACTTTCCAATAGGCCTGCGTGATCCACAGCCGCCGGGCGCGATCCCCGGAGCGGTCGAGCGCCTCGAGCAGCGGGAGCGGCCGCGCATAGAGCGCCGCGTCGCCGTTGGTTGCGCCCGGTCGGCCAGCGAGCGGCTCGAGCGCCTGGGCGAGCACATCGGTGGCCAGGCCCGCCGCGGGCTGTGTCGGGGGAGGGGCGACGGTCTGCGCGGCGGGTTCGGCGGTCGTCGCGGCCGGGGGGGCGTTGGCCGGCTCGGTCGGCGGCACGAGCACGGAGGACTGCCCGGGCGTGGCCGGAGGTTCGGCGAGCACGACGACCGATTGCGTGCCGTCGGCGGCCGGCTCCTCGGCGCGGGCCGGCGCCATGAGAACGACACCGCCGACGATCGCGATCCAGGGCAGCCGCATGGGAACTCCTCGGGCCACAGGTTCACATGAGCGCGGGGGGCGGGTCAACCCGGCCGCCGGCCGGGATGCAGCGTCGCGCATGTCCCCGGGCTTCCGCCCGGGGCTTGTTGGGGTGAGGTGCGCGGCGCCCACAAAGCCCCCGGCGGAAGCCGGGGGACTCCGCGTGGCGGCGGATCCCGCGTGCCATGCGCGTGTGCGCCGATCGCGTGGCATGGAATCCGGTCTCGCCCAACGGCCCGGTGTCCCCGGAGCCGCAGAGTGGTCATGAACCCTGGAGCCGCAGATTGGTGACGAACCCTGGAGCCGCAGAGTGGCACTCTGCGGAATGCGGCCTGACGAACCGCGGCGAGGTGCAGACTGCCAGTCTGCACCTCCAGTGGCGGCGGATCCCGTGTGGCCGGTCTTACTTGCCCTCGTACAGCGTCCTGAACGGATCGAGCGTCCAGGTGAAATACTCCATCCGCTGCAGCGAGACGGGGTCGTCCACCAGCAGCTTCCGCGCCTGGTCCCGCAACTCCGTGAATCGGGCGACGGCCGCCGGCGGGTAGAGCCGCCGCAGACCGTCGATGTTCTCCCGCATGTCCGGCAGTGCGGGATGGATCGTCGATTGCTGAAAGGTCACGCACTGCAGCGCCACATACTCCCGCATCTGGGGCGCCGCCTTGCCAAACATGCGATTGCAGAACGACAGCAGGATGGCGTCCACGTCCACGTCGGGATTCCAGAGCAGTTTCATCCAGCAGTGCAGCGTGGGGGCACATCCGGCCCACTCGTTGAGCGCGTGGCCGTTGACGAACACTCCGACGGTGTCCTGCCGCCGTCGCCGGTAATACTGCTGCAGGGTGTGTGGAAACTGGATCGGCGCGTGCGTCTTGCTGGCGAGGCCGGCGGATGATTCCGACAGGGCGACCCTGCCGCTGGCCGTGACCCGCCGCCACCGGTCGATGGCCTCTTCCCGTGCGGGGTCCGAGCCCTGCGGGTTCCGCGGCGGCCCGAATCCACTCGTGGCGAGCTGGACCTCGAGATTCTCGGGAAAGTCGCCCTGCGGGTAGTTCGCCTTGTCCAAGGATGCGGGCAGGTAGACGACGCGCTTGCCCGGCCATTGCTTCTCGAGCCCGCCGCACACCGTCCGCACGAACCGGTTCGCATGCTCCCCCGCGCCGCCCGCTGCCAGCGACTGCCGGCAGGCGTCGCAGGTGCATGCCAACGCCATCGGAGCGGGAGTGACCGTGACGGCCTGGGAGGTGCAGAATCCCGGCGTGAAGCCGCGCAGCCGCTCGTCGTGGAAGGCGCCGTCCGGGCTCCAGGCGTTGGTCAGGCAATCCTCCAGAAGCGACATGGTTTCCGGCATGGTGTAGCAGAGCAGGCTGACGCGGGTTTCGGTCTGCGTGACGAATGCCTGCCGGCGATTCACGACCGGACCGGTTCTCCGCAGGACGAGCGGCTGTTCGGGCTTGGCGAGATAGGGCCAGCTTCCCCCGGCCCGCAGGCACGTCAGGCAGGTCGTCATGTCGATGAAGGGAACGTCCTTGGGGATGGCTGCTTCGGTCGGTCGGGGCAGGAGGTCGGGCCTCGTCCCCTCGCTCGTGCGAGCCACCCACAGCGACTGGTCGAAGCCGTTGTGGGGCGCGTACCAGCGGATCCGAAACGCGGGCGCGTCGCGGTAGTGGGCCGGCGCGACCGAGAGCGTGGGGGTCTCGACCACGCTGCGGCCGCCGACGCTCGGCGACCAATACCACCGCACCCCCACGAACCGCTCCATGAAGTCGGCCACACCCCAGGCGTTGCCCTCGTTGCCGTAGGGGCCCGGCGTCGGCTGCCCCGGCGTGAGCGCGAGATCGGGCGGTTCGTCGACGTTGCCGACGATGAAGATCTTGTCCGCCGCCGTCAGGACCTCGAAACCTTCCACGGCGATCTGGTCCACGTCGATGCCCGCTTCCCGCGCGGCGGGGCAGTCACCGACCACGATCAACGTCTCGACGCCCGCCGCCGGCGGTTGCGGCGCCACGCTCACCGGCAAGGTCGCACCGGTCGTCACCCTGATCGACTCGACCAGTTCCTTGACGACGAGCGTCAAGGTCGGAGACGGGGGAATCGCCAAGTGGATCGCCGCCCGGGGGTTTCCGTTTCGCACCAGGTCCGCCGGCGGGTGTCGCGGCTTCTTGAGGTACTTGACGGGATTGAGATCCGCGGCCGTGGAGTGATCGGGGCCGTCGGATTTCCGCCGCGTCGTGTCCCGTCGCTCGTCCCGTCCGTCATCCCCGGCCGCCGAGCCGGCGACGAGGGCTACCGCGACGAGGGTCCAGGCTCGCAATCGCATCGCTGAAACTCCTAGTCTCAGGCGGTCGGGCACAGTCAAGCGTGTGTCCCCGGGCTTCCGCCCGGGGCTTGTTGGGCGTGAGACCGCACGACGCTTTCTCCAAAAAGCCCCCGGCGGGAGCCGGGGGACTCCGCGTGGCGGCGGATCCCGTGTGGCATATGAATCGGTCTCGCCCAACGGCCCGGTGTCCCCGGGCTTCCGCCCGGGGCTTGTTGGGCGTGGGACCGCACGATGCTTTCTCCAAAAAGCCCCCGGCGGGAGCCAGGGGACTCCGCGTGGCGGCGGATCCCGTGTGGCATATGAATCGGTCTCGCCCAACGGCCCGGTGTCCCCGGGCTTCCGCCCGGGGCTTGTTGGGCGTGAGACCGCACGACGCTTTCTCCAAAAAGCCCCCGGCGGGAGCCGGGGGACTCCGCGTGGCGGC
>JBIKND010000181.1:0-7702 GCA_044358905.1 Pirellulales bacterium | reverse complement strand
AGGAAGCATTGGCGGAGAAATACTTCAATGGTCAAATTCCCGGCCAACTCTCGATGGAAGACGAGCAGGAGGTCACGCTTACCGATGATTTCTACCTGGGGCAATTCGAAGTGACCCGCGGCCAGTTTCGCCGCTTCGTCGAGGAGACCGGCTATGAAACCATCCCGGAGCGCACCGACGGCGGCAAAGGGTGGGACGCGAAAGAACAGAAGTTCGTCGGGACGGACAAGCGGTTCAGTTGGCGAGACATGGGTCTCGACGTTCAAACCGACGACCATCCGGTCGTCAACATCGCCATTGACGATGCCCGCCGATTCTGTGAATGGCTGCAGACAATCGGCGACGGGCGAGTGAAGATCGGCGACGTGCGGCTCCCGGGCGAGGCGGAGTGGGAATTCGCTTGTCGTGCGGGCAGTCGATCACGGTTTTTTTGCGGCGACGACGAGGAGCAACTCGTGGCCTATGCGAACGTGGCCGACGCGTGCGCTCGCGAGAAAAAGCTCGCCCCGATCACGCTGCGGGGCGAGGACGGCTACCCATTCTCGGCGCCGGTCGGAATGTTCAAGCCGAACCCGTTCGGACTCTACGACATGCACGGCAATGTGTGGGAGTTCTGCGAAGGCTACTACGGCAAATACTCGGCGCTCCCCAAAACCGGCAATGCCTTGCAGACTGTGCTGCAAGGTGAGGGACGCCCGGTCAAGCGAGGCGGGGCCTGGCATCTCACGGGATTCGATTGCCGTTGCGCCAACCGACGTATTTGCGGTTCCACGGGACGCTACTCCACGGCTGGATTCCGAGTTCTTTGCATCCCGTGATGCAGACGCGGGACGCGGGATGTGCAATCACGAAACTTCACCCAGAAACGTTTCAAACATGTCCGGCAATCAAGACAGTCGTTGCAAGGCCTTTCACCGGCGTCATCTCCTGCAGATCGGGGCCGGGGCGTTCTGTGGTCTCATGCTTCTCGGGGCGCTCGCGCACGCTGAACAGAAAGACGGGGAAACGACGCTGTCCGTCGAGCAGGCGAAAATATTGGCTCGGGACACGAGCGGGCGGTTGCAACTCGATCGCCTGACCACGCTTTCACCCGAGGCGGCCAAAGAACTGGCTCGGTTCAACGGCTGGCTGATGCTCGACGGGTTGACGAACGTCTCGGACGAGACGGCAAAGGCGTTGGCCTCGCGCTTCGGCGAACTGTCGTTGAACGGATTGCGATCGCTTTCCGATGATGTCGCCAAGGCTCTCGCCGCCCATGCGAAAGGTCGCCTGTATTTGAATGGCCTGAGTTCGCTTTCCCCTGCAGCGGCCCAGGCGCTGGCGAAGCGGAAGGCTGGGGGAAAATTCCCAGTGCGGCTCGACGGCTTGAGCTCGCTTTCACCGGAAGTGGCGGCGGTGTTGGCAGACCTCCCTTCGGGGGAGTGGGAGGCCCGACTTCCCAACGTCGAGACGATTCCCGACGACGTGGCCCAGGCGTTGGCGAAACGGGAGTTGGGCACTTACAAGAGGCCTTATGTGATGGAAGGTTTGACCACCATTTCCCCCGAAGCGGCCGAAGTCTTGGGACCGAAACTCCATGGCCGACTCCCCGCACTCAAGGAGCTTTCCGTTGAACTGGCCGAAGGGCTGGGGAAAAAACGCGGTGACGTCACTCACCAGAGCCACCTGGATCTCAGCGGTCTGGCGACGCTGTCCCCCGCAGCGGCCAGGGCCATTGCCAAATGGAATGGCCACATATTCCTGGACGGCCTGAGGGAGATTTCCACCGAATCCCTCCAGGCACTCGCCGAACACAAGACGTCCCCCGACGACAGGTTTTTCGTCCACCTCAGGGGCTTGCAGACGCTTTCCGACGAGGGTGCCGCCATCCTGGCCGTCTGGCCCCGATGGTTTGGCGACTTGCCGGCATTGACGGCGCTCTCCGAAAAATCAGCCGTCGCGCTGGCATCGTCGCGCAACTGGAACGGCAACCTTCCGTCCGTCAAAACGATCACCCCCGAAATGGCCAGGACGCTGGCCGGGCGGCAGGGCAATCTCCTGCTGGATGGCTTGACCACGCTTTCCGAAGAAACAGCGAAGGAACTCGCCAGCCACCAAGGAGGCACTCTCTCGCTCAATGGACTGACCTCGCTTTCAGACGACGCCGTCGTGGTGCTCGCCGCGCACGATGGGCGCCTCTCCCTGAACGGGTTGAAATCGCTTTCCGAGCAGTCGGCCGCAGCACTGGGAAAACATAAGGGGGATTGGCTCATTCTCGACGGCCTGACATCCCTGACCGACGAGGGAGCCCGATCGTTGGCACAGCATGCGGGAATCGTGTCGCTGAAGGGGCTGCAGACAGTCTCGGACTCATCGCACGAAGCGTTCGAAGCCAATTCACGAATCGCGCTGGGGGAGAAACGTCGCGCGGCCCGTGTGCACACTGCGGCCAAGATCGACAGGGAATTCGTCAACGCCTTCCTCGAAGCCCACTGCACGAGTTGCCACGGCGGCGACAGCAAGGAAGGCGACTTCTCGATGGATCGCCTGACGTTCGAAGATAGTGCCGGCCGGGTTACGTTTGCGTCGATTCTGGAGCGACTTCGTAGCGGGGACATGCCGCCAAACGTCGAGGACCGGCCCGATCCCATGGAGTCCGCCGGCGTTGTACAGTGGATTTCGTCGGGACTTGACGCGCCGCTCAATGGGCCGGTGACGCAGTATGCGGTCAAGGAAAGGCCGGTGGACGGCAACCGTTTGCCCCACGCGATTCTCTTCGGTGGACCACGCGGGCCAAGTGTGCCGCCGCCGCCGCGACTGTGGCGTCTGTCGCCGTCTGCCTACACCAAGTCCCTTGGTGGTTTCAATGTGAAGAGCTTGCAGCAACCGTTTGGCCAGATTGGGGATTCTGGCTTCAGGGACTTCTCCGCGCTGTACGCGCCGGACGAAGGCGCAACGAGTTTGATCATCGCGAATGCCGAGCAGGTTGTCCTGGCCCAGACCAAGGCGCATGTCCTGGTCGATATTCATGAACACCCGCCCGGCAAGGAAGCGCTCTGGCCGGGCGACGAACGGATCAAGACGGCGACCCCCGAAGAACGCGAGGAACTCGCGAAGGGCGATCGAGTTCGCCAGGGAAACGGAATCCTTGCCCCGTTGATGCATCCCAAGGTGTCGGCGAATCGCAGCGAACTGGTGCAGGCTCTGAATCAGCAGTACCAGGCCGTCGTCCTGCGGACTCCGAGTGAGGAAGAGCTGGAAAGCCTGCTGGAACTCTACGAGGAGGCGGCCAAAGAGGGGGATTTTTCGCTGGCGGGCAAGGCGGTTCTGATGGCGCCGCTCATGACGCCCGAGGCCATCTTGCGCTTCGAGATCGGGCTTGGCGCCGAAGTGCGGCCCGGCGTGCGAATGCTGTCACCGCGCGAGACCGCGCTCGCGATCGGTCTCTCCCTTTCCACCAAACGAGATCTGGGGCTGTTGTCGGCCGCCGCCCAGGGGAAACTCACGACACGAGACGAAGTTGCCGCCGCGGTTCGGAATATTTTGAACGATCCCCAGCTCGGCAAATCACGTGTCCTTTGGTTTTTTCGCGAATACTTCGATTACTACAGGGCGCCCGCTGTCTTCAAGGATCCGCTGCCAGCTTATCTGAATCGCCACGGCATGCTGCATGCTCCCGATGGTTACGTCTTGGAGACCGACACGTTCGTGTTGCAAATCCTAGGCGAGGATCAGGATGTCTTCAAAAAGCTGCTGACCGCTCCCGCGTGGTCAACGGCTGGTTCGCGATCTGCGTTGGCGGCGGTCTACGACTTTCCCGCATCGACGTTCCAGGATGGCGGGATCACCCCGATCTTCCGCACAAGTCCGCCGACCGACGGCGAAAACGATTCCCGATCCGCCGAAGGCAACATCGGTGTTCTCATGCAGCCGAGCTGGCAGGTGGCCTGGTCCACGAACTTCCACAACGACATCGTTCGCCGCGGCCGCTGGGTGCGTGAACGCCTGCTGGGCGGCCGGGTGCCGGACTTGCCGATCAATGTCGCCGCGATGATCCCCGACGACCCGCACCACACGCTTCGTGAGCGGCAGATGGTCACACGGGCGGCCGGGTGCTGGGAGTGCCACTATCGCATGGACGAGCTCGGCACGCCGTTCGAGTACGCCGACCACTACGGATTCGTTCGCACATGCGAACCGGTCATTGATCTTCAGGCGATGGAGTCGGTCAAGGACAAGACGACCAAGATCTACCGCGAAGCGCCGCTCGACACGACGGGCTTCGTCCGCCACAGCGGTGAACCAAGCCTTGACGGCCCGGTCAAGGACGCTCCTGAAATGCTGCGGCGTCTGGCGGAATCGGATCGCGTGCGACAGGTCTTCATTCGCCACGCGTTCCGCTTTTTCCTGGGTCGCAATGAAACTCCCGGCGATGCGCCGGCATTGCAGGAGGCTGACCGCGTTTACCTCGCAAGCGGCGGCAGCTTCAAGGAACTGCTCGTGTCGCTGTTGTCCTCGGAATCCTTCTTATACCGAACCCTGCCCACTACCAAGGAGTCCAAATGAAAACCGCCAACACAGCACTCAAGATGATTACACCCGACCAACTCGATCGCCGAACGGTCCTCACGCGCATGGGGCTCGGGGCCGGGGCCGTCGTGCTCCAGCCATTTCTGAACGCCCTGGCGGCTGAGGCCCGGGGCGAAGCGCCGCCGCCGCGGATCGTCTTCGTGATCGAGAGCAACGGGTTGTACGACTATCACATTCGGCCAGAGAACTTGGGCAAGCCCGGAATTTACACGGGCAGCCCCCAGGACAGTCTCGTCGATGCGCCGCTGGCCGGTCACGCGCTCCCCAACGCGATCGCGCCCCTGGAACCCTTCAAGGACCGGATGTCGATCGTGCTGGGATTGTCCTGCGCGCAGGCCAGGCCCAATCACGGTGCGGGATACGGGGCGCTCGGCTGCTATTATTCAGGCCGCGACGCCAACTCGCCGGCGAACGATCCGCTGTTCCAAACGGTCGATCATGCACTGGCGTCCTCACTACCCGGGATCGTTCCGGTCTTCGGCTTGGGTGTGCATGGCGATGCCCAGACAGTTTTTGCGAACACGGTGTCGGTCAGCAGTCCCAAACGGCCGCTGCCCATGATCTGCCAGCCGGAAGTCGCCTTTCAGACGCTATTCGGCAGCGTGGCCGAGGGCGATGCCCGGAAGGTGTTCAATGTTCGCAACAAACTGCTCGACTGGACCCGGGCGGATATCCGGCGCGTGAGCCGTGAACTATCGGGAACAGACCGCGAGAAACTCGACGTCTATCTCGACACGCTCGAGCAGATGCAGACACGGCAGGACAAGATCAATGCAATCCAGGGGAACTTGAAGGCTCATCGCCCCGCGATCGACAAGTTCAACAGCCAGCGGTTGACCGACCGGTTCGAGGCCCATGGTGTGCTGGCGGTCGCGGCTTTGGCATCTCGGTTGACCAATGTCGTAGTGCTCGACGCGTCCTGCGGGGCGGGAGGGTCAAGCTACAAAACGTGGACGGAACTCGGCATCACCAAGGACGGTCATGCGATCGGACACTCGATCGGCACGCCCGAAAGCGCGGAATTCGCGGTGAAGATCCGCCGTTTCCATGCCGAACGTGTCGCCGATCTGGCCCAGCGGATGTCGGCCATTAAAGAAGGCAACGGCACACTGCTCGACAACACCCTGATCATCTACATGAGCGACTCCGCCGAGGAACACCACGGACGAGGGATGCAGTGGCCCATGGTGCTGGTGGGAAACCTTGGCGGGCGATTGAAGACGGCGGGCCGGTTCTTGCAATACCCCGGTTACAAGAAGGCCGGACACCGGACCATGTCCAACTTCTTCCTGTCGCTGCTGCACGCGGTGGGGGACAAACGCGAGAAGTTCGGCGAACCCGACCGCGAACTCCGTGACATCGACACGGCCGGCCCGCTGGCGGAGATTCTGGCGTGACCCCGGCGATTCGTTCGGCTCGATCAGGGCCTGCGGAGGCACCATTGCCCGGACCATGCTTCGTCAACTGAACTGAAGATTAGTCAGGAAGCCATCCACTTCGCCTCAGCCCCTGATTTGCCAAGTCGTCGGTACACAGAATCCAGAAGCGCTCTAGCGGCCCGGTGGCGGGCAGCCACGAGGCCGCGGCTGCCGCCCGATCACTTCTGGGCCTTCCACGGGACGGCATCGGGCGCCGGCAAGGCCACGCGAAATCCCTGGGAGCAGGCGCGATAGGCGACGGGATCGCGGCCGATCCGGGCAGCGGATCGTAAGCGACTGGCGTGGCTCGACCAGTCGCCGCCGCGCTGCACCCGCGTTGTTCCCGTTGCGGACCCCGTCGGATCCCGTTCCCTGCGGTTGGGATAGCCCTTGGGGTCATACCAGTCCTGACACCACTCGCACACGTTGCCGTGCATGTCGAAGAGTCCGAACGCATTCTTCTGAAACCCTGCCACCGGCACCGTGAAGCGACCGACGGCGTTCTCCTTGAATCCGACCGCGGCCAGGTCCGCGCCGGTCGCGCCGCACGAATACGCGGTCTGCGTGCCGGCCCGACACGCGTATTCCCATTCCGCCTCCGTCGGCAGGCGACAGTCCCTGTGTTCCTTGGTCGCCAGCCAGCGGCAGAACGCATCGGCATCGGTCCAACTGACGATGACGACGGGATGGTCGTCGGTCTGCGCGATGCCGGTGTTCTTCCACGTGTACTGCGGGCCCATCTCGATCTTTGCGGTGGTCTGATTCACGCCCTCGCCCCCCGTGCCGTCGGCCTCGCCGGACGTCCGATAGCCCGTGTCGGCGACGAAGGCCCTGAACTGGCCCACCGTGACCTCGGTCGCGCCGAGGTAGAACCCCCTGCAGATTTCCACCTTGTGCTGTAGCTCCGCGGGCTCCCGGCCCGGCTCGTCGACGGGAGAGCCCATCAGGAACTCGCCCCGGGGGATGTACACGAGCCGCATCCCGATGCTGTTCGTGATCTCCTTCGGCCGCGCCCGCGACTCCCACTCCCAGGGCGGCACCGGCGCCTTGTCGGCCCACAGCCCGCGGCCGGCCTCCCTGGCCTCCCGTTCGGCGGCGATCCAGTCCGCTGCCTCGGGCCACAACTTCCTCTCGCCACCGGAGTTCGCCTGCTTCTGCACGAGTTCGGCCTCGACCACCCAGGCCAGCCCCTCGGAGAGCAACTGCTTCGCGAGCGACGCCCCCGAGGCATCCCGCATGAACACCGCGCCGCCTTCCTTGTGGCCGCGCTCCGTGGGACCGTTCCAGATCACGCGCTTGCCTTCGACCTGTTCCTTCAGGCGTTCCCGGGCCTGCAGCCCGAACGGCTGGTCGAGGGCCGGCGCGACGATGCCGCGGATGCCGAAGGTCACCGGGTTGCCGATTGCTTCTCCGTCTCCGCCCACGGCGACGGCCTTGACCGTGTCTCCGTCGATGACCTGCAGCGCCGTTCCCGGCTGGGGGCCGGCGTCAGCACTCGTGACGCAGAGGACCGTGGCCGGAAGCAGGCAGATGACGGTGGTCGTCACACGCATGGGATTCTCCAAGGGGGCGTTGACCGCGTGATGGGGAGGTCAGGGACGCGCGGGCATCCAGCTGCGGTGCAATCGGGTGCAGGATAGTCCCGCCACAGGCCCGCCGGCAAGCGTTGTCCGTTCGATGAACCGGGATGTGCCCGTGGCCTGCCTTGGAAATCC
>JBIKND010000247.1:0-4253 GCA_044358905.1 Pirellulales bacterium | reverse complement strand
CCCTGAGGGCAAGGAGACTTTCGATGACGACGAGACGACGGAAGAAGCACCGTCCCGAGGAGATCGTTGCGAAGCTGCGTGATGCGGAAGCGATGCTGAACGCAGGTGATGGATCATGTAATCGATCCCCGCGCCCGGCTTGCCTCCGTGCTTCGGCAGGTTGGGGAACCGCAGGGCGCTGTGGTCGTTGTTGAGCTTGAGCGTCGTGATCCGCGTCGTGTCGGTCTGGAACGCCAGCACCACGATGTCGCACATCAGCCGCATGTGCTCGGCGCTGTCCTGCGGGATCCCAGCGGCCGGCCGCTCCCGGCCCGGCTTCTCCAGCGTCGGTCGCCAGCCCAGCAGCTCGTCCCGCCGGCCGGCGCCGGCGATCCGTGATTCCACGCTCTGCACCGACTCGAGGAACTCGTCGTGCGTCCGCCGGTCGGCGTCGTCGGCGAGCTCCAGGAGATGTGCGAGCTGTAGAGCATCGAGTAGTTCTCGTGGACCGACGGATTCGACGCCTCGCAGCCGAGCACGAGGCTCGGCACCTTCGTGGCCCTGCCGACTAGACGGTACGGGGGCAGATAGACGAGCCGTGCTCCAGCGGCTGTGATGGCCTCTCGAACACCTGCCACCTTGTGAGCGCCGAGGTTGTCCATCACCACGATGTCCCCCCACTGCAGCGTCGGCACCAGGTGTTGGATGATCCAGCCAAGGAAGAGTTCGCCGTTGGGCGCTCCATCCACGACCAAGGGCGCCGTCAGGCCCGTGGTGCGAAGGGCCGCCAGGAACATCGTGGTTTTCCAGTGGCCGTGAGGCACACTGGCCAGAAGCCGCTGCCCCCTCAAGGCTCGTCCTCGTGGGCGAGTCATGTTCGTCTTGGCCCACGTTTCGTCGATCAAGACGAGACGTTCCGGATTCAGATGCGGCTGTTTCCGACGCGGCTCTTCCCGTCTCTCCGCAACGTCCGGACGGTCCCTTTCCGAGGCGATGAGGACTTTTTTTGAGAGTCAGACGAAGCCGCTGCAACGCGATGCACAACGTCGGAACCGACAGGTCCGTCCCAAGTTCCCTCTTCAGTTCCTCGAGGGTCAGATCCGGCTTGCGCTTGATGACATCTTTGATTGGATCCGCGAATGCCGCCCAGAGCGGCACACGCCGCCGCTTCAGAGACGGTGCGGTCTTGTTGAGTTCTCGACGCTCTTGCTTGATATGCCGAACCCAGGACTCGCTCACGTCAAAGCACGTTGCAACCTCTCGGGTGCTTCGGCCCATGTCGCACGCTGCGAGCACCTGCATGCCTGCGTGACCGACGGCGTCTTCGTGCCGCCCGCGGCCGCACCGGCGGGTGACGCTCCGCCGGTGTTCATCCCAGCGCGTCCGATCACCCAGGCCGATCTGGCCACGCTTTCCGAGAAGGTGGGCCGTCGTGTCGTGCGCTGGTTCCGCAGCGAGGCCAGAAGAACGCCACTCCAGACGGGGAAGGCATGCGGGAAGGGAACGGCCTGCGGGGTCCGGGAAACGGGAGCATGCCACTCATGAGCCGCTCATCCGCTCCGACATGGTTGCGGAAGTGCCTCCGGCCGGGCTAGCCTTCCGCCTTAGGAAACCGGCACGCGGCGGCGTCCCGCCCCCGCGCCAGATTGAGCCCGGGGACCGCACCATTGGAAAGGCAAAACAAAGAAATCATTCATGACGCCATCGTTCAAGAACTCGTTGTTGTTGCTCGGCTACCTTGCGATGTCACTCCATGTCGCCCCCGTTTCCGCTGCAGACGCCCCCGTGCGGCCAAAGGGACTGACAATCCTGTTCTATGGCAATAGTTGGTTCGGCTTCGTCCCGGATGGGGTGACCGATCAGGTCAAAGCCGCCGGGATCGAGGAGCACAAGGAAGTTCGAATGACAAAGCCGAGCGAGTTCGCAGTTCTCGAAACGGGCGAGATCGATGTTTACGCAAATGGCGTACATTGGTGGGCATCAGATCCGTGGACCACCGCAGAGAATCTGGTCGAAAAGGGGCTGAAGGCGAATCCGAACTTTCGGGCGTACTTTCACGCCGCCTGGCTGGTCTGGGATGGGCGAGCCCAGGCGACCAAGACAAAGGACGATTTCGACAGCTCGCAACTCGGCGATGTGCAAGCGGCTCTCGACAAGACCCGCAAGGGCGTCGAGGCCATTGTGGACAAACTGAACGAGAAGTTCGGAAAGCGAGTGGTGTTCCTGGTGCCGGTCGGTGACGCCACGGTGAAGCTCCGGGAACTGATCCTGCAAGGCAAGTACCCTGGCATAAAGAAGCAATCGGAACTCTGGACGGATGGGATGCCGCACCCCGGCGCGGATGTGAAGGCCCTCAGCGGCTATTGTCATTTCGCGGCAATCTACCGCACCTCGCCCGTCGGGCTGAAGATCACCCGGCACAATGAATTGTCCGACGAGCAGCACGCGATTCTGCAAAAGATTGCGTGGGATGTGGTCTCCGAGTACCCCTATGCCGGCATCGCACCAGAGCCCAACGGCAAACCGCACGCCTCGCCTGACGAGAAAGGCGACCCCAAAGCGGCAGATCCCAGGCCTGTTCCGGAACAGCTCGCGGGATGGAATGGCACGAACGAACTGCCCGATGGCAGCATCGTGGCCGATTACAATGACTACATTGAGAAGTTGCCGAAGGCGGAGCGGAGCGGCGTTGCGAGCGTGAATTACTACGTCGATGGAAACGGGCGATCGGCCGTGGCTGTCCTGGTCAACGTGGATCGTGTGGAGTGGACCCATCTGCTCACCTACGACAAGCAGAACAAGCGGGCGGGTGTGACGAAGTTTGTCGCGACGAAGTGATCAACGACGGTAACTTTGAGCAACGACACGGTTGCCCGGCAGCGCTTCCTCTACAGGGCGTGGACGTTTGACCGGTTCCTGGAGGAGTCCATCCGGGTTTTCCGTGGGCCAGGCCTGATGGTCCGGGGTTGCCCGTGCCATCTCGCCGGACGTTCGCTGCGTCGACCAATCCGCCAGGGCGGATCGGTGCCCGCTGCCCTCCGCTCACTCGTAGGAAACCTCACATCACCCTCCAGGCTCCGATCGGTTTTCTGCGCCGCTCGATTGGCATGGGCAACCCCTCACGGATTCCGCCTTCAAAAACGTCAACGACAACGTGCTCGCGGTAGTATCAGTGGCCCGCCGGTTGCGGGGCGGAGTCGAGCGAGGCCAGGTAGGCGACGAGGTCGCGGAGTTCGCGCAGCGTGAGTTTGTCGCGGATGTCGGCCGGCATGCCGGACAGGCCCGCCGCCCGCTCCTCGATCGTTGACGTGAGCACCGTGCGCAGCGAGCCGTCGGCGAGCAGCAGTTGGATCGTGTCGGCATCCTCGCCGCGGAGCGTGCCCGAGACGGTCGTGCCGTCGTCGAGCACGAGCGTCACCGCCCCGTAGCCGGGGGCAATCGCCGCGTTGGGATCGACGATCGACTCCAGGAACGACTCGCGCGACCGCGAGCGGGCCAGGCCGGTCAGTTCCGGCCCCACGTCGCTGCCCCGGGTGCCGATGCGATGGCAGCGCCGGCAGGAGACCTCGGTCTTGAAGAAGAAGATCTCCTCGCCGCGGGCGGCGTCGCCACCGTGCAGCGCCGCCCGCCAGCGGGCGAGTTTGTCGCCCGGCGCGGCGGTCAGCGCCTCCAAACGGGCGTCGATGGCGGGATCCTTGCGACCGCTGGCCGCCTCGATCACCTCGAGGTGGGCGGCGGCAGGAAGCGTGCCGGCGGCCATCCGCGCCACCGCGTCGGCGACGATCGCCGTGGCCTCGGGGCTCTCGACCCGCGTCAGGGCGTCGATGGCAGCGGTCAATTCGGGCAGGCTCTGGCCGCGCACCGCGGTCGCCGCCAGCGGCAGGAACCGGTCGGGCGCCTGCCGGGCCAGGATCCGCAGGCCGCCGCCGCGCACGACGGCGTCGGAGCAGGCCAGCGCCCCGTCGATCGCGACGGGAAGTTCCTTGGTGGCGAGGCCCGCGAGCGCGTCGAGCATCTCCACGCGCCGCGCGGGTTCGAGCGACTCGTCGGCGACGGCCTGTGCGAGGAGCGGTCCGACGTCGCGGAACCCATATGCCGCGGCGATCCGCAGCACGGCGGGCCGCAGCGGCCCGGCCGCTTCGAGGAGCTCGGGCAGGGCCGCGCGGACCGCGGCCGCCGCCACGGCCTTGTCCCCGGCGGGCCGCGGGCGGCTGCAGCCGAGGACCCGGTCCCGGTCCGCGGCCCCGGACCAGGTTTGGAGGCACACGAGCGCC
>JBIKND010000281.1:0-3245 GCA_044358905.1 Pirellulales bacterium | reverse complement strand
CCGCACGTGGACGGCGTGCTGCGATGACCGTACATTCCGGACTCCGTGAAATCGCCACCAAGGAGGCCGTGACCCCATGCCCTTGCTCGTCGTCGGAAGCGTCGCCCTGGATTGCGTCGAGACCCCCACCGCGAAGCGTGACGACGTGCTCGGCGGCTCGGCCGTGTTTTTCTCCTACGCGGCGAGCTTTTTTTCCCCGGTCAAGATGATCGGCACGGTCGGCGACGACTGGCCCGCGGAGCACACGCGGTTTCTCGAGGCCCGCGGGATCGACACCTCGGGCATCGAAACGATCGCCGGCGGCAAGACGTTCCGCTGGCGGGGCCGCTACCTGCCCAACATGAACGACCGCGAGACGCTGGAGGTGCACCTCAACGTGTTCGGCGAGTTCAAGCCGAAGCTCCATGGCAGCCACCGCGCGAGCAAGTTTGTCTTTCTGGGCAATGCCTCGCCGGTGACGCAGCTTTCCGTGCTCGACCAGGTGCCCGACGCCAAGCTGACCGTCGCCGACACGATGGACCTATGGATCAACATCCAGCGTGACGAACTCGAGACCCTGCTCAAGCGGATCGATGGGCTCGTGCTCAACGACTCCGAGGCCAAGCTGCTCGCCGAGGATGAGAACCTCGTGCGGGCCGGCCATGCCGTGCTGAAGATGGGCCCGAAGTTCGTGGTCATCAAGAAGGGCGAGCACGGGGCGATGTTCTTCAGCGAGCACGAGATGTATGTCATGCCCGCCTACCCGACGCCGCAGGTGCTCGACCCGACCGGCGCCGGTGACAGCTTCGCCGGCGGGATGATGGGCCACCTCGCAGCCCTCGACCGCTACGACCCGCAGGCCCTCAAGGAGGCCCTGGCGTACGGCGTGATCACGGCGAGTTTCACGGTGGAGGATTTCAGCCTCGACCGGCTGGCCGGGATCGACCGCAGCGACCTCGACCGCCGGGTGGCCGAATACCGGCAGATGCTGACGTTTTAAATAGAGCGCCCGCCGGGCCGCCGTCGCGGAGCGCCCCTGGAGGTGCAGACTGGCAGTCTGCACGCCGCCGCAGCGCGGATTCCGCAGAGTGCCACTCTGCGGCCACTTCGCGTGGGGCTGGGGCCGCCCGAAAACGACTGAATTGCCCCCTGGCCGCCATCTGTACGGCCGTCCAGAAAATCTGCTTGCCAACCGCGGGGCTAGCCGATAGTATACCCGCGTTCACTGTTCGATTCCGCGGCAAATCGCTCGATTCATGGTGGCGAAGCAACCACCCCGACGACGCGCCGGGAAGCGTGGGAGAAGGTCGCCATGGTGACGGCAACGGTAGGAGTCAACGGACGAATGGCAAAGGAAGCCAAAGACAGGGAAGCGAAGGACAAGGCCGCGAAAGACGTTCGCGAGGCGAAGGTCGAGGACAAGGGGGCGAAGAAGGCCGCCAAGGGCGGGGCGTCGTTTCTCGACGACAATCCCAACCTCCGCAACACGCTCGCTCAGATCGAGAAGGAGTTCGGCGCCGGATCGATCATGCCGCTGGGCGTCGAAGCCCAGGCGCCGATCGAGGGCATTTCGTCCGGCAGCCTGTCGGTCGACCTCGCTCTCGGCGGGAAGGGTTTTCCGCGTGGGCGGATCATCGAGATCTACGGCCCCGAGTCGAGCGGCAAGACGACGATCGCCTTGCATTCCGTGGCCGCGGCCCAGCGGGGCGGCGGCATCGCGGCCTTCATCGACGCCGAGCATGCTCTCGATCCGAGCTGGGCGAAGAAGCTCGGCATCTCTCTGGAGAAGCTGCTCGTCAGCCAGCCGACGACCGGCGAGGAGGCGTTGCACATCGCGGAGATGCTCATCAAGAGCAACGCGGTGGACATCATCGTCATCGACTCCGTGGCGGCCCTCGTGCCGCAGAAGGAGCTCGAGGGCGACATCGGCGACTCGGTGGTCGGCCTCCAGGCCCGGCTCATGAGCCAGGCGATGCGGAAGCTCACCGGGGCGATCGCCAAGAGCAAGACGACTGTGATCTTCATCAACCAGCTGCGCGAGAAGATCGGCGTCATGTTCGGCAGCCCGGAAACGACGCCGGGCGGCAAGGCGCTCAAGTTCTACGCCTCTTGCCGGGTCGACGTGCGCCGCATCGGCACGCTCAAGGACGGCGAGGACGTCGTCGGCCAGCGGGTGAAGGTGAAAGTGGTGAAGAACAAGGTGGCGCCGCCGTTCCGCGTGGCCGAGTTCGACATGATGCACGCCGACGGAATCAGCGTGGAGGGCGACATCCTCGACCTGGCGATCGCAGCCAAGCTCGTCGACAAGACGGGCACCTGGCTGCGGTACGGCGAGGTGCACCTCGGGCAGGGGCGGGAGAAGGCCCGCCTGTTCCTCAAGGAGAATCCCAAGGTGGCCCAGGAACTCCGCGAGAAGATCCTCGCCAGCAAGGATGCCGTGATCACCGTGGTCGCCGCCGATGGCGGCGGAGGCGAGTGATACTCGCGTCCTGACGACTTCCCCACACCCACCCACGGGCGGCCGACCCAAGCGGCCGACCGTGGGTGTCGTTTTTGCGGGGTGGAGCTGCCAGGTAGTCTGCGTTGTTCGCGACGACTGGGCCGTTCGTTCGGGTGGCGATCAAGTGGCCGACGGCATCCGGCCGATTTCATGCCTGATTGCAGGGATCGGTTCCACCCGAATGTTTTTCAGCCGTCATGACGCCACGCCGGAGAAGGCCGAGCAAGACCCGCCGCGAGCCATTTGGGTTTGAGCCGCTCGAGTCGCGGCAGGTTTTTGACGCGGCCGGAGGGGCCGACGATCTGGACGCATCGTGGGCGGCACCATTGTCGGCTCCTGACTCGGACGGCATCGCGGCCGTCTCTTGGGTGGCTTCAGATGACTGGGTGGACGACAGCTGGTGGCTCAATGACAGTTCGTGGATTGACGACAGCTGGTGGCTGAACGACAGCTGGTGGCTGAACGACAGTACGGCGGTGGACGACGCTTGGTGGGAGGTCGGTTCCGGCGAAGACCAGCCCTCGGATCCTGTGGTCGTGGTCGAGGATCCTGTGGTCGTGGTCGAGGATCCTGTGGTCGTGGTCGAGGATCCTGTGGTCGAGGATCCTGTGGTCGAGGATCCTGTGGTCGAGGATCCTGTGGTCGAGGATCCTGTGGTCGAGGATCCTGTGGTCGTGGATCCTGTGGTCGTGGATCCTGTGGTCGTGGATCCTGTGGTCGTGGATCCTGTGGTCGTGGATCCTGTGGTCGTGGATCCTGTGGTCGT
>JBIKND010000012.1:0-38078 GCA_044358905.1 Pirellulales bacterium | reverse complement strand
CGCCGAGCAGCCGCCGGCTCTCCTCGTCGAGCCGGGCGATCAACTGCTCGCTCGCCTCCTTGGCGGTGGTCACGTCGGTGAGTTGGCCCTCGAGGCTCGCGAGTCGTGCGGCCAACTCCTCGGCCTCCGCCAGCGCCTCCATGTTCACCGACGTCATCGACGCCAACTTCCGGCGCAGCTGCTCGATCTCGGTCTCGAGCTCCCCACGTTCCGTGGGCACCTCGATCGGCTCGCCCGTGGTGGCGGCCTCGGGGATCGCCGTCGGCCCGGCTTCGAGGTCGATGTCGTACTCGTCTCGGATCCGGTCCACGATCCGGGCGCGGCGATGGCGTGCCTCGCCCGCCTCGAGTTCGCGGGCGTGGGCCTCGGCCGCGAGCCGCACGGCGTCGGCACGGGCCACGTCGAGAGCGGTCGCCGTCGCCCGGCGGCGGGCGTCGGTGGCGGCCAGCGCCTCGACGGCCGCGGCGAGCGTGGTGGCGGTCTGTTCGACGGCCAGCATGGCTTCGGCATGCTCGGCACCGGCCGCGAGCACCTCCAGGCGATGGGCCTCGAGACGGACGGCGGCCATCCGCTCGCGGGCGTCTGCCGCGGCGATCTCGCGGCGGCAGACGTCCGCGGCCGCCTCGGCCACGGCGACCGCGTCGCGGCTGCGGGCGAGTTTCTCGGTCACGGTCGCCTGTTCAACCCGCAGCGACTGGATCTCGTCGATGGTGACGCCGCGGCTGCGTTCGACACCCACGACGGCTGCCTGCGCGGCTTCCAGGTCGCGCGTGGCGGCGGTCTCCGCAGCGACCGCTTCAGCGGCGGCGGCGGCCGCGGCATGTTCCGCGGCGACCGCCGTCGCGGCTCGCTCCTCGGCTGCGCGGAGGTCGCGCTCGGCGGTGGTGATCAGGCTCTCGGCCGACCGTCGCTCCCGATCCAGGCGATCGAGTTCGGCCCGAGACGCGGCGTGCTCGTCGGCAGCCTGCTGGCGGCGCAGGCGGGCCTGGCGCAGCTGCTCGTTGAGGTCGGCGGCTTGCGCCTGGAGTTTGGCGATCGCGTCCGCGGCCGCCGCCGTCACCCGCTCCAATTCCTCGTGGCGTCGCTCGAGGGCGCGCAGTTCGCTGCGCCGGGCCACCAGGCCGGCAGCCGCCGCGGGCGTGCCGATCTCGAAGGTGCCGGCAGCCGACAGGCAGCGGCCGTCGCGGGTCATGAACCACGTGCCCGCCGGCGCCGTCGCGAGGAGCGGCACCGCGTGCTCGAGCCGCTCCACGACCCACACGTGCCCGAGAAGTTTCTCGAGCAGTGCGGGAGCGACGGCCGCCCGGGGCTCGGCCGGGGCGTCGGCGGCCACGAGGCGGTCGAGACGCCCGATGATTCCCGGATGGCTGGGCGGGGCGAACGGCTCCGGCCCGTGACCGTCGGCCGCGGTCACGAACCCCACGCGGCCGCCGGCGCCGAGCACGGCTGCGGCCGCCTCCGAATCCGCCCACTCGGCGTGCCAGCGGAGCACGTCGCCGAGCGACTCGACGACGAGGCTCTGGCCGATCCCGCCGAGCGCGATGTCGACCAACGGGGCCCACTCGACGCTGGCGACCACGAGATCGGCGACGATCCCGGTCAGGCCCGGCACGGTGGGTGCGGAGCCGAGCAGCCGCCGTGCCGCCTCCGAGACGCCGTCCTGTCGGGTGACCAGTTCGCGCAGCAGCGTGCGGCGCTCACGGCAGGCCTCCAGACGCGACTTCCAGCCGGCGAGTTCGTGCCATGCGGAGTCGACGGCCTTCTCGTTGTCACGCAGCGCCGCCTCCAGGCCCTCGAGATCGCGGCCCGCGGACTCGAGGCCCGCGAGCAGCGAATCGAGATTGCCCTCCCAGGCGGCTCGCGACTCGGCCAGGCGTGCGACATGGATCCGCGCCGCCTCGACCGCCGCCCGCGCGGCTTCGGCGACCTGCCGAGCCTCGGCGGCGCGGCCCGCCGCCCGTTCGCCGTCCACGTCGAGTCGCAGCCGCTCGCGCCGTCGCTCATCGACCGCGGCCACGGCCGCATCGCGCCGGTCGCGGGCAGCCGCGGCGTCGTGGCGGGAGCCCGCAGCGGCCGCCTCGCAATCGTGCAGTCGTGTTGCCAGTGTGGCGACGAGGGATTCCAGTTGCCGGGCTTCGGACTCCGCCCCGGCGACCGTCGCAGCGGCCAACCGTGACGCCTGTCGCGCCGTCCGCCCGGCCCGCTCCGCCGCGGCTGCCTCCGTCTCGACGTCGGCGCCGCGGGCGCGCTGCATGGCGAGCGTGGCCTCGGCCGCGGCCGCCCGCTGGGTCGCCGCGGCCAGGCTCGCACGGGCGGCGGTGATGCCGGGCTCCGCGGCCGTCATCGCCGCCTCCAGCACGGCCGCCTCATCCGCGGCCGCGGTGATCCGGCCGTCGGCCATCGCGACCGCGGCGCGGGTCGCCGCCGCAGCCTCCTCGACGGCGGCCACGGCCGCGTCGACCTCGGCGAGATCCCGTGTCGCCGCGGCGAGCCGCAGGGCCCGGAGTCTTTCGGTCATCAACCGCCAGCGACGGGCCTTGGCGGCCTGATGCCGCACCGTCTCCAAACGGCTGGACACCTCGCCGACGATGTCGGCGAGCCGCTGCCGGTTCTGCTCGGCGCGCTCCAGCCGGCGCAGCGACTCGGCGCGACGGGCGCGGAAGCGGGTGATCCCCGCGGCCTCCTCGAACACGGCCCGCCGATCGCGGCCGGACGCCACGAGCAGGGCGTCGACCCGCCCCTGCTCGATCACGCTGTAGGCTTCCGTGGCGGCGCCGGTGCCGGAGAACAGCTCGCGGATGTCGCGGAGGCGCGACGGCTCGCCGTTGACGAGATACTCGCTTTCCCCGCTGCGGTAGACGCGGCGCATGATCTGCACCTCGGCCGCGTCGACCGGCAGGAGCCGGGACGCGTTGTCGAAGACGAGCGCCACCTCGGCGGCGTTGAGCGGCTTGCGGGCCGTCGAGCCGGCGAAGATGACGTCGGTCATCTCCTTGCCACGCAGGCTGCGGGCCGACTGCTCGCCGAGCACCCACTTGATGGCGTCGACGACGTTCGACTTGCCGGAGCCGTTCGGCCCCACGACGACGGTGATGCCGTCGGGAAACTCGAACCGCGTCCGGTCGGCGAAGCTCTTGAAGCCGAAGAGTTCGAGTGACTTGAGCCTGATCATGGCGCCTCGTCCGGCCGCGGATCCGCGGCGGACGGCGCGGTCGGGTCGTCCGCCTCCGGGGAGATGTCACGATCGCGGCTCGAAACCTCCTCGTGGATGGACTGCCGGCCGTCGAACTCGTCGGGCAGCGCGTCGAAGGCCAGCCGGCTGCCGAGCGCCCGGCCGGCGCTGGCCTGCTGCAGGAACTGCACGGCGTCGGGATAGGTGCCGCCCATCTCGAAGATCGTGCGCAGCACCGCGTCGGCCGATGCCCGCACCTCCGCCTGCTGGTCGGACTGGCCGGGCACGAACCGGCTGACGATCGCCGTCGTCCCTTCCACGACGACCACGATCGAGCCGCCCGCCTCGGCCCGCAGGCCGTCGGCGAGCGGGTGTTCCGTGCCGAAGAGCACGATCTCGGGCCGCGTGCTCCGGGTGGCATGCACGAGCGGCGGTCCCTTGACGTCGAGGATGTGGAGCGAGCAGGCGTCGCCGAGTCGCTCCCCCTTCACCAGCGGCATGTCGCGGTCCATCCGCCACAGCGCCCGGAAGGCGCCGTAGCGGGTTTCGGCGCTCGGACTGGCGAGCAGCGACTGCAGGGCGTCGATGCCGTTGGCGTCGTCGAGCACGGACAGGGCGGCGAGGGCCGCGGGCCGGGCGCTGCGCATCTCGGCGGCCGCGGCGGCCAGGTGCGGGGCGGCCAAGGATTCGTCGAGGTATGCCAGCGCCTCCGCCGCCGCGAAGCGGATCTCGGCGTCCTTCGCCTCGAGCGCCTTGCGGAGCGTGGGGATCGCCTCCTTGCCGATGGCCTCGAGCCGCAGCGCCGCGGCGGGGGCGGTGACCGGATCGGCGAGCTGGCGGGCGAGCAGCTCCAGCCGCGCGTGACGGCCGCCGGGCGGCTCGATCACCGCCACGCAGCGGACGACCTTCACGTAGCGGGCGAGATTGTGGCGATAGACCGGAGGAATCTGCAGTTCGATGTAGCGGTCGGTCTTCGGGGTCGCCGCCCCGCGCTTGCTGCCGCGGACCACGGCGTGAAACCGCCGATTGATGCAGTCGCCCAGCCGCTTCGACATCGCGACCGACCGATGCTCCGGCGTGACGATCAGGCCGATGTTTCGCGTCGTCGCGGAGACGCCGCCCCCCGGCACGCGGGCCCGCAGCCGGGAGACGGAGTCGAGCGTCCCGTTGGTGACCGGATCCACGAGCAGCGGCCCCTCGGCCATGCCCAACATGCGTCCCTCGCGCACGGCGTTGCCCAGCACCGCCATTTCGGTGAGCCGGGTCTCCATCAGCCAGCCGCCGGCGAGGCTCGACGTGTCGCTGTCGGCCGGCACCTCGACGTGGAGGTCGAAGCGATCGCCCTTGCGGATTCCGGGCTGGAGATAGGCGTGCACCCACACCAGCGACGTCGAGGGGGAGGCGAGCAGCGTGTTCGGCTCGACGACGCCGCGCTCCTGCATGTCGGTGAGCAGCATCTGCCGTTGCGGCCCCGGCGCGGGATCGCTGCCGGTGCCCGCGAGGCCGGTGATCAGTGCGGCCCGCTCGATCCGCAGCGCGTTGAGGCCCCAGGGCGTGGCGTAGTCGCCGACGAGCCGGGTGTCGGCCTCCATTTCTGCGAGGGCCTCGATCTCGGGACTCTGGCTGCGGATGGCGGGGCCGGCACAGCCCGCTGCGAGCAGCGATGCCGCGCATCCGACGAGCATGGCGAGCGTTGGGGGCGACGTGCGGACGGGACGCATGGGGCGGCGGTCCGTGGCAGGAAGGGGGCGCGGCGGAAGCCGGAGGTCGGTCGCCGGAAAACGGCTGGGGAAGGTAGGCCGAGCGGCGGGCAGGGTCAACGCTGGTTTCACGGTGCATGGCCGCCGATTTTCCGCCTTAGAACCGACTTGGCCCGGAGACCGCGCGGTGCTAGGTTCCGCCCCCCGCAGCCGGGATCGCGGCAGTCCGCGACCGGCATTCCCCGCCTCTGGAGCGCAGCACGTGACGGCCCTGCACAAGAACGGTCTTGGTGTCCATGTTCGCTGGATGATCCGCAGGGACATGCCGGAAGTGCTGGCGATCGAGCACGAAGCGTTCGAGTTTCCCTGGTCGGACGAAGACTTCACCCGCTGCCTGCGGCAGCGCAACTGCATCGGCATGGTCGCGGAAGTGGCCGACTCCGTCGTGGCCTTCATGATCTACGAATTGCACCGATCCCGGCTCCACATGATCAACTTCGCCGTCGCCCGATCGCACCGCAGGCTGGGGGTCGGCACCCACATGATGGAGAAACTCTGCGGCAAGCTGACGCCCGACCGCCGCAGCCGTGTCGTGCTCGAGGTGCGTGAGACCAACCTGCCCGCGCAGCTGTTCTTCCGCACGCTCGGCTTCCTCGCAACCTCGGTGCTCAAGGACTTCTACCAGGACACCACCGAGGACGCGTACCTCATGGAATACTGCTTCGAGTCGCAGCCGGCGGCCCTGCCCCGCCGTCTGGCCGGGTGACGGGAGCGACCACAGCCGCGGCCCGCTCGCGCAGCCGCTCGATCGCCAGCGCCGGCGTCGCCGCCGCCGCGAACAGCGTGCACACGGGTCCGCCCACCGGCACCGTGCGGCCCGACGCCGGGATATCGGCGATCGCCGCGTGGGTTGTGCCGGCGGACCATTCGCGTTGCCACGCGGCCACCCGGTCGAGCCAGGCTCCGTCGACGACCAGTTCCTGCGGGGCGTAGAGCACCGCTTTCGCCCACCGCAGCGGCGTGGCCGGATGCGCCGGCGGTTCGGCCACGGCACCTCCACAGGCAGCGAGGTGAGCCGCGGCGATCGACTGGCCGGTCGCCCGCTCGATCAATTCCATCGACGCACAGGGACGGGGATTGACCTCGATCACCCAGACGGTGCCCGACGCATCGACGACGGCGTCCACGCCGACGGCGCCACGCAGACCACACGCCGCCAAAGCCGAACCGAGAGCGGCGAACTGGCGACGCACCGCGGTCGGCACGCCGGCGAGCGGCTCGTCGATCGAACCGCAGTAGGCGAACGGACGGGCATAACACCACGGCAGGCCCACCAACTGCCGGCTCGCGCCGAGGAGCCGGCCACCGGCCGCCGAGACGATGTACGCGGCCGACCAGTCAACGCCGACGACCCGGCGCTGCCACACGCTCGTGCCCATCGGCGACCGTGCTGCAACGTCCCAGGGAGCGATGCCGTGCCCACCGGCGCTGGCGAGCGGCTTGACGAGGAAGGATCCGTCGCGAGGCGCTCCATCCGGATCGGTGCGGCACTCGGGTGACGCGAGCCCCGCGTGCCGAACGAGCCGCTGGAGCGACCACGGATCACGCACGGCGGAGAACGCCTCGGGCGCACTGCCGAGGAGCGTGCGCTCGCGGGCGATCGCACGGATGACGGCCGTATGGTTTTCCATAGCCCCGACGTAACAGAAGGCCGCCACCGGAAACGACCGCACCGCGGCCACGAATCCCGTCGGGTAGCCGCCCGCGAAGTCACGCACGCAGGCGGTACCCGCTGCCGCGGCCTGCAGGTCGAGGTCGGCGAAGAGATCGGCCGCATACACTCGCCACCCGGCACGCACGGCCGAGGTCGCGAAGGCCCGCGCGGACGCGCCGATCACCACCAGCGGCGTGGGAGCGTCGTGCATGGCGTCACTCGCGGGCGTTGGGCGGCTTGTCGCAACCGACCTTCATGGTATTCTGTCGATCGAAATCGCGTTCATGAGAACGTGTCTGCTTTTTTCACGACGGAGAATCTGCCCATGTCGATGTTCATCGGTGAGGCCCTGAGCGGTGACGGCAACGAGATCGCGCACATCGACCTGCTGATCGGCAGCAAGGACGGTCCGGTCGGCGTGGCCTTCGCCAACGCCCTTGCCCGGCAGAGCGAAGGACACACCAACCTGCTCGCCGTGCTCACGCCGAACCTCGCGATCAAGCCCGCCACGGTGATGATCACGAAGGTGACGATCAAGGGCATGAAGCAGGCCGTGCAGATGTTCGGTCCGGCGCAGGCTGCGGTCGCGAAGGCGGTCGCCGACAGCGTGGCCGCCGGCGTGATCCCGAAGAGCGATGCCGAGAATCTCGTCATCGTGTGCGGCGTGTTCATCCATCCGGCTGCCGCCGACGACAAGAAGATCTACGACTACAACTACGACGCCACGAAGCTCGCCATCGCCAACGCGATGAAGGGCAGCCCGTCGGCCGACGAGATGATCGCCGGCAAGGACAAGGCGGCGCATCCGTTCCGCGGGTTCTGAATGTACGGCGGCGGGGCCATCCATGGCCCCCGCCGCCTTGGGCCGTCGCGGGCACAGCCAAGGTGTGCCCGGACGGCTCGGCCGCCCTCGTGGCGGCCGCTGGGATGACGACGTGCCATGGCGGGCCTTGGGCCCCCGCCTTGGGCACCCTGTAGCGGCGGTCTCTGACCGTCGTTGCGGTGGCCGCCGGCCTCCAATGACGCCGCGTGGGTTGCGTGGCATTCCCGACTGCCCCATGCTGTGAAGCCCGAAGCGCAAGCTGAGGGAATCCGCGGCGCGCCCGAGCAGACTCGTTCTCCTCCTCGCCCTGGACTTCCCGGCAGGCGTCCGGTCGGCCCTTGCGGACCTTTCCTCTCACGCCTCCACGACATGCCGAAGCACATCCTCATCCAACTCGATTGCGACCCGCAGCCGAGCACGTTCGACGCGGTCGTGGCCATCGATGCCGGGGCCGACGTGCTCCTGCGGCACGGTGGCGTGACGCCCGAAACCGTCGAACCGCTGGTCCACGGGGCGATGTTCACCCGTGGCGGTGAGGATCTGAAAGCGACGGCGATCTTCATCGGCGGCTCGGATGCCGCGGCGGCCGAGGCCGTCGCCGAACGGGTGCGGCGCACCTTCTTCGGGCCGGTGCGGGTCGGCGTGCTCGTCGATCCCAACGGCGCCAACAGCACCGCCAGCGCCGCCGTGATCGCCGCTGCGCGGCACGTGGCCATCGGGCCGAATTGCCGGGCCGTGGTGCTCGGGGGCACGGGTCCCGTCGGGCAGCGGGTCGCCCGACTGCTCGCCGGCAAGGCCGCGCGGGTGACGCTCGCCTCGCGCTCCCCGGCGAAAGCCGCCGCGGCCGTGCGCAGGATCGAAGCCGCCGTGCCGCAGGCGACGGTGGCCTCCGTCACGGACGGCGGGCCGCTCGCGGCGGCGATCGCCGCCGCGGACGTGATCGTAGCCGCCGGGGCGGCAGGTGTCGCGCTCCTCGACGAGTCCAGCCGGCGGCGGGCGTCCGCGGCGCGCGTGATCATCGACCTCAACGCCGTGCCGCCGGCGGGAATCGAAGGCGTGCTGGCCACCGACAAGGCGCGGCCGGACGGCCCGGCGGTGCTCTATGGAGCGCTGGGCGTGGGCGGCACGAAGATGAAGATCCACAAGGCGGCCATCGCCCGCATCTTTTCCGACACGTCGGCCTTCCTCGACGCCGAAGACCTGCTCGCCATCGGGGAACGGCTGTAGCGGTCGCGGGGTCAGCGGCGGGGGCCAAAGCCGAGCACGACTGCGATCGCGATCAGGATCGCCGCGCCCGTCAGCAGCATGATGATGTTGCGCCGACGCCGGCGGGCCTCTTTCTCTTCGGGCGTCAGCCGCCGCAGTTCGATCGCGTTCGGGCCGTGGCCCACCGTCTTCACCGGTTCGCGAAACTGCATCTCGGCGTCGGGCGCCTGCGGTGCGAGCCCATGGTCAGGAATCTCGAAGGATGGCAGTGGTTCGGCCACCACGCTCGCGGGCTGCGCCGGCTCGACAGGCGCCGGCGCGGCAAGCGCGGCCCCCGGCGTCGGCACGATGGCGGGAGCCACGACGGCCGGAGCCGCGTGCACGGGCGGCGCCTGATTGGGCGCGGCCGCGGGTTGCGGCACGAGGAAGGCCGCGGCGCACTGCGGGCAGCAGGCCGCTTCACCGGCCATCGCGGCAGTGGCGGTGGACCAGCCCGCACAGGCCGGGCAGGCCACGACGAACAGCGCGGGGGCAGCGGTGAGGTCGGTCATGTCTGGCGAGTGGGCGGCTCGTAGGGCAGATGGTCCCCGGCTCGCCAGTGTCGGGCTGCGATCGCGTCGATCAAGCCGGGCAGGAATCGGGCCGCGAACGCGAAGCCTTTCGCCCGCCAGCCGGGCACGAGTTCGGCCCGTCGCCGGACCAGCCCATCGATCGTCGCCCGCGCCGCCCGCTCCACGGGCATCGGCCGCCCCCGCGACCATGCCGGCCGTCGGCCGACCAGCAGATTCTCCCAAAACTCCGACTCGATCGGGCCGAGGCTCACGTGCAGCACGTCGATCCGATCTCGTGCGAGTTCCGTGCGCAGCGTGCCGGCCAGGGAGCGCAGCGCCGCCTTCGCCGCGCAGTACGCGCCGTGGAGCGGCAACGGATGCAGTCCCAGGATGGAGCCGACGAGCACGATGCCGGGATCGGCAGACCGGCGGAGCAGCGGCAGGCTGGCCCGCACGAGCGCCGCCGGCGCGAGGAAGTCGATGTCGAGAATCCGGGCGCAGGTGTCCGCATCACCGTCGCCGAACGCACCGATGGCGCCGGTCCCGGCGGCAGCGACGACGATGTCGAGCCCGCCAAGCCGATCGGCCGCGACTCCGGGCAGCCGGTCGCGGAACGCCGGGTCGGTGAGATCACCGGCCAGCGTGTGGATCCCGGCCGCTTCACGGGCCAGCGCGGCGAGCCGCTCTTCCCTCCGGGCCGTGGCCAGCACGCTGCAGCCCCGCCGCACGAGTTCCAACGCGACCGCCCGCCCCAGCCCCGAGGAGCCGCCCGTCACGAGGGCCCGGCAGCCGGTGAGGGTGCGGATGCGGGGGCGAACGAAGGCCGGCTGCGACATCGTGTCACCGTGCCGGGACGTCGTCGCGGGCGGCAAGCGGTCGTTCCCCCGGGCTGACGTGCGGCGTGACCAGCGCCTCGTCCGCGCCGATCTGGCCGAGCAGCGCCGCCGGGATCCGGCAGTGGACCGTCACGTGATCGTCGGTGAAGTGCCGCGACAGCACCTCGCCGTGCCGGCCCAGCCAGGCGAGCAGCCGGCCGTTGCCCGGGTCGGTCCGCACATCGACGTCGCGAAATCCGCGGCCCAGGCAATCGCTGGCGGCCCGGGCGAGGCTCCGCATGCCGTCGCCGGTCCGCGCCGAGATCGCGATCGCATGCGGATAGCGTGCCAGGAGCCGTTCGCGGTCCGTGCGATCGGGCACGGCGTCGATCTTGTTGAGCACCAGGAGCGTGTCCTTGTCTTCGACGCCCAGTTCCTCGAGCACCGCACGCACGGCCGCGATCTGGGCGTCCACGATCGGGCTCGACGCGTCGGCGACGTGCAGCAGCAGGTCGGCCTGCCGCGTTTCCTCGAGCGTCGCCTTGAAACTCGCGATCAGCCGGTGGGGGAGGTCGCGAATGAAGCCCACGGTGTCGCTGAGGAGCACCGGCCCCCAGCCGGGCAGCCGCCACCGCCGCGTGCGGGTGTCGAGCGTGGCGAAGAGTTTGTCCTCGGCGAGTTCGTCGGCGCCCGTCAGCGCGTTGAGCAGCGTGCTCTTGCCGGCGTTGGTGTAGCCGACGAGCGAGACGGTCATGTGGTCGTGGCGGGCGGCGACCTGCCGCTCCCGCCGCGCGTGGATCTCGCCGAGCTCCTGCGTGAGGTCGTGGATCCGCTTTTCCACGAGCCGGCGGTCGACCTCGAGCTGCTTCTCGCCGGGGCCGCGCATGCCGATCCCCATCTTGAGCCGGGAGAGGTGCGTCCACATCCGCTTCAGCCGCGGCAGCGAGTACTCGAGCTGGGCCAATTCAACCGCCAGCCGGGCCTCGTAGGTCCGCGCCCGGGCGGCGAAGATGTCGAGGATCACCTCCGAGCGGTCCAGGACCTTGAGCTCCAGTTCCCGCTCCAGGTTGCGGGTCTGCGCCGGCGAGAGATCGTTGTCGAAGATGACGACGTCGGCGTCGTGGTGGGCCGCGAGCGCCGCGAGCTCGGCGACCTTGCCCTTGCCGAGGTAGGTGGTCTGGTCGGGCGTCTCACGGCGTTGCGTGAGTTCGCCGACGACCCGGGCACCGGCGGTCTCGGCGAGGCCGGCCAGTTCGTCGAGCGGATGTTCCGGATCGACGGGTGGGCGGAGCAAGACGCCGACCAGCACGGCCTTCTCGCTCTGCACGCTCGTGCCGCGGCCGCGGTCCTTCACTCCTCGTCCTCCGCGGCGATGTCTGCGGCTCCGGCCAGCTGGCAGCAGCTCTGCCACCGTCGCGTGTCGAGCAGGCCGTCGGCGACGGCGTGCTTCACGGCGCACTCCGACTCGTGGGTGTGGGTGCAGTCCGGAAAGCGGCACAGATTCGCCAACGGCCGCAGGTCGCGGAACGCGGCCGGCGCCTCGGCCGGCACCAGTTCCCAGAGCTGAAACTGCCGCACTCCCGGAGTGTCGGCGAACCAGCCGCCGAAGCGGTTGGGCAGGAGCCGGGCCGTCGTGGTCGTGTGGCGTCCCTTCTCGTTCTCCCGGCTCACCTCCGCGACGGGCAGCGCGAGCGTCGGATCGAGCGCGTTGAGCAGCGACGACTTCCCGACCCCGCTCTGGCCCACCACGGCGGTCACGCGTCCCGCCAGTTCGGCGGCGATGCGGTCGAGACCCACGCCCGTGGCGGCAGAGCAGAGGATCACCGGATAGCCCATGCGGGCGAAGACGCCCGCCACCGGCACGAGCGCCGACGCCGGCACCAGGTCGAGCTTGTTGATGCAGATCAGCGGGCGGATGCCGGAGGCTTCAGCGGCGACCAACAGCCGGTCCACGAGGCCGGGCTTGAGGCCGGGGAGGGCCGCGCTGCCGACGATCATCACCTGATCGACGTTGGCCACGATCACGTGCCGCCGGCCCCGGCTGTCGCGGCACAGAGCCGTGCGGCGCGGCTCGATCGCCTGGATCACGCCCGTGTCCGCGTCGCCCCGCACCCGCACCCAGTCGCCGGCCGCCACGGGATGGCGGTGATCCGTGGCGACCGTCCGCAGGATGCGACGTGTCGTGCAGCGGACGAGGCGGCCGTCGGGGTCGCGGACGAAGCTCTCCAACCCGTGCACGTGCATCACCTGCCCGCGCCACGTGCCCGCCGCCGACTCGCTGGCCAAGGCCGCGACGCCGTCACCGGCCGAGTCGGTGGCCATGATGGTCCGCCGGCGCGTCAATTCACCCTTGCCCGAAATGCGCTCCGTCGCCGGCTGTGCGTCGGCGTGGTCGGGATCGCGATCCACGCTCCGCGTCAGGTCGCCACCACGACGGCGTGCGGACCGGTTCTTGCGGAAGTCGATGCGGATCTTGCGCTGCCTGGCCATGCGGAAAGTGTAGCAACGCCCGGACCTTCGCGGCCCCGTGCGGACGATCGCAAATGGTGGAACAAGTCGGCCACCGCAGGATGCGGCGATCGCCGACCATGGCAAACCTCGGCTTTGCCATCGGTCGGCCAAGTGGACAAAGGCCATGGAGGGCGTTGTCCACGGAACGCTAGAGCGAACTCGACTTTGGTGTAGCACCGGCTCGGGGGCGGCAAAAGTCTCGTCGCTGGGGCGAGGATACGCCCCACGCTCCTCGAGCGTTCGCCGACCCCCTCGCCTACCTCACCCAATTGGCCAACTCGTCGCTACAGTGGAAAGAGATGCGATCTAGCGGCGTTCCCGGCCGCCGGCCGAGCGCTGGTCGGGAGGCCGCCGCGTCTCCAGGCCAGCCGACTCGAGCAGGGAGCGGCCAAAAACGCTCTCCTGCACGGAAGGCTCGGACGGGAATTGGCTCGCCCCGAGGGCCGCCGGCTCGTAGGCGACTTCATATTCGTGCTTCGCCACCGAAAGCTTGTCGCCCGGGGCGATCCGTTGCTCCGTCACCCGAACGCCGTTGACCTTCGTGCCGTTGCTGCTGCCCAGGTCCTTGACGTTCCAGTAGCCGTCGACGAGCGAGAGTTCACAGTGGTGCCCGGACACGTTGGGGAACCGGAGCACGATGTCGGCGCTCTCGCGCCGGCCGACCATCAACGTCTTTTTCAGGAGGGGAATCGGATCGCCACCCCCGATCGGCTGCAGTTCTCCGTACATGGTGATGTTCCTGGTGTGATGCCTGCGAAACCGACTGGCGGGGGCGGACGAAGCCGGCAATGCACCGTTCCCAGCCCCCAACCTTCATGGAGGGTAAGCGGGAACTGCGAAAGGGTCAATCGACCGAACGGGCGGCGCGCAAAGCGGTAGAATGGGAACGTCGATTCGGGAAGGAGAGGAGCGGGCCGGGTGACCGCCGGCCGCCGCGAGGCGGCGGGAGGAAAGTCCGGGCTCCACAGGGTGCGATGGTGGGTAACGCCCACCGGCCGCGAGGCCAGGGACAGTGCCACAGAAAGCAAACCGCCTGCCGGGCTTCGGCCCGGCCGGTAAGGGTGAAACGGTGAGGTAAGAGCTCACCAGCAGGCCGGGCGACCGGCCTGGCTCGGAAAACCCCATCGGGAGCAAGGCCAAGCAGGAAGAAGTCGTCCGGCCCGCGAGGGCCGAAACGACGCGAGGCGACCCGCCTCGCGCAAGCTTCCGGGTCGGCTGCTGGAGGCCCCGGGCAACCGGGGTCCTAGAGAAATGGTCGCCGCCGCGGGCCCGCAAGGGGCCGCGGAACAGAACCCGGCTTACAGGCCCGCTCCTCTCCTCCGTTTCATCGCGCCCGCGCCAGCCGGGTGCGGGCTGCCGCGGGATCGGCTACGGAATCGAAGCCGCCCCGCAGGCCGGCGAGCTCCCGCTGCTCCTGTTCGTCGAGCAGTTTCATGAGCTTGGATATGCAGAGGGTGTTGATGCTCACGCGCATCTGATCCGCCTCGGCCTTCAGCGTCTCGTGCAGCGACCGCGGCATCCGCACGGTCACCACCCGCTGGGTCTCCCGGTCCGCCGGCCGCTCCTGCTGGCGGACGCGGAGGGCGTCGAGCATCTCCCGAATGCGGGCGTACTGGGGCGAGCACTCGAACCTGAGCAGCGATTCCGGGTCGCTGAACGTCCGCCGGACGATGCCCTCCACCCCCAGAACCTCCCTGAAGAACACCACCCACTCGGGGTTCATCGAGTACAGCCGCTCCGCGACGTGAAGGACGGCAGTCGCCGCGTGGCCGTCGGGAGAGGCGGCGGAGGGTTCCCGGGACTCGGTGGTCATGAACGCTGGCCTCTGATGGAGATGAGGGATGGCAGGAAAGTCCACGGCGACGCCCGACCGCCGGGATCGCGTGGGAAACTGTTTCCACACGGTCAAGCGCTAGCGTGAAGTGCTTGCGCCGAAAGCACTTCCGACATATGCCGAGGGTTCGCCTTTTTTTCAGGCAGTCGTGCCCGCAAGGAGGGCACGAGGGGCGCTGCCTAGTTCTTGAGCAGCCCGGGCGTTTCTCATTTGCCAACTGTCCGGCCTGGGAGGGCCGGTCGGTTTTGGCTCAAGTGGGGCGTTTTGCCGCAGTTTGAAGGACATATTCCGCCACGGAGCCGGTCACGTCGTGGCCGGTGGACGCTTCCAGGGCTCGCCAGCCGGGAACACCGTTCACTTCGAGAACCAGAACCCGGCCATCGGCGGCGGGCAGGAGATCGACGCCGGCGACCTCCGTCTCCAGGCAGCCGGCGGCACGGATCGCCAGGTCGAACCAGTCCGCCGGCGGGACGAACGGCTCCGGCGTCCCCCCGAGCGACACGTTCGTCCGCCAGTCTCCCGGGGCCGCCAGCCGCCGCATCGAGAACACCCGCGCTCCGACGACCAGGATACGGACGTCCCAACCGGGGTGCGGCACGAACTCCTGCAGGAGATACAGCCGATCGGCGCCGGCATCCGGGGTGGCCGCGACGAGGTCCGCACGGCTGCGAACCCGCACGATCCCGCGCCCCTGGGAACCGAAGATCGGCTTCAACGCGCAGTCGCCGCCGAGTTCCTGGCGGGCCTGGTCGGCGGCCTCGAGCCCCTGGGAAACACGGCAGCGAGGCACGGGTAGTCCGGCGGCTGCGAGCCGGGCCGCCGACAGATATTTGTCGATCGCGGCCTCGAGCGCCCGCGGGGAGTTGATCACCGTCGTGCCCCTGGCCGCGAGCCGCGCAAGCGCGTCCATGCGAAAGACGACACCCTCCAACCGGTCATCGGTGGCGACCGCCCCGGGCATGCCGCGCACGACGACCGCGTCGGCCTGGTCGAGCGCCGCGGGATACAACCGCTCCCCCCCCTGCTCCACTGCGGCACCGAGGTCGCGCCAACGGAGCACGGTCGTCGCGTGGCCCATCTCCGCAAGCCGCCTCGTCAGACGGCCGACGTGCCATCCAGAGGGCTCGCCGACGACGGCCACCCGCATGCGTCAGGTCTCCACCGGGCCCGCGGCCGACGGTGCGAACGAGGCGGCGACGATCTCCGGCATGATCCGGCCGAACCGGTGGCCGCGGCCTGTCTCGGCCTCGATGAGTTCCACCGACGCAGGGGCGAAGAGCGCCGGATCGAGGGCGTAGAAATCGTGGCCGGCCTTCTCGAAGAGCCGCAGGAACGGCTCGCCGGCGACAGGCGAGGCGCCGCTGACCATCCGCGGCCCGATGGCGGCGAAGCTGGCGGCATCGCCGTCGACGTCGAGCGCGACGTGCCCACCGTAGAGAATCGCGTCGTTGGTACGACCGATGGCGACGAGGTCGTCGTCCGGCACCGGCGCCAGGGGCGCCAGGCCGCGACCCGCGCGAATGCGGCCGAGGTCGAACCCAAGGTCGTGGAGTTTGTGGAGCGCGGTTTCCAACGAACGCGCGATCACTTGGAGAGTGCCGGCCGGGCTCGCGGTTCGGGCCACGAGCAAGACGACCGCCTCCGGCGGCACGCCGGCGTCGGCGGCGAGTTTGCGACACACTTCCTCGGGAGGCAGAGCGGCCGCTTCGAGGAGCCCCACGGCCACCTCCGGCCGTTCGCGGTGGCCAATGGTCTCGAAAAGTTCCTCCCGACCGATCGCGGCACGGATCGGGCCGCTGGCCATCGCGAAGTAGCCCGGCGCCTTGACCTTCCACCCGGCGTATTGCGCGGCCAGGCAGGCGGCGATCGGCTCACGGCTCGACACGGCGACGGTCGGCCACTGGCATTCCGGCCAGGCGGCCACCGCGGCGCCGGCTGGATGCAGGGCGACCTCGCCGAGCCCGGCGAGCGCCGCGCGGGCCATGACGAGGCCCGCCTCGATGCCGCCGGCGGCGTGCACGCCGCAGTCGACCACCCACGTACCGCCGATCCGGTGGACGGCCGCGGCGAACCGCCCGGGCGTTTGCACAAGCGGCTCGACGATCGCCCGCGCCCGCTGGTTGAGATGCATTCGATCCGCTCCCGTTCCGCGTCATAATGCTGTGGACGGTCCCGTCCGACAACATGCCGCCCGAATCCCCGCGTCCCGCCCCGGTTCGTGAGTCCCGCCGTGCCCAGCCTGACCGTCGAGAACTACGTAAAGACGATCTACCAGATCACCTCCGCGCAGCAGGGCGGTCCGGCGACCACCGGGCAGATCGCCGCGGCGCTCGGCGTGGCGCCGGGCACCGTCACGAGCATGCTCAAGACGCTCGACGCGGCCCGGCTGGCCACGCACCGGCCCTACGAAGGCGTGGCCCTGACGCGGGCGGGCAACGTGCTCGCGTTACGGATGATCCGCCGTCATCGGCTGATCGAGTTGTTCCTGCTGCGCACGCTCGACATGACATGGGACGAGGTGCACGACGAGGCCGAGCACATGGAGCACGCCGTCAGCGACCTGCTCATCGACCGTATCGACACCTTCCTGGGACGGCCCGAGGTCGATCCGCACGGCGATCCGATCCCGCGGGCCGACGCCCGGTCGCTGGCCCCGGCCGACGACGGCCCGACGCGGTCGTTGGCGGCGTGTGCGGCGGGCACGACGTTTCGGCTGGCCCGGGTGCTCGACCAGTCGTCCGAGTTCCTGCGCTACCTCACGCAGTGCGGCCTGGTGCTGGGCACGGTCGGCGCGGTGGAGCGGAATCCCGACGGTGCCGGACTGATGCGGATTCGACTCGGCGATCACGGCCTCGCGCTGGCGATCGAGGCCGCCGACAAACTGGTCGTCGCCGAGGCCTGACCGCGTCCCGTCAGGCTCTGCGCTCCCACACGGCCGCTTGACCGAGGCACTCGTCCACCGACACGCGGAGCGTCTCGGGCAGAGGTCGGCCGGACGCGGTCAGCGCGGCGATGAGTTCGTGGCCGATCCAGCGGGCGATCCACTCGGCCGTCGTGTTCCGCACCGGCAGGATCACGCACTCGGCGGCGGGAAACACCCAGCGTCGATCGTCGAAGCGGACGGTCGTTTCCAGGACGCCCGTCGGGCCGGGTTCCGTCGTCACCGCCAGGAGCGGGTTTTCCGCGGGCAGGATCATGCGGTGATCGAGCCGGGCCACGATGCCGCCGAGCAGGTCGCGCAGGGCGATGAAGTCCACCACCATGCCGTGGGCGTCGGGGGTGCCCGCGACGTCCACGCCGACCGTCCAGTTGTGCCCGTGCACCGGCTCGCAGAGGTCGTCGGTGAGCGTGATGAAATGCCCGGCACAGAAGACGTGCACCGCCTTGCGCAGCCGGACCTCGAATTGCTCGTGCATGCCAGGGCCCTCCGACGTGGGCGGATCAGTCGATGTGGATCCGGCCTTCACGGAGAAGAATGTACAGCGCCGCGGCGATCAGGTCGGCCGTGGTGCCCGGATTGACGCGTTTCGGAAACCGGAGCGCGTGGTCGAAGGCGACCGCCGCCGGCCGCCAGTCGGAGCCGACGGCGAGCACCTCACGGGCGCGACGCGAGACGTCGGCGGCGACGTCGGCGCCGTGACGGCGGGCGATCAGCGTGTCGGGCTCGCGGGCGAGTTGCCGGAGGTGGGTGCGCACGATGGCGTCGTCGAGATCGCTGCCGGCGGCGACCTCGGCGGCCAGGTCGGCGACGGGGCCCGTGAAGAGATCGGCATAGCCCGTCGCCCAGAGCCGGGCGATCTGATCGCGGTGCGCGGCGGCCCGCATCGCGTCGAGCAGGTCGGCCGGCGGCGCCGCGCGGAGGTCGTGGCGATCGCTCGTGCCCATGCCGCCGGGCCGCGCCAGCGCGATCGCCCGCCACACGTCGACGGCGTCGGCGGGGCCGAGGCGGGAGAGCGATTCCGACACGCGGTCTGGCGCTTCCGCGGCGGCCAACGGCGCGATCACGAGCACGATCCCGAGATTCGCATTCGACCGGCTGACGCGGCCGGACTCCTCCACCGCCGCCAGGATCGTGCGGCCCAGCGGCGCCGCCGGTGCCTGATCCATGATGGGCGCGATCGCGATGCCCGCCGCCACGAGATCCTCGTGGGCGAGGTCGGGGAAGCCGGCGCCGGGATGCACGTTGCCGGGCTTCGGGGCCGAGGCCTCGAGGATGCATGCCGCGCCGACGCACCAGCCGCGGCTCCCCGGCACACACGCCGTGGCCAGCCGCGCGAGCCCGGCGTCGACGGCCCGCCGCCAGGCGGCACGACCGGGACGATCGTGAGAATCCCGCGATGCGGAACCGATCATCGAAGGGCCCGGGGTTCGAAGGGTAGACTAACCACAGTTTGGTATCCGTCCGCGAGCATGGATTGTGGCATGGCAACGGTCGTCGACGAACCCGGCACGAGCACGCTCGGTCCGGAATGCTTCCTCAACCGGGAATTGAGCTGGCTGGAGTTCAACCTCCGCGTCCTCGAGGAAGCCGAGAATCCCGAAAATCCGCTCATGGAGCGGCTCAAGTTCCTGGCGATTTTCAGTTCGAATCTCGACGAGTTCTTCATGGTCCGCGTCTCGGGCCTCCGCGAGCAAGCGTTCGGCGAGAGCGCCCCGCAGGACTACTCTCCCGACGGCATGACGGCCATGGAGCAGTTGCGGGCGATCGCCGCCCGGACGCAGGAACTCGTCGGCCGCCAGTACCGCTGCCTGCGCGACAGCCTGGCCCCGGCCCTGCAGGCGGAGGGTTTTCGGCTACTGCGCTACGGCGATCTGGCCGGTGGCCAGCGGGAGCAGGTCGATCGCTTCTTCCGCGAACGCGCCCTCCCCATCCTCACGCCGATGGCGGTCGACCCCGCCCACCCCTCGCCCCGCTACCACAATCGCGGCCTGTACCTGGGCGTCATGCTGCACCGCACGGAAGGGCTGGGACCCCGACGGCTGTTCGCCGTCGTGCAGGTGCCGCAGGTGCTGCCGAGGATCGTGCCGGTGGACGGCGGCGAGCCGGGTACCAGGTCGTTCCTGCTGCTGGAAGACGTGGTTTCGGCGCGGCTGCCGGAGTTGTTCGGCGGATTCGAGGTGGAATCGTGGAGCACGTTTCGGATCACGCGTGACAGCGACGTCGAACTCCTCGAGCAGGAATCCGACGACATGCTCAAGCTCATCGAGGACCGGCTGAAGGCCCGCCAGCGAGGACAGGCGGTGCGGATCGAGATCGCCGCCAAGGCCGACGACGCCATCCCCCGGATGATCATCGACGAGGAAGGCCTGCACGGCGGCGACGACGCCGGCGATGGCGCCTACAGCGAGATCTATCGGATCGACGGTCCGCTCGACCTGACGGCGATCTGGGAACTCTACCGGCTGGCGGGCTACGACCGGCTCCACGACAAGCCGTTCACGCCGCGGGTGCCGCGCGGGCTCGATCGGCGGGGGGGCGACATCTTCTCCGCCATCGCCCAGCGCGACATCCTCCTCCACCATCCCTATGAGTCGTTCGACCCGGTCGTCGAGTTCGTGACCAGCGCCGCCGCCGACCCGCGGGTGCTCGCCATCAAGCAGACGCTCTACAGGACGAGCGGTGATTCGCCGATCTCGCGGGCCCTGATCGCCGCCGCCGAGTCGGGCAAGCACGTCACGGCACTGGTGGAACTGAAGGCCCGGTTCGACGAGGCCAACAACGTCAGTTGGGCGCGGCAGATGGAGCGGGCCGGCGTGCACGTGGTGTTCGGCTTCCTCGACCTGAAGACGCACTGCAAGGTGTCGCTCGTGGTCCGGCAGGAGGGGGGCGGCCTGAAGCGGTACGTGCACCTCGGCACCGGCAACTACAATCCCACGACGGCCCTCGTCTACACGGACCTGGGGCTGTTCACGGCCGACGAGGCCGTGGCGGAGGACGCCTCGGCGCTCTTCAACCTGCTGACGGGCTACTCCCAGGGCCACGCCTGGCAGCGGCTCATCGTGGCGCCGAACGACCTCCAGCGGCGGACGCTGGAGCTGATCCACGAGCAGGCGCGCCGCGCCCGGGAAGGGCGACCGTCGCGGATCTTCGCCAAGCTCAACGCGCTCGTCGACCACCGGATCATCGAGGCCCTGTACGCAGCCAGCCGGGCGGGCGTGCCCATCGACATCATCGCCCGCGGCATCTGCTGCCTGCGGCCCGGGGTGCCGGGCATGAGCGAGACGATCCGCGTGCGCAGCATCGTGGATCGGTTTCTGGAGCACAGCCGGCTCTTCGTCTTCGGTCCCGACGAGGAGGCGGAGGTGTTTCTGGCGAGCGCCGACTGGATGCCGCGGAACTTCCACCGCCGCGTCGAGGTGATGTTTCCGCTGCTCGCCCCCGACATCAAGCAGCGGGTGCTGCGCGAGATCCTGCCGGTGTATCTGGCCGACAACGTGCGGGCCCGACAACTCGACGCCGCCGGCGTGTTCCAGCTCCGTCATCCGGGGCCCGACGAGCCGTCGCGGCGCTGCCAGATCGAGTTTCTCGAACAACGGCCGCTGTCGGCGCCGGCCGCCGAGGTGCCCGAGCAGCCGGCGGAGTGAACGTGGAGATCTGCGGTCCTTGATCGCAGCGTCGGGCTGGTAAAATCCAGGTTCTTCGTTGGCCCGTAGGATCGCAGGACGACCCAATCGATGGCGGAGGATCACTACCAGACGCTCGGCGTGCCGCGCACCGCGTCCGCGGAGGACATCCGCAAGGCCTACCGGGAACTCGCCCGCAAATATCACCCGGACCTCCATCCCGACGACGAGTCGGCCAAGGAGCAGTTCAAGAAGGTGCAGTCGGCCTTCGACGTGCTCAACGATCCCAGCAAACGGGAGATGTACGACCGCTACGGCAGCTCGTTCGAGGGCGTCGGTGCCGGCGGACCCGGCGGCGGATGGGGCGACGGCCCGTTCCGCGGCGGCGGCGGCGGATTCCCCGGGGGCGCGGAGATCGACCTGGAGAGCCTGTTCGGCGGGGCCGGCGGGTTCGGCGACCTGTTCGGCGCGGGCCGTAGCCGCGGCGCAGCCCGCGGCCGCAAGCGGGCCGCACAGATGCCCGGCGAGGACGTGTCGGCGCACATCGCGGTGCCGTTCCGGCTGGCCATCGACGGTGGCAAGACGGACGTGCGCGTGGATCGCGACGGCAAGATGGAGACGATCACCGTCACGATCCCGCAGGGCCTGCCCGACGGCGCGCGGATGCGGCTCCGGGGCCAGGGCATGCCGGGCACCGGCGGAGGACCGGCGGGCGACCTGCTCCTGGACGTGCACGTCGAACCGCATCCGGTTTTTCGTCGCGACGGTGACACGCTCGAACTCACGCTGCCCGTGACGCTCGCCGAGGCGATCGAGGGAGCGAAGGTGGACGTGCCCACGCCCTGGGGCACGATCGCCCTGCGGATCCCGCCCGGCACCTCGGGCGGGCGAAAGCTGCGGGCCACGGGGATGGGCGTCCGACACGCCAACGGCGCGAAGGGCGACCTGATCGCCGAAGTGCAGATCATGCTGCCGGTGGGCGGCGATGCGACAGCGGCGGCCCGCCTGCTCGAAGCCGCCAAGGCCGCCGAGGCGGGAGCGGCGAATCCGCGGGCGCAGCTGCGGTGGTGACGCCTTCGCAGCCGGGATTCCCCAAGGCATGCCGGCTCGTGCGTCCCGGCGACTTCGCCCGCGTCTACGCAGTGCGGCGTTCGGCAGCGGCGGGGCCGCTCGTGGTCTACGCCGCGGCCCAGGATTGCCCGGGCGTCGCCCGAATCGGCTTCTCCGTCTCGCGGCGGATCGGGAACGCGGTCATCCGCAACCGGTGGAAGCGCCGTCTCCGGGAGGCGTTTCGAAGCGTGCGCGGCATGTTCCCGACGGGGTTCGACTTCGTCGTCGTGGTGCGCTCGGGCCTGCCGCAGCCCGGTGCCGCAGGTTTGGAGCACACGGCCGCGTCGCTGGCGGCGCTCGCCACCCGGGCCGCCGGGCGATCGGGCCCGGATCCGTCGCGTCCCCGGCGGAGATCCTGATCGTGAACGCGATCGCGGGGTTGCTGCGCGCGGCAGGGCTGGCGGCCGATCGGGCAGCGGTGGCCGCGCTCGTGGGCCTCGTCACGGTCTACAAGTTCGCGCTCAGCCCGCTGCTCGGACGGCACTGCCGCTTCGAACCCACCTGCAGCGCGTACTTCCGCCAGGCGGTCGAGAAATACGGCGCGGTCCGCGGCACCTTGCGGGGCCTGGCGCGAATCTGCCGCTGCCATCCCTGGCATCCGGGCGGCTACGACCCGCCGTGAGCCGACGGGTAGCCGCCGCTCACTCCTGCTTCGGCACGAGGTTCAACAGCCGGCCGGGCGAACCCATGATGTTGTAGCCCGCATCGACGTGCAGGATCTCGCCCGTGATGCCCAGCGACTCCCGCGAGAGCAGCCACGCGCCGGCCTTGCCGACCTCGTCGTGCGTGATGTTGCGGCCCATCGGCGACATGTGCTGGTACAGCCCGAGCATGTCCTCGACACCGGCGCCGCGGCCGGCGAGCGTGCGGAGCGGGCCCGCGCTCACGGCGTTGACACGGATGCCGGCCGGACCGAGGTCGAAGGCCATGTATTTCACGCAGGCGTCGAGGGTCGCCTTGCAGACGCCCATGATGTTGTAGCCGGGCACCACCTTCTCGCCGCCGAAGTAGGTGAGCGTGAGGATCGAGGCGTCTTTGGAGAGGATGCCGCGGGCCAGGCGGCCGACGGCCAGGAGGCTGTAGGCGCTGGTTTCCATGGCGATGCGGAAGCCCTCGCGACTGCAGTCGGTCGTGTCGCCCTTGAGGTCCTCCATGGGAGCGTAGGCGATCGAGTGGACGATGAAGTCGATCGTGCCGAACTCCTGCTTCGCCCGGTCCATGACGGCGGCGATCTGGTCGTCGCTCGACACGTCCATCGGTACCAGGAACTTGGCGCCGGGCTCGGGGTCGGTGAGTTGGGCCACACGGCGGCGGTTCCGCTGCCGCTCGTCGTCCGGACGGTCGGGCAGGTGGGAGAAGCCGATCTGGCCGCCCTCGTTGAGGATCTCCTTGGCGATGTACCAGGCGATCGAGTGGTCGTTGGCGACGCCGAGAACGAGACCCTTCAAACCGTCGAACCTGCCCATCGAAACCTCCATGCTGGCTGGGAAACCGCGGAATGGCGGGAATGTAGCCGCTGCGGGAGAATCCCTCAACGCGGCACCGCGGCCGGGCCTTGCCGATGAACGCCGGCAAGGGTAGAAAACGGGGGTCGCCTCGTTAGCTCAATTGGTCAGAGCATCTGACTCTTAATCAGAGGGTTCTTGGTTCGAGTCCAAGACGAGGCACTGGCATCGCTGGTGAGGATTCGGCCCCAACTCGGGTCAATCTCGGACGTTTAGAACGTCACTGACGCCGCGGCTCGGGGTGGCCCGGACCCCGTCGCCGGACGTTCGCTGCGGCCTGCGGCTTTCGCGCCGTCGCCGCCGTCCCGGCGTCGTCTCCGGCTTACGGTCGCCGAGCTAAGCCCGGCTCCCATAGCCGCGGCTCGGGGTGGCCCGGACCCCGTCGCCGGACGTTCGCTGCGGCCACAGGGCGATGCAATTCTGTTCGCCACGAAGTGTGCTTGAGACTCACATCCCCCAGACATACAAGCCCCGGGCGGAAGCCCGGGGACACCGGGGTTTTGGGCGAGACCGGTCTGCATTGATGGCGGGACGTCACGGAACGCGGAGTCCCCCGGCTTCCGCCGGGGGCTTGTTGGATCCTCGTCGCGACCGATTGCGCGAGGCTCAAGTGTGATCCGTATCAGGCGAGGATGCCCTTCACCACGTGACCGTGCACGGAATGACACACGGAAACCCTGGACTTCGTGTCCAGGGTTCCTTGGCGGGCCTTCGCCCGCTGGTCGCTGACCGGGCCTCCGGCCCTCTCCTCAGGCGAGGATGCCCTTCACCACGTGACCGTGCACGGAATGACACACGGAAACCCTGGACTTCGTGTCCAGGTTTCCTTGGCGGGCCTCCGCCCGCTGGTCGCTGACCGGGCCTCCGGCCCTCTCCTCAGGCGAGGATGCCCTTCACCACGTGACCGTGCACGGAATGACACACGGAAACCCCGGACTTCGTGTCCAGGTTTCCTTGGCGGGCCTTCGCCCGCTGGTCGCTGACCGGGCCTCCGGCCCTCTCCTCAGGCGAGGATGCCCTTCACCACGTGACCGTGCACGTCCGTGAGCCGGAACTGGCGGCCTTGGTAGCGGAAGGTGAGCTTCGTGTGGTCGATGCCCACCAGGTGCATGATCGTCGCCTGCATGTCGTGCACGTGCACCGGATCGGCCGTGATGTTCCAGGCGTAGTCGTCCGTCGAGCCGTAGACGTGCCCCGGCTTCACGCCGCCCCCGGCCAGCACCCAGGAAAACGCGCGGCCGAAGTGGTCGCGGCCCTTGGGGTTGTTCGGATCGCCCTGGCCGAAAGGGGTGCGTCCGAACTCGCCACCCCAAATCACGAGCGTGTCGTCGAGGAGGCCGCGATCCTTGATGTCCTGGATCAGGGCCGCGGACGGAGCGTCGGTGTCCGTGCACATCTCCTCGAGCTTCGTGAACAGGTTGCCGTGCTGGTCCCAGCCGGCGTGCATGAGCTGCACGAACCGCGTGCCCCGCTCCAGCAGCCGGCGGGCGATCAGGCAGTTGGAGGCGAACGTGCCCTTCGTCTTCACGTCGGGCCCGTAGCGGTCGAGCACGTGCTGCGGCTCGTCGGAGAAGTCGACGAGATCCGGCACGCTGGATTGCATCCGGTAGGCCATTTCGTATTGGGCGATGCGCGTGTCGATCTCGGGATCGCCGTAGGCGGCCAGATGGGCCGCGTTCATCGCCGCGAGGTCGTCGAGCAGGGCGCGGCGAGCCTCCCGGCTGACACCCGCCGGATTGGCCAGATAGGGGACCGGGTCGCCGGTGTTGCGGAACTTCACGCCCTGGAAGCGGGACGGCAGGAAACCGCTCCCCCAGTAGTAGTCGAAGAACAGCTGCCCGCAGCTCTTGCCCTTGTCGCTCGACGTCATCACCACGAACGCCGGGAGGTCGTCGGTCTCGCAGCCGAGGCCGTAGCTCATCCAGGCTCCCATGCTCGGCCGGCCGGGAACCTGGGCCCCCGACAGGAAGAACGTGACGCCGGGCGCGTGGTTCACCGCCTCGGTGTTCATGCTGCGGACGAGGCACAGGTCGTCGGCGAGGCTCCCGATCCGCGGCAGCATCGTCGTCATCTCCATGCCGCACGCGCCGTACTTCTGGAAGGGCTTGATCGGCGCGACGACCGGCCATTTCGCATAGCCGCTCGACATCGTGGAAAGCCGGGTCTGGCCCCGGACGCTGGCGGGAATGTCTTGCCCGCCGCGCTCGATGAGCGCGGGCTTGGGGTCGAAGAGATCGACGTGCGAAGGCCCGCCCCCCTGCCAGAGCATGACGACCCGCTTGGCCTTGGGCGCGTGATGAGGAAGGCCCGGCAGTCCGGGCTGGCCGCGATTCGCTGCCGGCGCCGTCGAGGCCGCGGCCAGCGTATCGCGGCGCAGGAGCGATGCGAGCGCCACCGAGCCGATCCCCAGCCCGGCGGAGCCGAACAGCCGGCGGCGCGTGACGCGGGCGGCGTTGAGCAGATGAAGGTCGGTCATGGCTTCACTCCCGGGTCAGGGCTTCGTCGAGGTTGAAGATGGCGAGGCAGACGCTCGTCAGGGCGGCGTGGCCGGCCGGATCGAGTGCCGTGTCGCGCGGGCTCTCTCCGACCGCGAGCAATTGCTGCGTGGCATCCCGGTCGACGCCGTAGATCGCCATCTGGCGGGCGTGCATCCGCTTCAGGGCGTCGAGGTCGTAGGCCGTCGGCTTGCGGCCGAGCACGCGCCGAAACGCGTGGGTGAGCCGGCCATCGAGATCACCGGCGGCCAGCATGCTCCGTTCGGCCAGCACCCGTGCCGCCTCGACCCACGTCGGGTCGTTGAGCGTGGTCAGGGCATGCAGCGGCGTGCTCGTCTGGCTCGCACGCACCGTGCAGGTCTGGCGGTTCGCCGTGTCGAACATGTTGGCCGGGCTCACCGTCCGCCGCCAGAACGTGTACAGGCTGCGGCGGTAGAGATCGGGGCCGTGCGAGGCCGGATACGTGAAGTCGCGCTCCTTCGTGATCGCCAGCGCCTCCCAGATCTGATCGGGCTGATAGGGATAGACGGGCTGGCCGCCGATCCGCAGATCGATCAGGCCCGCAGCGGAGAGGGCCACGTCGCGGAGCACCATCGCAGGCATCCGGAACCGACTCGCCCGGGCGTGGAGGCGGTTCTCCGGATCCTTGGCGAGAAGATCGGCCGTCACCCGGCTCGCCTGCCGGTAGGTCGCGCTCGTCACGAGCAGGCGGTGGATCTGCTTCTGGCTCCAGCCCCGTTCGCGGAACTCGACGGCCAGCCAGTCGAGGAGGGCCATGTGCCGCGGATATTCGCTCTGCACGCCCATGTCCTCGGTGGTCTTCACGATCCCCGTGCCGAAGAACTGCTGCCACATGCGGTTGACCTGCACCCGGGCCGTCAGTGGGTGCTCCGGCAGGACGAGCCACTTCGCCAGGCCGAGCCTGTTGCGTGGAAATCCCTCGGGCAGCGGCGGCAAGAAGGCCGGCGGCAGAAAGACGAGATTCTCGCCGACCGGGGAGAGATAGTCGCCGCGGTCGAGGATCTTCGTATCCCGCGGCTTGTCGTCGCTCATCACCATCACCCGCGGGATCTGGTCTCCCTTGTATTGCTCGTAGGCCTTCCGCGCGGCGTCATACTTCTCGACCTGCGGCAAGTTCGTGACGACCTTCCGTTTCACCTTGGAGTCGAAGAACCGACGCAACTCGTCGTCGATCTCGGCCTTCTCCGCCTCGGTCCGCTCCGCCTCCGGCTTGAGCAGAAGCGGGGGCAGTGTGCGCGGGAGCTCCTCGCCGTCGGCCGGTTTGCCATCGGCAAAAAGGCCGGCCTTCCAGGCCTCGTACAAGGCCTCCAACACCGGCCTGGCGGTGGCCTCTTCGGTCTTCATCGCCGCCTCGAGTTCGGCCATCTGCCGCGTGTTTTCCGCCGTGGGGAGCTCGAGGACCGGCGGGGCGAGCCTGATCCGCTTTGAGTAGGACGTCGGCGCGCCGGTCTCGGGCACGCGATTGAACGCGTCGAGCAGCCCGTAGTAATCGGTGCGGGTCATCGGGTCGTACTTGTGGTCGTGGCACTGCGCGCAGGCCATCGTCAGTCCCAGCCACGTCGTGCTCGTCGTGTCCACCCGATCGAAGAGGTTGTTGAACCGCTGCTCCTCGGGGATCGCGCCGCCCTCGCCGTTGAGCAGATGATTGCGATTGAAGCCGCTGGCGATCTTTTGGTCGTTGGTCGCATCCGGCAGCAGGTCGCCGGCCAGCTGCTCGATCGAGAACCGGTCGAACGGCATGTCGGCGTTGAGGGCCTTCACCACCCAGTCGCGCCACATCCACTGCCAGGTGTCGCCGTCCTGCTGGAAGCCGTTGGAGTCGGCATAGCGGGCCGCGTCGAGCCAGGGCAGGGCCATCCGCTCGCCGTAGTGGGGCGAGGCGAGCAGCTGATCGACCAGCAATTCGTAGGCCTCCGGCCGGGGGTCGGCGACGAAGGCGTCCACTTCCTCCGGGGCCGGTGGCAGGCCGACGAGGTCGGCGTGCAGCCGACGGATCAGCGTGGCCCGGTCGGCCTCGGGAGACGGAGCCAGACCCGCCTGCTCGATCGCCGCGAGCACGAACCGATCGACGTCGTTGCGCACCCACCCCTCCTGCTGCACCGCCGGAGGCCGGGGCCGCGCCGGCGGGTTGAAGGCCCAGTGCGGTTGGTACGCCGCCCCGGCCTTGATCCACCGGTCGAGCAGGCTCTTCTGCGCGTCGGAGAGCCGCCGATTCGAGTCGGGGGGCGGCATCTGGACGTCAGGATCCGTCGAGTGGATCCGCTCCAGCATCGTGCTCGCCCCGGGATCGCCGGGCACGATGGCCCGGGCCTCGACGGCGGCGTCTCGATCGTCGAGCCGCAGCCCGGCCTCCCGCTTGGCCGGATCCTGGCCGTGGCAATAGAAGCAGTTCTCCGCCAGGATCGGTCGGATGTCACGGTTGAAATCGACCGCCGCCGCATCGCCGGAGGCCGCCTGGGCCGCCACGGCTCCAGGGAGAAGAAAACATGCGGTTGCTGCCCCACGGAGCCGGGCGTGCCAGGGCTTCGAGCAACCCATGGAACTCTTTCCTCGGGGTTACCCGCGTCGCCGATCACCAGCCTGATGGGCGGAGATCGCGGACCGCGAAGCGGCCGATCGGCGGGGCGTTCACACTCGGAAATAGTAGCACTCGATCGCCGGTCCCGCCACTTCAACCCTCGTGGGGGGTGTCAGGCGAGCCCGTGCCGGATGGCCCAGACGGCGGCCTGCGTGCGATCGTTGAGTTCGACCTTGCGAAGCAGGTTTTGCACGTGCTCCTTCACGGTCTCGATGCTGATCTCGAGGGCGTCTCCGATCTCGCGGTTCGAGAGCCCCATGGCCACGAGTCGCAGCACCTGCGTCTCCCGTGGCGTGAGCGGCACGTCGGTGTCGGCCGGCAGTTCCTTGTTGGCCATCGACGTGGCGACGCGCCGCAGTTCGCCGGCCCGGGTGGGTGCGGCCCCGGCAGCCGCGTCGCTCACCGCATTGATCAGTTCCGTTCGCGTGGCCGTCTTGAGGAGATAGTCGTGCGCCCCGGCCGAAACTGCCCGGGCCACGTAGGTCGGGTTATCGAAAGCGGAGAAGGCGATCACCCTGGTGTTCGGAGCGGCGGAGCGAATCCGCTTGATGGCGTCGAGGCCGTCTTTGGCCCCGAACCGCACGTCGAGCAGGATGACGTCGGGCTTGTGCCGGCGGGCGAACCGCACGGCCTCGTCCCCCGTCGTCGCCTCACCGACGACGTGCACGTCCGAGTTCTTGAACACGCTGACGAGTCCGTGGCGGACGATCTCGTGGTCGTCCGCGATCAACACCGTGATGGCCATGCGATAGTATCCTGCTCCTTCGCAATCCGGATCGGCGGCACCTCCGCCGGCTGGCCGAAGGAGGTTACCACTTTTGGGCTTGCCTCACACCTCCCGGCAGGGGCCCTGCTGAGCGGGGACGCCAGCCCGGTCGACGCACGGCAGAATGCTGCTCCATGAACGCTCCCACGCTTCTCTATGAACGCTCCGGTGTGCTGGCCGTGGCGAAGCCCGCGGGCCTCGCGACCCAGGCGCCGCCGGGCATCGAGTCGGTGGAATCGTGGCTCCGCCGGCTCCTGCACGGGGCGACCGGCCGTGGATACGTGGGCGTGCCGCACCGTCTCGACCGGGCCGTGTCGGGTGTCTTGCTCATGACGGCGACTCCGCGGGCGGCGCGGAAGCTCTCCCGGCAGTTCGAGCGCCGCGAGGTCGGCAAGGAGTATCGGGCGCTCGTCGAGCCGCGCGGTCCGGCGGGGATCGCTGCCGAGCCGGTCGAATGGCGAGACTTCGTCGAGAAGGTTCCCGAGGAAGCCCGCGCCCGGCTGGCCGCGGCCGACTCGCCGCAGGCCCGTGAGGCGGTCACGCGGGCCCGGCTCCTCGCGCGGGTGCCGCACGCGGGAGGCCATGGGAGGCTGCTGCTGCGGCTCGAACCGCTCACCGGCCGCATGCACCAGCTCCGTCTCCAGGCGGCGGCACGCGGGCTGCCGATCGTGGGCGACCGCGCATACGACCCGGCCGCCGACACGCTCTGGTCGGGCGTGGCGGACGGTGCCGTTCGCGAGCCGCCGATCGCGCTCCACGCGGAGCGGATTCGGTATCTCGACCCGGACGGCGGCGGGGAGATCGTGGCCGAGGCGCCGGTGCCCGGGTACTGGCCCGCGGAGACCGGCTGACCGGCGGTGCAGGCACGGGCCGCCACACGCGGGGCAGGCCGCCGGCTGACGCCGTTCGTCGCGGCCGCGTAGACTTGCCGCCGCGGAACCGCACCGGTGCCGCGACGGGAAAGCCTGCATGACGAGATTGGTGTCGTTCGGCGTGATCCTCGGCCTCGTGGCCGTGTTCGGCCTGCTTTCGCTGCGGGTGATGTCGGGCTTTCTCCTGCCGCTGCTCCTGGCGGCCATGCTGGTTGTGATCTTCGGGCCCCTGCACCGGTGGCTGCGGGAGCGGTTCCAGATACCCGAATGGGCGGCGGCCGGCCTGACGACGGCCTTCGTGCTCCTCATCGTGCTGGTGCCGCTCACGCTGCTGGTCGTCCGCGCCGGCGGCGACGCCGCGGCGATGCTCCGCAGCCCCGACGGCATGCGGCTCGACCCGAAGGTGCTCGACGGGCTGGTGGCGAGTTTCAACGAAGCCACCAGCCTCCACATCACGGCCGAGAGCGTGAACGCGGAGCTCAAGAAACTGGCCGAGGAGTGGATCGGCCCGATCGCCGCACGGGCGCCCGTCGCGGTCGCCAAGCTGCTGATCGGTCTGATCGTGATGACGGTCAGCCTCTTCTACTTCCTGGCGGACGGCCGCCGCATGCTCGAGGCGGTGATGCGGCTGGTGCCGCTCGACGTGCGATACCAGTGGCAGCTGCTCCGCGAGTTCGAGGAGGTGAGTCGCGCGGTGGTGAGTTCCACGCTGCTCGCCGCGATCGTCCAGGCCGTGCTGGCGGGGTTCGGATTCTCGTTCGTCGGCCTCGGCAACGTGTTTCTCCTCACGCTGCTGACGTTCTTCGGGGCCCTCGTGCCCTTCGTCGGCGCGGCGGCCGTGTGGGGTGCGGCGAGCCTCTACCTGCTGTTCTTCGTGCAGAACACGTGGGCCGCGGCGGGCCTCGCGCTCTGGGGGCTGTGCGTGGTCTCCACGGTGGACAACATCATCAAGCCGATCGTCCTGCACGGGCAGTCGAAGCTCCACCCGCTGCTGGCGCTGCTCAGCGTGCTCGGCGGCGTGGGGGCGCTGGGGCCGATCGGGATCTTCGTCGGACCGATCGCGGTGGCCTTCCTCCAGGCGGCCCTCTCCATGCTGCAGTTGGAAATCGACAGCCTGTCGGGAGGCACGGCCCGGGCGATGGAAACCGCTTCCGGGGCCGGAAAACACGGGACCTGGGCCGGCGAAGCGCCCTCGCCCGAGGGCGGAGTTGCACGGAAGGGCGATGGGAAGGTGAAATCGTGACGGTTCGCGATGCCGCAGAGGGAGTGATTTATGATCGTTGAATGCATGCTGCTGTTCGCCGGGTTGCTGGCGACGGGTATCGAGGCGGCCTACGTGCCGCAGGACGACGGCGGCGGCGAGTACCTCGTGCGGGTCGAGCCCGACCTCGTGCGCAACGCCAGTCCGTATCAGTTCACCAGCGACGTGCCGGACGACGCCCGGGACGTGCGTCGCGTCAAGATCTACGTGGCCGACAACTGGCCGCCGGCGGTGGAGCGGTCGGTGATCGAGGCGTCCAAGCGGCCGCGGCGGCCGGCGCCGGTGATGGCCACGGCGGCTCCGGTGGCCACGCTGGTCGATGCCCAGCCGCTCGCGACGGCGGCCAAGGTCGAACGTCCGTGGCCATGGCTGATCGGCAGCCTGATCGCGCTGTTTCTGTCGCTCGGCGCCAACGCCTACCTCGGCATGCTGCTCGGCTCGATGCGGCAGCGCTACATCGAGGGCGTGCAGCGCGGCTACGTGCGGGCGTAAACATCCGACTTTGGTGCAGCAGCACCAACGCGGGGGCGGCAAAAGTCGCCGCTGCGCGGTCTTTCAGATTGTCGCTGGGGCGAGGATACGCCCCACGCTCGTCGAGCGTTCGCCGACCCCCTCGCCTCCCTCGCGCAAACTGCCAACTCGTGGCTGCAGCAAAACGAGATGCGATCTAACGGCGTCGGCGGCCGCCGCGACTCGCAGCACGGCGAGGCGCTGCCCGGGCGGCTGATGGCGCAGCCTCGCCGCCGAAGAAAAACGCCTCGGCGGGCCAGAGGTCGCCGTCGTTTGCAGGCGGCGCGGGGACCATGGCGACGATCGGCTCGGGGGCGGCGACGGGTTCGATGACGACCGGAGCGGGCTCCGGCCGCACGGCCACGCGCGGGGGCCGCGACGCCGGCTCGCGGCCCCAGATCGGCCGGGGGTCGGAGAACGACCGCACGTGGGCCCCGGCCTCGTGAAACGTCTTCGCGACGTGCTCATGGCAGGTGAGCACGAGCATCTGCCGGTCCGACGCCTGCTCGGCGATGAACTCGACGAGCACGCGGGCCGCCGACCGGGCCCGGGCGTCGTCGAAGTTGACCAGGGCGTCGTCCATCACGATCGGCAGGCTGACGTCGTGCCGACCGAGGTCGCGGATCAAGGCCAGCCGCAGGGCCAGGAACACCTGCTCCCGCGTGCCGCGGCTGAGCCGCTCGGGATTCCAGATGGCGCCGTCGGCGTCATGCACCTCGAGCCGGGCCTCGTCGATCGCCGTGGTGATCGAGGCGTAGCGGCCTTCGGTGAGCCGGGCCAGCCAGCGGGAGGCCTCGCGGAGCACCGGCGGCTGGTGGTCGCGGGCCACCGCGGCCCGGGTCTCCTCCAGGAGGATCCGCGCCCGTTCGAGCACGCGGCGCCGATCGAGCTGCTGGCCGAGCCGCTCCTCGACGTCGGCCAGTTCGGCCTGCAGGCTTTCCGTGCAACGGTCCTTGGCCGCGGCGTCGACGCGGGCGGCCACGGCCCGGCGGCGGTCCTGGGCGGCGGCGAGCGCGGATCGCTGCCGCGCCGTGATGGCGGAGGCGTCGGCGAGCCGTTGCTCGAGCGGCAGCGCGGTGTCGGCCAGCCAGGCTTCGACGTCTGCCGGCTCGGTCGTCCGCCGGCGTGCGTCGAGCCAGGCCGTCTCGGCCATCTCCGCATCGCGACGAGCCTGCTCGTATTCGGGGCGGCGATCCACCTTCGCCAGGAAATCCTTCTCGGTGGCCACGCCCCAGCGCGTGAAAAACTCGCGCACGGCCCGCTCCGCGACCTTCACCTGCCGCACGGCGTCGCGATGGCGGCGGCGGGCCGCCTCCAGCCGCCGCGTGAGCGTGCCGCGCCGGCGGATCGCGGCCTTCTCCACATCGAGCCGCTCCTGCAGGAGCTTGAGGTGGTCGAGGGGCGTGGACTCGGGCACGAGTTCACATTCCACCATCAGTTCATCGATCCGCTTGCCGGCCGCGGCCAGTTCCTCGTGCTTGTGCCGGGCCTCCTCCGAGAGCCGGCGGCGGTCGTCGTCGAGGGTGAGCAGCGTGTGGCGATGCGTGGCGATCTGACGCACCTCGCGGGGCGACAGCGTGGGCGGCAGGCCGCGGTGCTCGAGGGCCCGCCGCCAGCGGCCGCGGGCGGCGCGACGCTCGTCGAGAGCCCGCTTCAGCGCCTGCTCGGCCACGGTCACCTTGTCGCCGAGGAGATGCACGGAGCCCTCGCGGGCGGCGAGTTCCTCGAGGCGGTCGAGGTCGGCCTGGGCCACGGCGAGCCGCCGATCGAGCGTGTTGATGGCGTCGGCGGGGATCTTGCGGTCGAGCAGGCCGCACTGGGCGAGCAGTTCCTCGCGTTGCTTCTTGGCCATGTCGTACTGGCGGCGGGCCGTGTCGAGCCGCGCGGCGGCGGTCCGGTCGAGCGACCAGGTCGTGACCGACGCCAGGCCGGTGCCCGCCAGGCCGAGCGCGGCCAGCGCGTAGGCGAGCGACCCGGTCACGTCGGCGGGCAGCAGCAGGCCGGAGAGCAGCATGCCCGCCCCGGTGACGAACAGGGCGCCCAACGCGACGAGCCAGGGAATCGGGAGCAACTGCCCCTCGACGCTCGCGGCCACCTCGCGTTCCAGGCTCACCACCGAACGATCGAGTTCGGCGAGCTGCTCGCCGGCCGTGATCCGTTTGCGGAGCGTGGTCACCTTGTCGCTCGCCTGCTCGATCGCCGCGGCGATCGTCAGGCCGCCCAGTGCGGAGCCCGCGCCTTTCACCGAGCCGCGGGTGTCGTCGTGGTCGCGGCGGGCCGCGGCGAGCGCCTTTTTCGCTTCGGCCACCTCGCGGGAGGCGCGGGCGCATTCGCGGGCGCGGGCACGGAGCGGGCCGAAGGAGAGCGCGAAGCCCTCCGGAAGGAGCACGTCGGGGAGCGCGTCGGCGTCGTGAAGGGCCGGCGCGATCGGCACCACGCGGGTCAGGCCCGCGATGCCCACCTGCTCGCCGAAGCGGCGGGCCGCGAGCCGGGCGTGGGCCTCCGCCCGGGCCACGTCGGAGGCGAGCCGCTCGAGCCGCGGCAGCTCCTCGCACAGCGCGGCCACGGCGGCGCGGTGCCGCCAGACGGCGGTCTCGCCGGGCAGCTCGCGGAGCAGACGGGCCAGCTTGCCGCGCCGTTTCTTGCGCAGGGCCGCGCGACGTTCGAAACGCTTCAGCCTCCGGGCCGCGTACCGCCACGCATCGCGGTCGGGGTGGAGCAGCGGCGCCGACTCGAGGGCCGTCAGCCGGGCGGCGGTGGTGCGCCACGCGGCATGCAGTCCCTCCAGCGGCAGCACACCACGCACCACCGCCTCGTCGTGCAGCGCCGCGTTGATCCGCGTCTCGATGGCGCGGATCTCGGCGTCGAGATGGGCGAGTTCCGCCCACAGGCCGCCGGCCGCGACCGCCGGGGCGTCGAGCGCCGCCAGCCGGTCGAGCGCCTCCTGCCGCCGCGCCTCCAGCGCCCGGATCGGCGACACCGCCGGGTCGGTCGAGTCGAGCCTTCCGATCGCATCACGGAGGTGGCCGAGCACGCGGGCCACCTTCGAGCGATCGAGGCCGCTGGCGAGCTCGTAGAGCCGGCTGCCGCAGCCCTCCGGCTCGAGTGTCCGGAGTTCGTGCAGCTCGTCGAGGCCGAATGCCATGACGCTCGTGAAGGCGGTTTCATCGATGCCGCCGACGAGGTCCTGGAGGTAGACGCGGTGGCGGTTGCCCTCGCTCCGCGGGTCGATGTCGGCGATCTCGATCAGGTCGCCGTGATCTCCGCCCAGGCCCACGATGTCGTCCGCGTAGCTCTCGCGCGTGAGGCCGGCGATCTGCGGCCCCTCGTGCCGTCGCTCGATGGAGATCAGGCTCCGCTCCGGCCCGCTGCGGACCAGGAGCCGCCCCGCGCAGGTGACCCGCGGGTCGAGCACGCCCCGGCGAAACAGTCCCTCGAAGCCGAAGAACACGGCGCGGACGAACTCCAGCAGCGTCGTCTTCCCGGTCTCGTTGGTGCCATAGAGCACCTGCACGCCCGGCCCGAGCCGGTCGATGGTGACGCGCGTCAGGGCGCCGAACTTTTCGGCGTCGATCCGGTCGATGAACATGGGGCCTCCGCTGGTGCGGCGAGGGACGAGGTCGGGATCGGGTCAGGTTGATTCGACGAGTTCGAGCGCCAGCCAGCCGGCCTCACGGGCCATGTCGGGCGGGATGACGGGCGCGGGCGACTGCTCGAGCACAGACACGATGTCGGCGAGCGCCGACGAGAATGAGGTGGTGGTGCCAGGCCGGCTCCCCGAGCGGGCGTGTCCCAGCGGCGCGAGCGACTCGCCCGGATCGGCGATGAGCTCGCGGCACCAGATGCGGAAGGTCTTGGCGTCGTAGAGCTGCCGCACGCGGGCCAGCGTCTCGGCGGCGATCTCCGCCACCCGCACCCGCCGGGCCACGCTCGTGCCGCACTCGATCGAGCAGCGGACGATTTCGACGGCGGCATGGCCCGAGGCCGGCAGAGCCTCGAGCGCCGACCAGATCGCGGTCGCCAGTTCCTCGTCGCCGCCGGCCGCCGACTCGACCGCCACCGTCCGCCAGGCGACGCGGTGGGTGGGAGTCTCCTGCCAACTGGCCCGCCAGTCGGTGTGCGGGGCGGCGAGCGATCCGGGGCCCCCGGCGTCGCGGTGCACGAGCGTGAGGCCACAGCATCCGCCGGGGCTCGCTTCGTGGCCGGATCGTGCCTGCAGCGCGGGCAGGTGATGCAGGCCCGCGGGCAGGTGCTGCGCGCGCCGCGAACCCCAGATCCAGAACGTGCCGGGATGCGACCAGATGGGTGACGCGGCCGCGGCCGCGGCGAAGGCCGCCGGCGTGACCGTCGCGGGAACGTGACGCGCCGTCTCGGCCGCGAGCGCAGGATGGATGGGCTCGTGCGGCGCCGCGGCGGCGGGCACCTCCCAGCGTTCGGCCTGCCAGAGGGACGTGTCCCAGCCGACGACGATGCGGCGGTGGAGCGGCGCCGGCCCTTCATGGTCACCCGCGGCCGCGCCGGCGGCTGGGCCGTGCGCGGAGGCGATCTCCACGAGCAGTCCGTGGACGTCGAGTTCGAGCGGGGCCAGCGGCGTTACGAAATGCAGGCCCGCCGGCTCGCCGAGCATTCGGGAGATCGCATGGCATGCGGACATGTCGTCGGCGACGTACACCGTGCGGCAGCCGCTGACGGCGAGGTCGGCGACCATCGTGCGCAGGGCCGCCGCCTGGGCGGGGCTCGCCCGGGTCGGGTCGAGCAGCCGGCCGCAGATCACGAGTGCCGCCGCGCGGGACGTGCGGGCGAAGGTCGCCGCGGCGCCGAGCGCCTCCCGTGCCGCTGCGGCAATCGTCTCGGCCACGGCCGGTGGCGCGTCTTCCGGCACGGGGAGCGGTCGGTCGATCGCCGGGTCGAAGGCGAAGACGAGATCGGCCATGGCGACACCTCCGTGTGGCCGGGCAAGCCGGCAGGCCGCGCACCGACTCCGGCGGGTCGCCGCGGCGCCCCCGTGCCGATCCGTGGCCGGGAATCAGGGAAAGATGGGGGCAATGTAACGGCACTTGGCCGAATGCCGCCAGCCGAAAAAAGCCCCCCCGCAACGCCGCGTGGCCCCCGGCTTTTTCCCGGGCAGACGCCGCGTTACGCCGTCAAGGGTGGCGGCGCAGCGGCGAAGGCCGACAGCAGCGTGGCGGCCCAGGCCTCGGCGTCCTTGGCAGGGCCGACCGCGGCGAGCACGCGGCCGCGGAGCAGCACCCCCTTCTCGATCGCGGAGGAAAACAGCCAGCAGGCGACTTCCACGCGGCCACCAGCGGTGCGGCGGAAGAGGGGTCGCCGCGCGTCCGCCGGATGCGCCGCGATGAGGATCACCGGGGCGGAGGCCGCGGTGCGGCACCGCAGCAGGAGGCACGTCGCCTCTGCCGGCGGCTCGTCACCACCGGCCCAAGTCGTGCCGGCGGCGTCGCGGTTCCAACGCACATCCCCGCCGGCCACATCGGCGGTCACGGCCAGCGCCGAGTCGCTCTGCACGAGCGCCGTCTGCGCCGAGAGCGTGAGTTCCCAGGCCGTGCAGGCGGCCGCCGCCGAAACGTGGAACGGCCGCCACATCGCCGTGGCCCGCAGCCGCCGCGCGTCGGCCGGCTCGTAGACCGCGATCAGGTCGTCGCCGCGCATCCAGTGGTCGCCGGCCCGACAGGGAGTGCGGAAGTCGATGCCGAGAAGCGAGTCGCCCGTCGGCAGCACGAGGCCGCGAGCCGGGGCGTCGAGATCGAGCCGTACGCCGGCGGCCGCAGCGGCGGTCCGATCGACGATGGTCCATGCGGGGGCATGGGATACGGTGCTCGGCATGGTCTGCAACTCCGCGGTTCGCGAACGGGACGCCGATTGTAGCGAGATCGAATCGGCTACGATGGACGGGTCGGCAATCGCCGTCACTGGTGCAACTCCCCGCGTCCACGACACGACCATGACTCCGCTCCCATCCGCCGATCCGCTCGCCGTCTGTGAAGCCGCCGCGCGGGCGGGCGGGCGTGTGCTGCAGGATTGGGTCGGCCGGTTCGGGGTGTCGAGCAAGGGG
>JBIKND010000117.1:0-12063 GCA_044358905.1 Pirellulales bacterium | reverse complement strand
CCGAGATTCCGCAGGTCTACTTCCACGCCCAGCCGCCGCGACAGGCGATCCGCCAACAGCATTCCTCGGCTATCGGCAACGCCCCGGGGGTCGTGAGGTAATAGCCGATGTCGAGATCGCTGGCAGGAGTCGCGCGATGCGCTGTCGGGCTATGGCACCGGTCGGCTCGTGCTCGACGGCCTGACCACGCTCGACGCCGCCGCCAGGGCGCTCGCGGCTATGGAAACATGGAACGGAGAGTTGCCTTGCATGTCCGTGTGGTCCACGCCGTGCAGCTACGGCAGGCGGGCGACCACCGCCTGCATCGTGCGGCAATGGTCGGGGAGCCGGGCGAGGATCGTCGGGATCAACGACTGGCGGTAGACATGGCTGCACGTGTTGCGGTCGGCTATCAGGTCGAGGGCGGCCTGATAATCGACTTCCGCGACGAAGCCGCGGTCGAGACCCGCCTTGATCGCCGCCCGGGGGCTGTTCGGCACATCGAGCCCCTCGTCGAGCAGGCAGCCGCGCAGGTGCTTCCAGAACAGTTCGCAGCAATACTCGAACTTCTGGATCCGGCCGTTGTCGATGACGTCGCGGACGAACTCCGGGTAGGCCGTGCCGTCGATCGCGAGCGCACGCGAAAAGCCGTCGAGGGCCCGGCGGAGATTCTCGCGGCCTAACGTCCCGCCCGCCATAGTTCCCGGCCCTCGAAGGCATGCCGTCGGAATGCATCGTCGGCGACGAGCGAAAAATCGACCACCTGCGGCCGCCAGGGGACGTCCGATTCCAACAGCAGGTTCACCAGCCGGGAAACGCCGCCGGGCAGCGGCTCGGGGCCGCTGATGCCGATGTCAAGGTCGCTGGAGTGCTCGCAATGGCCTCGGGCACGGGAGCCGAACAGGAAAATCTCGTACCGCGGATCGGGAACCGCCGCGAGGCAAATCCGTCGCGCCTCCTCCAGATACCGTTCCTCGAAAGCCGTCCGCGGACGGGCATGCGTGCTCGATGCGACCATGTCGCCATCATAATCGGCGCCGCCACGACAGCCACCCGGCAGCCTTCGGCGCCAGGGAGTCCGGCCGCGGCCATCACCCGCCGTAGGCGGCGTAGCGCCGCGTGCCGCGCCGCCAGGCCAGGCGGCAGGCGACGGCCATGATCACGACCCAGGCCGCTTCGATCGCCAGGCCGCGAACGAGCGCCGCGCCCTGCACCTTGCCCAGCCACACGGCCGCCGGAAAGTAGGCCGTGAACTCGAAGGGCAGCCAGCGGACGACGTCGGCCACGCTCACGCCGCCGATCCCGGTGGGGATGCCGGCGAGCATGTCGATGGGGAACATGTGGCCCGAGAGCAGGTACTGCACGAGCATGTAGGCGAACACGATGCTCGAGGTTTCGAGCACCCAGAAGCCGAGCATCCCGAGCGTGGCCTCCATGAAGAAGCCGAGCAGGAACGAGAGCACGAGCGACGCCAGAAAGGCGGCGATCGTGGCGGCGTCGGGCGCCGGCGGGAAGTAGCCGCGGCACAGCCAGAACACCGCCGCGAAGGGAAGGATCGCCACGGCGTAGTAGACGAGCTTGTGGGCGACGCGGGCGGCGAGCAGGAAGGCGACGTAGTCCACCGGCTGCACGAGGTATTTCTTGATCGAGCCGTCGCGGATGCTCCGCGAGATCCCGCCGGCCAGCCCGGGCATGCTGGAGAACGCCCGCGTGACCATCGTCATCAGGTAGTAGGCGACGATGTCGTTCCGCGAATAGCCGGCGATGTCGGGCCGGCTCGTGGCGGCGAACACGGCCGTCCACAGGAAGACTTGCGTGACGATCGGCAGGAACCGCATCGCCGTGCCGAGCATGAAATCGCCCCGGTAGGCGAGCCGCTCCTCGAGGCTGATGGCGAGCATCGTCCACCAGACCCGGAGGCCGTGGAGCATGCGGGGGCGTGCGGCCGGGGCGGTCATCGCGTCGCCTCCACGGCGACATCGGCGCGGCGGTCGGCGGAGCGGAACAGGCCCGCGACGATCTCCTCCAGCGGCACGTCCTCGACCGAGACGTCGCGCACGCCGTTCCCCCGCAGCAGTTCGGGCAGCACGTCGGCGATTCGCGTGCGATCGATCCGCAGCACCGCCTGCGGCCCGCGGATCTCGCAGGGAAACCCGCACCGCTCCAGCCGCTCGCGGTCGGGCGGCTCGTCGAAGTCGAGGGTCACGATCTTGTGGGTCGTGAACCGGTCCACGACGCCGGCCAGGGAGCCGTCGTAGAGGATGTCGCCGTGCGTGATCACCACGAGCCGCTCGCAGAGCGCGGCCACGTCCTTCATGTAGTGGGTGGTGAGGATCACCGTCACCCGCCGCTCCGTCTGCACGTTGCGGAGGAACTCGTGGATCGTGTGCTGAGCGACCACGTCGAGGCCGATCGTCGGCTCGTCGAGAAACAGCACCTCGGGCTCGTGGAGCAGGGCGGCCACGAGTTCCAGCTTCATCCGCTCGCCGAGCGACAGATCGCGAACGGGCCGGAGGATCAGCCGCTTCACCCCGAGCATCTCCACGAGCTCGTCGCGCACCCGCGCGAAGCGGGCCGGGTCGATGCGATAGATCTCCTGGTGGAGCCGGAAGCTCTCCGCGGCGGGCAGATCCCACCACAACTGGTTCCGCTGCCCCATCACCAGGGCGAAGCGGCGGCGGAAGTCGTCGGCCCGCTCCCAGGGCACGTGGCCGAGCACCCGCGCCGTGCCCCGCGTGGGCGTGATGATCCCCGAGAGCAGCTTGAGAAACGTCGTCTTGCCGGCGCCGTTGGGCCCGAGCAGGGCGACGAACTCCCCGCGACCGACCTCCAGATCGACGCCCCGCAGCGCCTCGACGACGCGACTCGTGCGGTGAAACAGGCCGCGGACGCTCGCCAGCAGCCCCTCCGGCTTGTCGTAGACGCGGTACTCCTTCGCCAGCCCGGAGACGGCGATCACGGGCGCCTCCGCCGGCGTGATCGAATGCTGATTCGCGGCGGAGTTGTGCATGGGGCGAGTATAGGTGAAAACGATGCGGCTCTTTTCCCCGGGAGACTCACGGGCATGTTTCGCATCGGCCTCGGACACGATACGCACCGGCTCGCGCCGGGCAACGGCCTGATGCTCGGCGGGATCACGATCGCCCACGACCGGCAGGCCGTGGGCCACAGCGACGCCGACGTGCTCCTCCACGCAATCACCGACGCGCTCCTGGGCGCCGCGGCCCTGGGCGACATCGGCGAACTGTTTCCCGACACCGACCCGGCCAATCGCGGCCGGGATTCCGCCCTCATGCTGCGGGCCGCGATGGATCGGGTGCTGGCCGCCGGCTGGCGGCTGGTGAATCTGGATTGCGTGATTTTCGCCCAGCGGCCCAAAATCCTCCCGCACCGGCCCGCGATGCGGAAGCGGATCGCGGAGGTGCTCGGCGTGGACGAGTCGGCCGTGTGGCTCAAGGCCAAGACGGGCGAATCGGTCGGGCCGATCGGTGACGAGCAGGCGATCGCCGCGGAGTGCGTCGCCCTCATCGAACGGTAGGATCGAATCACAGCGGTATGAACAGCCATGGATGGAGGCGAGGGGGTCGGCGAACGCTCGACGAGCGTGTGGCCGCCGCGGCCACAGCGAGGAGACTTTTGCCGCCCCCGAGCCGGCGCCCGCCAGTGCGGGCCGAATGAGCTGGTATCGGCACCCTGAAGGAGAAAACGGCCAGATGGCGGATGCAGCCGGCGGCGACCTGCCGCGGATCGAGATCTACAGCACCCTCTCGCGGAAGAAGACGCCGCTCGAGACGGTGAAGCCCGGGCACGTGGGGATGTACCTCTGCGGCCCGACGGTCTACAAGCCGAGCCACATCGGCCACATGGTCGGGCCGGTGATCTTCGACACGGTCAAGCGGCACCTCGCCTATTCGGGCTGGAAGGTTACCTGGGTGGTGAACGTCACCGACGTGGACGACAAGATCATCGCCGAGAGCACGGCCCGCGGCACGACGATGGCGAAACTGGCCGAGGAGATGACGGCCGACTACCTGGAGAACCTCGCCACCCTGGGCGTGACCGGCATCGACGCGATGCCGAAGGCCACCGAGCACATCGGCACGATCATCACCTTCATCGAGGGACTGATCGCCAAGGGCATGGCCTACGCCAGCGACGGCGACGTGTACTTCGACGTCACCCGCGACGCCGACTACGGCAAGCTCACCAATCGCTCCGTCGAGCAGACCCAGGGCGAGGGCGGGTCGACGGCGGAGCGCAAGCGGTCGGCCGCCGACTTCGCCCTCTGGAAGAAGGCCAAACCGGGCGAGCCGGCGTGGGACAGCCCCTGGGGGCCGGGCCGGCCGGGCTGGCACATCGAGTGCTCGGCGATGAGCAAGGCGATCCTCGGACCGCACTTCGACATCCACGGCGGCGGCCTCGACCTCGTGTTCCCGCACCACGAGAACGAGATCGCCCAGAGCGAGTCGCTCCACGACTGCCCGATGGCGACCTACTGGATGCACAACGGCCTGATGCAGGCGGCCGGCGCCGCCGGCAAGGTGGGCGGGCGGCCACGCGGCAGCGAGGGCTCCGCGGAAGACGCCGCCGCCCAGGCCGCCACGAAGATCTCGAAATCGACCGGCGCCGAGCCCTTCAAGAATCTGTTGGCCCGCCACCGGCCCGAAGTGATCCGCGTGCTCCTCCTCTCCACGCACTACCGCTCCCCGATCCATTTCGGCGAGGAGCCGCTCGGCGAGAGCGCCCGGGCGATGGAGGCCTTCGAACGGCTCTTCGCCCGCTACGAGCGGATCACGGGCCGGGCGTTCTTCGACCTGCCCGGCCGCGACAGGCGGGCAGGCGACGCCGCGGTGGCGGCGGCGGGCGACGAGGTCACGGCGCTGCGGGCGAAGTTCCTCGCGGCGATGGACGACGACTTCAACACGGCGATCGCGATGGCGACGCTCTTCGACTTCGTCCGCGTGGTCAACAAGTTCATCGACCAGAACGGCCTGGAGGCCAAGAAGCCGGCCGCCGAACTGGCCACGCTCGACGCGATGCTGCTCGTGCTCCGCGAACTCACCGGGGTGCTCGGCCTGTTTCTCCAGCGGCCGCGGCCGGCCGCCGGCGGCGCCGACGAGGCGCTCGTGGCACAGCTCATGGACCTCGTCATCGAGATCCGGGCGAACGCCCGCAAGGCGAAGGACTTCGCGACCGCGGACCTGGTGCGGAACAAGCTCACCGCGGCGGGCATCGTGCTGGAGGACCGCGCCGATGGCACCGGCTGGAGCCGCAAGTAGCCGGTGGGCATGTAGCGGCGGTCTCTGACCGTCGAATGAATGGGACCCGAGGGCACGACGGTCGGAGACCGCCGCTACAACTTGCACATCGACGGTCGGAGACCGCCGCTACAACTTGCACATCGACGGTCGGAGACCGCCGCTCCATCCGGCTTCAGGAGCCGGCCTGGATCACCGGGAGCGGTCCGCTGGAGGCAGCCTCCGCCGCCGCCATCTCGCGGATCTCCTGCGAGATCTTCATCGAGCAATACTTCGGGCCGCACATGCTGCAGAAGTGGGCGCTCTTGAAGGTCTCCTGCGGCAGCGTCTGGTCGTGGTACTTCCGGGCGGTCTCCGGGTCGAGGGCCAGCCGGAACTGCTCGTTCCAGTCGAAATTGAACCGGGCCCGCGAGAGCGCGTCGTCGCGAACGCGGGCGTTCTTGCGGTGCCGGGCCAGGTCGGCGGCATGGGCCGCGATCTTGTAGGCGATCACCCCCTGCTTCACGTCCTCCGCGTCGGGCAGGCCGAGGTGCTCCTTGGGCGTCACGTAGCAGAGCATCGCCGCGCCGCTCCAGCCGGCGAGAGCCGCGCCGATCGCGCTCGTGATGTGGTCGTAGCCCGGGGCGATGTCGGTGACGAGCGGCCCGAGCACGTAGAAGGGCGCCTCGTCGCACTCCTCCATCTGCCGCTTGACGTTCATGTCGATCTGGTCCATCGGCACGTGTCCCGGCCCCTCGACCATCACCTGGCAGCCCTTCGCCCAGGCGCGACGGGTGAGCTCGCCGAGGACGTGCAGTTCAGCGAACTGGGCCTCGTCGCTGGCGTCGGCGATGCTGCCGGGCCGCAGGCCGTCGCCCAGGCTCCAGGTGACGTCGTATTCCCGGAAGATGTCGCACAGGTCCTCGAAGTGCGCATACAGCGGGTTTTGCTGGCGGTGGGCCATCATCCAGCGGGCGATGAGCGAGCCGCCACGGCTGACGATGCCGGTGACCCGGTGCATCGTCAGGTGGAGGTGCTCCTGGAGCAGGCCGGCGTGGACGGTCATGTAGTCCACGCCCTGGCTGGCCTGCTTCTCGCACATGTCGAGGAAATGCTGCGGCCGCATGTCCTCGATGTCGCCGCCGAGCTCCTCGAGCATCTGGTAGATCGGCACCGTGCCGATGGGCACGGGAGAGGCGGCGATGATCGCCTGCCGGATCGCGTCGATGTCCTTGCCGGTCGAGAGGTCCATCACTGTGTCGGCCCCGTAATGGACGGCCATGTGGAGCTTTTCCAGCTCCGTCTGCTCGTCACTGGTGACGGCCGAGTTGCCGATGTTGGCGTTGATCTTGGTGAGGGCGGCGATGCCGATGGCCATCGGCTCGAGCTGCTTGGAGAGATGAACCTTGTTGGCCGGGATCACCATCCGTCCGCGGGCCACCTCGCTCCTGATCAACTCCTCGGGAAGGTCCTCGCGCGTGGCGACGAACTTCATCTCGGGGGTGATCTCATGGGCACGGGCGCGTTCGAACTGGGTCATGGGGTGATCTCCGCAGGACGATTTGGATGCACCAAGGTATCAGATTCCGCCGGCCGAGTGCCGCCTGCCGGCGTCAGAGCGTCTTCAGGTATTCAAGCACGGCCGCCCTCTCCCCCGCGTCGAGGGCGGCGGGAAAATCGTGCCCCGCCGCCGACTTGCCGGGCTTCCGCGTGTCGAAATGACGCCGGCGTTCGGCGGGCGGCAGTTTCTCCGCCGGCAGGTCGGCCAGTTCCTCGACCTCCAGTCCCACGCGATCGTCGTCGTAGCCCGTGTCCGTCCTCCGCCAGACGACGGGCCGCGCGTCCGGATGGAGCAGGTGCCAGAGGGTCGGCACCGAGCCGTTGTGCAGGTAGGGCGCGGAGGCCCACACGCCGTCGAGGGGCGGCGCCACGTACCCACCGCCGGCCTCGCGGGCGGCGAGGTCGACGTCCGCCGCCTGCCTGTCGGCACCGAAGTGGCCGAACCAACTGGCGTTGAGGGCGGCGCGATCCTGCCGCGACAGCGACCGGAGCCGCACCGGGTCGGTGGCGACCTCCGCCAGCGGCACGAGCCGCTCCGGATACGACCCGTCGGGACCATACGTGCCGTGGCACTCCGCACAGTGCCGACCGAACACTCCCCTGCCCCGCTCCGCCAGCGCCGCGTCGATCGTCCCCGGCCACCGCGGCGGCTCGAGCGACGCGATCCAGGCTTCGATGTCGCGAAACTCGTCTTCCCATTCGCGAAACTTCTCCGGCCCGTTCTCCTTGACGAGCAGGAACTGCATCAGCACCCGGTGCCCCTTGGCCGCGAAGCCGTCGACATACAGGCTCTTGCGCTTGCGGTAGTGCCACCAGGCGGGCGCGTCCATGTCGTGGTGCATGAGGTCGAAGCGGGGCGGCCGCTGCACGATCGCGAGGTCCGCGTCGCGATGCCGCATCAGGGCCACGCCGAAGATCACCGCGTTGGTCGTGCCGACGGTCGTCCCCAGCGGCAAGAGCAGCGAGCCAAGGTCCATGTGGCCGAACGTCTTCCGCTGCCGGACCTTCACGGCCCGCACCTCTTCGGTAAGCGTCTCCAGGGCGTACGAGGAGTTCGGCACGCCGGGAATGGCCGCCCCCCGCACCTGCCCCTGGTGGCAGGCCAGGCAGCTCATCGTCCAGGAGCCTGCGGCCCCGACGACGTACTGCAGCGACCGCGACGGGTCGTCCGGGTGGGGCGTGAGCCCGTAGCGGTCCATCGCCATCCGCCGCCGCTCGGCGACGGTCGCCCGCGCGGCCTGCGCCTTGAGCGGCTCCTCCCAAGTCGTCCACAGCTCGTCGAACACCTCCTGGTCGAAATCGGCCGGCAGGTAGGCCCGCGAGAGCAGATGCTCCCGGCCCCGCGCCGCATCGCCGGCCACGGCGACCGCGCCGGCACCGCCGGCCGTGATCAGCGCGGCGACGACGACGAGGGCCGCCATGAACGGCTTTCGGCGTTCGCCTCCGCGATCGTTCATGGCATACTGACCCATCGTTTTCATACGTCCGGCAGTATAGGCCGGTCCCGTTCCCCGACCGCCGCGCCCGCCATGTCCGTCGCCAACCCGATCCTGATTCCCGAACTGCGGGTGATGCTCGCCGAAGGCGACACGGCCGGCCTCCGCGAGGTGGCCAAGGAACTCCACCCGGCCACGGTGGCCGAGTTCTCGGAGGGGCTCGACGATCGGGAGCTGTGGCAGATGCTCGACGCCCTGCCGGTCGAGCGCCAAGCCGAGATCTTCCCGTACTACCCGATGCCCCGGCAGGTCGAGCTCGTCAAGGCGGGCGACCGCGCCCATCTCGGGCCGCTCATCGAATGGATGGCGTCCGACAACCGCGACGACCTGCTCCGCGAACTCGATCCCGACCTCGTCGAGGAGATCCTGCCGCTGGTGGCCAAGGCGGAGCGGCACGACATTCGCATGCTCCTCTCCTGCCCGGAGGGCTCGGCCGGCTCCCTGATGACGACGGAGTACGCCTCGCTTCCGGCCGACGTCACGGCCGGCGAGGCCATCACGCGGCTCCGCTCCCAGGCCCCCGACAGCGAGTCGATCTACTACATCTACGTGCTCGACGCCGAGCGGAAACTGCTCGGCTTCGTGTCGCTCCGCGACCTGATCCTCGCCAAGCCGACGGCCATCGTCGCCGACCTCATGCAGCGCGACCCGATCAGCGTGCGGATCGAGGAGCCGCGGGAGAGGGTGGTGGAGAAGCTGGCGCGGTTCGACTTCATCGCCATCCCGGTGGTGGACGATCGCAACCGGCTCGTGGGCATCGTGACCCACGACGACGTGCTCGACGCCGTCCGTCAGGAGGCGACCGATGACGCCCAGCGGATCGCGGCCATCCAGCCGCTCGGCGAGAGCTACCTGGAGGCGGCGCTCGTCTCGATGACCTGGAAGCGGGGCGTGTGGCTCGCGATCCTGTTCGCGACGGCCGCCGTCACGGCGATGGTGCTCGCCAAATGGCGGTCGCCGCACGCCTGGCTCGTGGCCTTCATCCCCCTGGTGATCGCCAGCGGCGGCAACTCCGGGAACCAGTCGGCGACGCTCGTGATCACGGCGCTGTCCACCGGCGACTGCCGGCTCACCGACTGGCCGCGGATCCTCCGCCGCGAGCTCGCCCTCGGCCTGCTGCTCGGCGGCCTGCTGGCGATCCCCGGCTATCTGCTGGCCCTGGCCTACGCGCCGACCGCCGCGGCCGCCGCCGTGATCCCGCTCACGATCCTGGGCGTGGTGCTGATGGGCACGCTCGTCGGTTCGGCGCTGCCCCTGCTCTTCCGCTCGCTGGGGCTCGATCCGGCGCTGATGAGCAACCCCTTCGTGTCGGCGATCGTCGACATCGTCGGGATCGTGTTCTACATGACGGTGGCGGTGCTGGTGCTCGACTGACCGCGTGTCACGGCGCCGCGGGCGCGGCCAGTTTCGCCAGCCGGGCCTCGATCGCCCGGCCGTCGGCCTCCTCCGCGGCCGGCTTCAGCGCCGCGAGATAGGCCGCGTCGTCGAGGAGCCCGAAGGCGTCGATCACGGCTGCCGCCTGCGCGAGGCGGTGTTTGCCCGCCTCGAGACTCTCGTCCGCCTCGGCGGCTTTCCGCTCCGCGACCCCCGCCGCCTTCCGCAGCCGCGAGAGCACCTCCGCCTTCACGCCCTCGTCGTCGGGCATCGCCGGTGGACCGATCCCGATGCGGCGCAGCAGCGGCACGAACTCGCGGCGCACGACATCGGCGTTCACCCGGCAGCAGTCCCGGAAGGATTCACCCTCGAGCTTGATGAGGATCTCTTCTTCGCGCACGTGCCGAACACGGAACTGATTCTCCGTCTGCACGAGCCGCACCGACTCATGGACGTCGCCATCCCCCTGCCACGACACGGTCAGCCCCGCCTCCCCGGCGAAGCCGATCTTCAACCAGTGGATCTCGTGCTTCGCGCCCAGGCACTTCAAGGTGCACTCGGCGAACCCCGGTGTGCTATGGCAGTGAACATGGAATGGCGACCGGGACATGTGCCACTCCCGCATGTCACCCGACTGGCTGCTCCCGCTTCCACCACCGCCCGGGTCCAGAAGCTTCAGCCTGCCGGCCGTGATCAAGGTGCGCTCGAACGACTTTTCGAGGAGCCTGGCCGCCGTGATCTCCTCGAAGTATTGGGTCAAACCCGCTTGGTCCCCGTGCTCGCGAAAAAGCCAGCGATGCTCCCCGTCACTGGGCGCGATCCTGGCGCGGACGGTGCCGAACAGTTCCTCCGCCTTGTCGCGGGCCAGGCCGTTGGCCACCGCCTCGTCGATCACGAGTTTCTGTATCCGCTCGACGGTGGCATGCACCGCCTCCCGCTCGCGAATGAAATCCTCGCCGTAGAGGGCCGAATGGAGGGCGTGAACGTCGATCTCCAGCCGGTCGCCCTTCCAGCCCAGCCCGAGGTTCTCGGCCAGGATGCCGAGCACCGCCGCCAGCGGATCCCGCCCGGGGGCGGGATCCGCATTCCCGTCGGCGGCGACGTCACCGTCGGATGACTCCGAGTCGGAAGCCACTAGGTCGTCGGCGGCCCGCGGCGCCGAAGCGGCCGCCGACCAGCAGCCCACGACGACCAGGAACGACGCGGCCCGGCGTCGACGCCCAGCCAGCGCGAGAGACATCTTCATCTTCACCTCTCCGGGACGAGGCATCGCGGTTGCGGCGGCGCGGAACGAGCATCGACTGCAGAGCTTCAAATGGAGCAGCCTGACACCGTCGCCACGGCTGCATGTTACTGCCCCGCCGGCAGCGTGTCGCCACGCTTCTGGGCGGCGGCGCGGGTGGTGATCTCGATCTTCTCCGTGCCGTCCTTCTTTCGCACGACGAACACGAGCTTCCCGTCGGGGTTCGCCTTGGCGAGGATCACCCGCAGCACCGCCTCGGCGGTCTTGTCCTGCTCGTCGAGGCCGAACGACTGGTTCTTCGTGATGCCCTCGAGCTGCAGGTCGCCGCCGAGGATCTCCATCGGCACGCCGATCTCGTCCGAGATGATCTGGATCGACCGTTCGAGGTTGTCCTTCACGAAGGTGAGCGTCATCTTCTTCTGCAGCTTGCCGAGGGCGTCCTGCGGGGCCGCCGAGCCCGGGGCCTGCGCGGGCCCGGCCCGGCCCGACGCCTGGGCGAGAGCGAGCTCGGTCGCGAGCGCGAGGTTGTGCGTGGCGTGCCGCGGCAGGTAGGCGTTGACCACGACACCCCTGGCCTCGGCACCGGCGCGGAGGTTCGTGCCGAGCATGCGGATCATCTGTGGCAGCCGCATCACGAGCTTGCGGCCGTAGGCGGCCGGCTCGAGCGCCACGCAATACTCCTCCACGGCGTCGGACGCGGCCGACACCGCCGCCTTGAGGGCCGGGGCCAGCGTGCTGGCGGGCGCGTCGGCCGTGGCGACGGCGTCGAGCTCCGCGTAGGCGCTATCGCCGAAATGCAGCGAGAGCGCCGCGGCGCGGATCGCGTCGCCGAAGAAGGCGGCCAGGGGATCGGCGAGGCGGGCCAGCGAGCCGGCGAGGAGCCGGCGGCCGTCGTGGACGAGATAGTGCGGCGACCCGAAGAGCGTCAGATGACGATCGGCATCGAGCATCCCGACGAGCGTTTCCATGTCCTTGGGCAGGCTCACGGCGAGGCCATCGGCAGGGGCGGCCCCCGCCGCGGCGACGATCTCCTTCAGTGCATCCTCGGGCGCCACGACGAGCGTCCGCCCCTGCTCGGCAGCCGGCACCCAGAAGCAGAGCCGCGATCCCTTGTGGATCGTCTGTCCGTCGATCTCGATGGTGGTCGTCGGCCCCCAGGCGGACGCGCGGGCCG
>JBIKND010000280.1:0-3270 GCA_044358905.1 Pirellulales bacterium | reverse complement strand
GACCCGAATGCCGAGCGTCTCCTGTTGCGCACGATACTCGGCCGTCGTGCCGCAGAGCCTGACCGTCGTGGGCGGCCCCTGCTTCACCGTCGGCGGCACGAGGTTCTCCAGGGCCCCGAACACCTGCGTCAATCGGAGCGCCGCCTCGCGGGTTACGCCCGGGTCGGCCGTACTCTCGAGCACGAACTCATCGGTGCTGTACGTCCACGGCGCACCGTCGCCCACCCGCGTCAATGCGATCGTCGCTTCCACGTCGAGCCGGCGGTCACGATCCGCGCGGAACGCCGCGATCCGGCCCGCGAGCTTTTCGTGCTCGTCCCGCGGCAGCCTGTCGAAGGCGGTGACCCGCTCGCCGGCGAGCGGGCCCCACGTGATCAGGTACATCGGCCGGCCCGGCTGCCGCACCACCTGCACGAAGAACACGTCCTCGTCGGCGGCCGCGCCGGCCGGCGGCGCGGCGATCAGCCCTGCGAGCCGCCGGCCGTCCTTGAGTTCGATCGCCTCGAGCTTCCACGGCGCCGTCGCCAGGCCGCGCGGCGGCTCATCGGCCGCCGCGACGCCGCATGCGACCGTGAGGCAGACGCAGCGGATGCAGGCGGCGAACACGACCAGACTGCCTTGAAGACGGGGTCACCCTCGGGGCAGGAGCCTGCCGGGATTCCACAGACGCCTAGCGTACTTCATGTCACATTCGCACGCCTGGAAACGTGTTTTGATGGTGCGCGTTTTCCGGTTTTTGCTTCCGGATGGATACGCGCGACCGACACGAAAAGCCCCCGGCGGAAGCCGGGGGACACCGGGTGCACATCCGATCCCGGGTGCCATGCGGTGCGGTTTTGCACCGGGGGATCACATGCCGTCGTGCGGCATGGCTGGCGGGGAGGCGTTCATGCCCGAAGTCCCCGGGTTTCCACCCGGGGCTTCTAGGCGCACACAAAAAGCCCCCGGCGGAAGCCGGGGGACACCGAAACGTAGGGGCGAATCACAGGTACGTGTTGATGACGTTTTCGAAGAGTTCCTGTCGGCCGCTCTTGCATGGCTCCGCCTCGCCCTTCTTGAGCATTTCGGCCTCCAGCGACTTGAACGACTCCGTGCCGGCCTCGATCCGCTTGCCCAGCGGTCCCGACCAGGAGGCGTAACGCTCCTCGACGAGCTTCTGGATCGCGCCGTCGGCCCGCATCGCCGCCGCGATCTTCAGGCCGCGGGCGAACGTGTCCATGCCGCCGATGTGGGCGTGGAACAGGTCCACCGGCTCGAAGCTCTCGCGCCGCACCTTGGCGTCGAAGTTGATGCCGCCGGGGGCGAGGCCGCCGTACTTGAGGATCGAGTACATCATCTGGGCGGTCATGTACACGTTCGTGGGGAACTGGTCGGTGTCCCAGCCGACGAGCGTGTCGCCGGTGTTGGCGTCGACCGAGCCGAGGAAGCCCTGCATGCCGGCGTATTCCAGTTCGTGCTGGATCTCGTGGCCGGCGAGCGTGGCGTGGTTGGTCTCGAGGTTCATCTTCACGTGCTTTTCGAGGCCGTAGGTGCGCAGGAAGTTGATGCAGGTCGCGGCGTCGAAGTCGTACTGGTGCTTCATCGGCTCGCGGGGCTTGGGCTCGAAGTAGAACTGGCCGGTGAAGCCGATCTCCTTGGCGTAGTCCACCGCCATGTGCATGAACTTCGCGAGGTGGTCCATCTCGCGCTTCATGTCGGTGTTCCACAGGCACTGGTAGCCCTCGCGGCCGCCCCAGAAGGTGTAGCCCGCGCCGCCGAGCCGGTGGGTGACCTCGATCGCCTTCTTCACCTGGGCGGCGGCGTAGGCGAACGACTCGACGTTCGGGCTCGTCGCCGCGCCGTGCACGTAGCGGGGGTTGGAGAACAGGTTGGCGGTTCCCCACAGCAGCTTGATGCCGGTCCGCTGCTGGTGCTTCTCCAGGGCGTCGGCCACGACGTCGAGATTCTTGTTGCTCTCGGCGAGCGTGGCCCCCTCGGGCGCCACGTCGCGGTCGTGGAAGCAGTAGAAGCCGACGCCGAGCTTCTCGAGGAACTCGAAGGCCACGTCCACCCGCTTGACGGCCATCTTCAGCGGGTCGGCCTCGCTCTCCCAGGGGCGGAGCATCGTGCCGGGGCCGAACGGGTCGGCGCCGGTGCCGCGGAAGGCGTGCCAGTAGGAGACGGCGAAGCGGAGGTGATCCTTCATCGGCTTGCCCTCCACGAGCGCGTCGGCGTCGTAGTGGCGGAAGGCCAGCATGCTCTTCGCCGCCGGGCCCTCGAACTTGATCTTGCCGATGCCGGCGAACGCCTCGTGTGCTCCTGCCATCGCTGCTCCTGCTCGATTCGTGGGAATGAAAGACCGGACTTTTCCGCGACAGGTTTTAGCCGTTGGCGGCCGATTTGTCGCGGGGATTTCGCCTCCGGCCCGGAGCGGGCAGCCGGTCACCGGCCGCGGGAGGCGACCCGTGCGAGCCAGCGGCGCCCGGCCTCGGGAAACCACTCGATCAGGCCGGCCAGGAACCGGGCCGATCCCGGCACCGTCAGTTCGCTTCGCCGGCGGCGGCAGGCGTCGAGCACGCGGCGGGCGAGGTCGTCGGGGTCGAGCCGCCGCAGGGCGGCGGTGCCTCCGGGGCTTGCAGCTTCGGCAGGCAGGCCGCTGCGGGCGACGTCGGCCGCGTAGCGGTCGGCGGCCCGTTCGGCGGCCGGGTCGTCGCCGGCGCGGCGGATCGGGCCGGGCGACACGAGCAGCACGTGCGCCCCGCGCGGGGCGAGTTCGAGCCGCACGGCGTCGGCGAAGGCGGCGAGGGCCGACTTGGCCACGCTGTACGCGCCCATGTAGGGCACGACGAGCTTGCCCGCCAGGCTGCCGATGTAGACGACGTGTCCCTTGGCGGCGGCCACGTCGTCGGCCGCGGCCTGCGTGATCTCGGCCGCGGCGAAGAGATTGGCGTCGAGGTACTCGCGCAGTTCGTCCTCGGGAGTCTCGAGGATCCGGCCACGGCCGGAGCGGCCCACGCAGCAGAACAGGTCGTCGACACCGCCGAGCATCCGCAGGCACTCCCCGACGACGCGGCGGCCTTCGCCGGGCCGCGCGAGATCGGCCGCCACACCGCGCACGTTCCGGCCGGCCGTCTCCAGGGCTGCCAGCGCCAGCCGCACGCCCTCGCTCGATCGGCCGACGACGAGCACCTGCGCGCCGGCCGCCACGAGATGCCGCGCGAGCACGAAGCCGAATCCGGCCGTGCCACCCGTCACGATCACGCGTCGGTCATGCCACATGCGCTGGAGGCC
>JBIKND010000116.1:0-12081 GCA_044358905.1 Pirellulales bacterium | reverse complement strand
CCCTCACCACGTCTCCGGACGTTCTCTCCGGCCCTCCCGGCCTTCGTTCACTGCATGTCCGCTGCGCTTCGGCATCCATGCCTGCGCTTGCTTCCATAGCCCGGCGACATGGTGAGGGCACCCCCTCCTGATAATCGCCCCTATTGAGACCGAGTGCCCGGCCGGGGCCGCGTGGTTGCTGGGCTTGCCGGGGTTGCGGGGGTTTCCTAGCATCCCGCCCCCTCCCGGTTCGGGGTTCAGCGCGATGCGACGGCGAGTCGGACTTCATGCGGCGTGCTTGTGCTGCGCGATGGTGATCGCGTCGGCAGCCGGCTGCGCGAACAACCCGTTTCGCACCGCGCCGCCCGCGCCCGTCACGCCGGCGAGCCTCGAGCCGCCGCCTGGCGTCGCCGCGCCCGCGCACACGCTGCCCTCGACGGCTGCGACGACCGTGCCGCCGTCCTACGCCGATGTCGACGGCCGGCAGCTCGCGGCCGCCCTGTCGCGCAGCAACCAAGACACGCAACTCATGCAGGACGAGATCACGGCCCTGCGGGAACAGTTGGCGAGCACCTCGACCCAGCTCGCCCAGACGAGGGCTGCGAGTCTCGCCGCCTCCGGGGGAACCACGACCGGCCGGCCCGTGACCGACGCCTCGCTCGCGCCGCCGGCCCCGGGCGGGCCGGTGAACGCCGCCACGATGCAGTCGGCGATGGCACAGCTCGCCCTGCCGGGTGTCGATTCCCGGTTCGATGGCTCCGTCGTCCGGCTCGACATCCCGGCGGACCGGCTCTTCGAGGACGGCACGGCCAATCTGTTGCCCGGCGGTGCGGCCACGCTCACTCAGGTGGCCGGCGAGTTGGAGCGGGTTTTTCCAGGACACTTCATCGGCATCGAGGGGCACCTCGACACCGAGCCGCTGCAGAGCGCGTCGTGGACCTCGCCCCACCAGTTGACCGCCGCCCGGTCGGCCGCGGTGTTCGACTTCCTCACGACCCGCACCAAGGTGCACGAGGGGCAGTTGTTCCTCGTGGCCCATGGCGCGAATCATCCGGTGGTCTCCAACGCCACCGCCGCGGGGCGGTCGCGCAATCGCCGCGTGGAACTGGTCGTGTATCCCGAGCGTGCGGCCGCGAAGTAGGCCCGCCGGCTTTCGGCAGCCCCCATCCGGCCGTACACTGCCGCCATGGTCACGATCGTCGACTACGGCAGCGGCAACCTGCGGAGCGTGCAGAAAGCCTTCGAGCACCTCGGGGCTGCGGCCACGATTACCGACGACCCCACGGTCGTGGCCGCCGCAGAGCGGCTCGTTCTGCCCGGTGTGGGCGCGTTCGGCGATGCGATGCGGGAGCTCCACCGCCGCGATCTCGTGGCGCCGATCATCGCCCACATCCGCGCCGACCGGCCGTTCTTCGGCATCTGCATGGGGCTGCAGCTGCTCTTCGAGACCGGCTGGGAGGGGGGCAGGCACGAGGGCCTGGGGCTGCTCGCCGGCGATGTGGCGCGGTTCGAGCTGCCGTCCGGCTTCAAAGTGCCCCACATGGGCTGGAACACCGTCGCCTGGCGGTCCAGCGACCGGCCCGCCGGGGAGCACTTCTACTTCGTCCACTCCTACCACGCCCGCCCCGCCGACGAGTCGGTGGTCGCCGCCGTGACCGACTACGGCGGCCAGTTCTGCGCGGCCGTCGCCCGTGGCCGGCTGTTCGCCACGCAGTTTCATCCCGAGAAGAGCCAGGCGGCCGGACTGCGGCTGCTGCAGGCGTTTCTCGCGTCCTGATGGTTCCCCCTTTTCGGAAGCGAGCGACCATGGAACTCTGGCCGGCGATCGATCTGCGGGGCGGCAAGTGCGTGCGGCTCCTGCAGGGCGACTACGATCGGGAGACCGTCTTCGGGGAGGATCCGGTCGCCATGGCCCGCTCGTTCGTGGCCGCCGGGGCCCGCCGGCTGCACGTCGTCGATCTCGATGGCGCCAAAGCCGGCCTGCCCGTCCAGGCGGATCTCGTGCGCCGCATGGTGGAGGCGGCGGGCGTGCCCTGCCAGCTGGGCGGCGGCGTGCGCACGCGGGACACGGCGGCCGCCTACCTGGCGGCCGGCGTCGACCGCGTCGTGCTCGGCAGCGCGGCGATCGAGCGGCCGGAATTGCTCGAGTCGCTGGCCCGCGAGTTTCCGGGGCGGATCGTGCTGGGTCTCGACGCCCGCGATGGTCGCGTCGCAGTGCGGGGCTGGCTGGAGACCAGCGACCTCACGGCCGTCGACGTCGCCAAGCGGCACGCCGAGCTGCCCCTGGCGGGCATCGTCTACACCGACATCGCCAAGGACGGCATGCTCGCGGGGCCGAATCTCGGCGCTCTGGCCGACATGATCGCCGCCGTGCCGCTTCCGGTGGTGGCCTCGGGGGGGATTGCGAACGCCGCGGACATCGGCCGCGTGGCGGCCGCCGGGGCGGCTGGATGCATCGTGGGCAAGGCACTCTATGCGGGCGCGGTTACGTTGCCCGAGGCCCTCGCCGCCGCCGGCGAAGACGGCTGAATCGACCCCCGGAGCCATGAGCCGTCAGCGGCCCTCCGGCACAGACTGCCCGGTTTTCCGAGGGTGCCGCGGGGACGGCAAAACGACCCCGGCGGAGCGAAGAACCCTCAATTTCGCCACGGTCCGGCGCCGACCGTACGGGTGATCCGCGGGCCGGCCGTTTGCCGGTCCTGCGCGACCGCCTTACGATCGAGTTCCATGGCCACCGACGTCCGCATCAAGGAGCAGTTGCCCGAGCTCACGCGGCGGATCATCGACACGTATCAAGACGTGCCGACGATCCACTATCTCGGCCACTGCCCGCTGCCGAACTACGAGTCGATCGTCTCGGCCTGCGAGGACCTCAAGGAGATCCTCTATCCCGGCTACCGCCGCCGGGAGAACCTGCACCTCGGCAACGTCACCTACCACGTCGGCGATCTGATCGACGGCCTGCACGACAAGCTGACGACGCAGATCGGCCGGGCCCTGCGGCACAGCCTGTCGGCCCAGCGCGCCGCGGCCGAGCAGGGCGTCGAGCTGCCGGGCGTGTCCGAGGCCGTGCAGCACTGCACCGAGGAGGGCGACTTCGAGGCCCTCGGACAGGCGAAGGCCGTGCAGTTTCTCGAGCAGATTCCCGACCTGCGGAAGGTGCTGGCCACGGACGTGCAGGCCGCATACGACGGCGATCCGGCCGTGCGCACGCTCGACGAGATCATCTTCTGCTACCCCGGCCTCGAGGCCGTCACGATTCACCGTCTGGCCCACCTCCTCCACCGCCTGGAGGTGCCGCTCATCCCACGGATGATGGCGGAGTGGGCGCACTCGCGGACCGGGATCGACATTCACCCCGGCGCCACGATCGGCGACCATTTCTTCATCGACCACGGCACCGGCGTGGTGATCGGCGAGACATGCGAGATCGGGAGCCGCGTGAAGCTCTACCAGGGCGTCACGCTCGGCGCCCTCTCCTTCCAGACCGACGGCGACGGCAACCTCGTCCGCGGAACGAAGCGGCATCCGACGATCGAGGACCGCGTGGTGATCTACGCCAATGCCACGGTCCTCGGCGGCGCGACGCGGATCGGCCACGACTCCGTGATCGGCAGCAACGTGTGGCTGACCCGCTCGGTCGATCCGCACACCACGGTCGTGCTCGAGAAGCCGAAGCTCCGCATGCGCGGCGAGATGCCCGAGCAGGGCATCGACTGGCAGATATGATTCACGCCTGCGGGGCCGGGCGGCGTAGTTCACGCCTGCGGGGCCGGGCTTCGTTCACGCCTGCGGGGCCATCCATGGCCCCCGCAGGCTTGGCTCGGCGGAGGGGCAGCCGAGGTGCCCCTCGCCTCGCGTGCGGCCGCCCTCCAGGCGGCCGTGGCCGCCGCGGGGCGGCGGCGGTGAGGGTGTGAAAGCACGCGGCGCGGCCTTCGGCCGCTGCGTGCGGCGGAGCGTGGGGGCGGCGTCGGGACGAGGTGCGTCGTGCACGACGAGAGTCTGTGCTGCCGGATGCCGTGAAGCCCGAAGCGCGAGCTGAGGGAATCCGCGTTGATTCATGCGTGGCGATCCGCATTCCCTCGGCTCGCGCCTCGGGCTTCAAGGGCACGGGGATACGACCGCATGCAACGCGATCGCGCCCCTGCGTGCGGGTGCTTTTTCTGTAGCGGCGGTCTCTGACCGTCGTGCTCCTTTGCCGGGAAGCCCGAAGCGCGAGCTGAGGGAATCCGCGCCGCTTCATGCGTGCCGATCCGCATTCCCTCGGCTCGCGCCTCGGGCTTCAAGGGCACGGGGATACGACCGCATGCACCGCGATCGCGCCGCTGCGTGCGGGTGCTTTTTCTGTAGCGGCGGTCTCTGACCGTCGTGCTTCTTTGCCGGGAAGCCCGAAGCGCGAGCTGAGGGAATCCGCGTTGATTCATGCGTGGCGATCCGCATTCCCTCGGCTCGCGCCTCGGGCTTCAAGGGCACGGGGATGTGGTCGGGTCCGTGAACATCGGGCCACATGCGTCGGCGGTCAGAGACCGCCGTTCCAGCGCGGTCAGAGCACGGCGTTCCAGCGCGGTCAGAGCACGGCGTTCCAGCGCGGCCAGAGCACGGCGTTCCAGCGCGGTCAGAGCACGGCGTTCCAGGGCGTGCGAGCCCGTCACTCGAGGAACCGACAGATGCTTTCCAGGTAGGTCGGGTCGAAGGAGACGTCGTTGTGCCCTGCGGCCGGGAAGGCACGCTCCTCGACGATGCCTGGCTGGAACGCCTGGATCAGACGTCGAGTGTGGTCGCCGGGCACGATCTCGTCGGTGCCCGCGGAGATCACGAGCGTGGGCACGGCGACCCGGGGAGCGTCCTTGACGGTCTCGAAGCGGTCGGCGAGCAGGAACCGCACCGGCAGGAAGGGGAACAGGCGGCCGCCGAGTGCGAGAATGCTGTCGAACGGCGTGACCAGCACCAGGCGGCGGACGGGCTTCGTGGCCGCGAGGCGGGTCGCGACCGCCGAGCCCAGGCTGCGGCCGACGACGTCGATGTCGGGATGCCGCGAACGCACGTCGTCGAACACGGCCGCCGCGTCGGCGTGGAGCGCCCGCTCCGACGGCGAGCCGCCGCTGCCGCCGTAACCGCGGTAGTGCGCGGCGTAGATCGCATGGGCGGGAAACGCCGCGGCCAGCTCGGGCACCGTGCGCGAGACGTCCTCGGCGTTGCCGCCGAAGTAGAGGAGCGCCCGCGGCCCGTCATGCGGCTGGGTGGCGATCCGCAGCGTCGCGCCCGGCACGTCGAGGGTCGCCGTCGGCACACGGCCCAGCGCCGGCACGGGATGGAACAGCAAGGACCGCTGAGCGAAGAACAGCACCCCGCACAGCCCGGCGTAGACCGCCACGAGCGCCCGCGTCGCGATGACGGCGGCCCGCTTCATGACGGGTCCCCCGCTCCTAGATCGCATTTCGTTTTGCTATAGCGACGAGTTGATAGTTTGCGCGAGGTAGGCGAGGGGGTCGGCGAACGCTCGAGGAGCGTGGGGCGTATCCTCGCCCCAGCGACAATCTGAAAGACCGCGCAGCGGCGACTTTTGCCGCCCCCGAGCCGGTGCTACACCTCAGTCGAAAGCGATCTAGCGTCTGCCGGCAGTGCGGACGACGGCGCGGGCCGCATCCTGGGACCGCAGTTTGGCGGCGATCGCCTCGTCGCCTGTGGCCTTGGTGGCGGCAATCTTCTCCAGGTCGGCCCGGGCGGCGGCCGCGTCGAGTTTCTCCGCCGGAATCGCCCGCTGGGTGATCACGGTCACCGTGTCGTGGCCGACCTCCACGAAGCCGCCCTCGACGAACGTGCGCCGCACGCCGTCGCCGACCCCCTGCTCGCCCGAGATCCGCACCTCGCCCGCCCCGAGCCGGCCGATGAACGACGCATGCCCGTGGCCCACGCCCCGCTGGCCGTCGAACAGCGGCAGGGCCACGAACCGGGCCTCCGTGTCGAGGACCGTGGCCTCGGGCGTGACGATCACGCATCGCACCGCGCCGGACTGCTTCGTGTTGGCCATGTTCGTGGACTCCGTCGGCGTCGGGGGTATCAGGCCTTGGCGGCCATCTTCTTGGCCTGCTCCTCGGCCTGCTCGATCGGGCCGACGTACATGAAGGCCTGCTCGGGCAGGTGGTCCCACTTGCCGTCGGCGATTTCCTCGAAGGAGCGGATCGTGTCGTCGAGGCTCGTGATCTCGCCCGGCTTGCCCGTGAACACCTCGGCCACGAGGAACGGCTGCGAGAGGAACCGCTCCATGCGGCGGGCCCGGTGGACGACGAGTTTGTCTTCCTCGGAGAGTTCGTCCACGCCGAGGATCGCGATGATGTCCTGCAGTTCGCGGTACCGCTGCAGCGTCCGCTGCACGCGGCGGGCGATCTTGTAGTGCCGCTCGCCCACGTACTGCGGGTCGAGGATGCGGCTCGACGAGGCGAGCGGATCCACGGCGGGATAGATGCCCTTCTCCGAGATCGACCGCTCCAGGTAGAGGAAGGCGTCGAGGTTGCCGAAGGCCGTGGCCGGGGCCGGGTCGGTCGGGTCGTCGGCCGGCACGTACACCGCCTGCACGGAGGTGATGGCCCCCTTCGACGTCGACGTGATCCGCTCCTGGAGGGCACCCATTTCCGTGGCCAGCGTCGGCTGGTAGCCCACGGCGCTCGGCATGCGGCCCAGCAGGGCGCTCACCTCGCTGCCCGCCTGCGAGAAACGGAAGATGTTGTCCACGAACAGCAGCGTGTCGGCCCCGGTCGTGTCGCGGAAATACTCGGCCATCGTCAGGGCCGAGAGCGCGACGCGGAGGCGGGCTCCCGGCGGCTCGTTCATCTGGCCGAACACCATGCACGTCTGCTCGATGACGCTTCGGCCGGTGTCGCCGATCTTGGCCTCCTGCATCTCGAGCCACAGGTCGGTGCCCTCTCTCGTCCGCTCGCCGACGCCGGCGAACACCGAGTAGCCGCCGTGGGCGCTGGCGATGCGGGCGATGAGTTCGGTGAGGATCACCGTCTTGCCGAGGCCGGCACCGCCGAACAGGCCGGCCTTGCCACCGCGGACGAACGGCGTGAGCAGGTCGATCACCTTGATGCCGGTCTCGAAGAGCTCGGTCTTGGTGGTGAGGTCCTTGACGGCCGGCGGATCGCGGTGGATCGGCCAGCGTTCCTGGGTCTCGACCGCGCCGCGGCCGTCGATCGGCTCGCCCAGCAGGTTGAACACGCGGCCGAGCGTGGCCTTGCCGACCGGCACGGAGAGCGGCGCCCCGGTGTCGACCACCTCGGCGCCGCGGGTCAGGCCGTCGGTCGAGCCGAGGGCCACGCAGCGGACCTTGCCGCCGCCGAGGTGCTGCTGAACCTCGCCGACGAGGTGCAGATTGATGCCCTTGTTCGCAGTGTCGATGCGAACGGCATTGTAGATCGAGGGGATCGAGTTCTCGGGAAACTCGACGTCGAACGTGGAGCCGATGACCTGGGTGACGCTGCCGTTTGCCATGACTGTTTCTGCCTTAGCGGGGAGTGGTGTTTTCGGGTTCCGTTGTCTTGTCGTTGTCTCTCTGGTGCCGGCATTCTGCGGCCGCAGGTCCGCAGCAATGCCGGGCATGTGCGATCCAGGCGGGTTCGCGCACCATCATTTCTTGAGTGCCTCGACGCCGCCGAGGATCTCCATGATTTCGCCGGTGATCTGCGACTGCCGGGCCCGGTTGTACTGCCGCGACAGGCTCTTGATCAGGCCGCCGGCGTTCTCGGTGGCCGCCTTCATCGCCACCATCCGCGCCACCTGCTCGCTGACGGCCGCGTCGAGGAAGCACTTGAAGAGCCGCGACAGGAAACTCGCCGGCAGGATCTCCTCGAGAATGCTGGCCGCCGACGGGTAGAAGTCGTATTCGTCGGAGGCGAGCTTGGCCTTGGCGGGCCCCCCTGCCGCCTGTGGCGGCGCCAGCGGGAGGAGCGTCTCGGTGACGGCCTCCTGCCTGGCGATCGAGTGGAACCGCGTGTAGACGACATCGAGGCGGTCGATCGCCCCCGTCGAGTAGGCGTCGAGGTAGGCCCGGCCGATCGGGGCGACCGCCACGAACTCCGGCTTGTCCTCGAACTGCGTGTAGCGCTCGGTGATGTCGACGCCGCGGAACTTGAGGGCCGAGATGCCGCGCTTGCCCGATACGCTGACGTGGGCCGGCACCTGCTCGCTCCGCCACTGGCCGAGCAGGGCCACCGACTGCCGCACGATGTTGGAGTTGTAGCCGCCACACAGGCCGCGGTTGCCCGTGAGCACGAGGACGGCGGTCTTTTTGGTGGGGCGAATCTCCAGCAGCGGGTGGGCGACGTCGGCCCCCACGCTGGCGATATTCTCGAGGATCTTCGCCAGATGCTTCGTGTAGTCGCGGGCCGCGATCGAGCGGTCCATCGCTTTCTTGAACCGCGCGGTGGCGATGAGCTCCATCGTCCGCGTGATCTTGCGGATGTTCTTCACCGACTTGCGGCGACGATCGAGTGCCCGAGCTTTTGCCATGATGTGCGACTTTCAGCGTGCGGCTGCCGAATCCAGGTTTCCTACCGTGCCCCGGCGAGTTGCTTCGCCGCGCCCCCGGCCTTCGCGGCCCGCTGCCGCTTGAACTCGGCGATCGCGGCCTCGAGCTGCCGCTCGCTCTCGGCGTCGAGTTCCTTCGACTCGTCGATCCGCTTGCGGAGTTCGGGAACCTGGTCGCGGACGAACGTCAGGAAGCCCTTCTCCCAGTCGGCGACCTCGTCGCGCTTGACGTCGTCGAGGTGGCCGCGGGTGCCGGCGTAGATGCTCATCACCTGATCGACCACGTCCATCGGGGCGAACTGGCCCTGCTTGAGCAACTCCACCATGCGATAGCCGCGGTCGAGCCGTTGCTGGGTGGCGGCATCGAGATCGGTGCCGAGCTGGGCGAAAGCCTCGAGTTCGCGGAACGACGCGAGGTCGAGACGCAGGCCGCCGGAAACCTTCTTCATGGCCTTCGTCTGGGCGGCACCGCCGACGCGCGACACCGAGATGCCGGCGTTCATGGCCGGCCGCTGGCCGGCGAAGAAGAGGTCGGGCTGGAGGTAGATCTGGCCGTCGGTGATCGAGATCACGTTCGTGGGGATGTAGGCCGAGACCTCGCCTTCGAGCGTCTCGATGATCGGCAGCGAGGTGAGCGAGCCGCCGCCGAGCTCCTTGGAGAGCTTGGCCGACCGCTCGAGGAGGCGGCTGTGGGCGTAGAACACGTCGCCGGGGTAGGCCTCACGGCCCGGCGGCCGCCGCATGAGCAGCGACAGCTGGCGGTAGGCGGTGGCCTGCTTGGAAAGATCGTCGTACACGATCAGGGCGTGCTGGCCGTTGTACATGAAGTGCTCGGCCATCGCGGTGCCCGAGTAGGGGGCGATGTACTGCAGCGGGGCGGCGGTGCTGGCGCCGGAGACGATCACCGTCGTGTAGTCCATGGCGCCGTACTTGCGGAGCGTGTCGATCGCGACGGCGACCGACGAGTCCTTCTGGCCGACGGCGACGTAGAAGCACTTCACGCCGCTGTTCTTCTGGTTGATGATCGCGTCGATGCCGATCGCGGTCTTGCCGGTCTTGCGGTCGCCGATGATGAGTTCGCGCTGGCCGCGGCCGATCGGCGTCATCGCGTCGACGGCCTTGATGCCCGTCTGCAGCGGTTCGCGGACCGGCGACCGCTCGGCCACGCCGGGGGCGAGCGTCTCGACCGGACGGCGGAGGTCGCTCACCACCGGCCCCTTGCCGTCGAGCGGATTGCCGAGCGGGTCGAGCACGCGGCCGATCACCGCGTCGCCGACCGGCACCGAGAGGAGGCGGCCGGTGCTCTTCACCTCGTCGCCCTCGGTCACCTTCAGGTAGTCGCCGAGGATGATCACGCCGACCGAGTTCTCCTCGAGGTTGAACGCCAGGCCGGTGATGCCACCGGGGAACTCGACCATTTCACCGGCCATCACGCCGGACAGGCCCCAGACGCGGGCGATACCGTCGCCCACCTCGAGGACACGGCCTACCTCGCGGACGTCGATGCCCGACTTGTAACGGGCGATTTCCTCGCGAAGCACGGATGCGATTTCGTCGGTCAGCTGGGCCATGAATACTCCCCGTTTTGAATGGCGTGGATGTTGCGTTGCCGGAGATGGCCGCCGATGCGGGACAAGCCCGTGGCGACCGACTGATCGTAGATGGTGTCGCCGACGCGGACGACGAGGCCGCCGATGATCGCCGGGTCGACGACGAAGGCGGGCACGAGCGTGGCGGCGAGGGCCTTCTCCGTCTCGGAGACGATCCGGGCCTGTTCCGCGGCGTCGAGCGGCACGGCGGTCGTGAACATGGCCTGCCGCTTGCCGTCTCGCTCGTCGGCCAGACGCTCGGCGGCCGCCACGACGGACGCCAGCATGCCGAGCCGCCCATGGCGGGCGAGCACGTGCAGGGCGTTGGTGGTCGTGGCCTGCATCCGGCCGCCGGCGATCCGATCGATGATCCGGCCCTTCTCCTCGGCCGAGACCTTCGGCGATGAGAAAACCGCCGCCGCATCGGGCACTTTGGGGAGCACGTCGCGGGCCAGCATGCCGAGTTCGCCCAGCACCTCCCGGCGGCAGCCGGCGGCGTCGGCGGCCTCGACGATCGCCTGAGCGTAGACCTTGGCAACCCGGTCGGCGGCGATGTCGACGTGGAACGATTCGGCGGTGGTGGTGGTGTCTGGCATGACGACAGGTGGCGGGGCGCGTTGCGGGTTTCAGTTCACGCTGGGCCGGCTGGAGAGGCTGGCAACCGACTCGCGGACGAGCCGGGCCTGATCGTCGGCCCCGAGCTTGTCACGGAGGAACTTGCCGGCGACCTCGACGGCGAGCTGCCCGGCCTTCTCCGCAATCTGCGAGAGGGCGTCGTCCTTGGCGAGCCGGATCTCATGCTTGGCGCGATTCCGCTCGTCCTCGGACGCCTTGCGGGCCTCCGCGACGATCGCCTGCTTGGTGGTCTCGGCGTCGCGGCGGGCCTCCTCGAGCATGCCGCGGACCTCCTCGGAGGCCTCGGCGAGCCGGCGCTCGTAGGAGGCGAGCATCCGCTTCGCCTCCTCGCTGGCCGACTTCGTCTCGGCGATCTGGCGGGCGATGCCCTCCTCACGCTTCTCGAGGCCTTCCATGATCGGCTTCCAGGCAAACTTCGTGAGCAGGGCGAGCAGCGTCAGGAAGACGACGAAGGACCAGACCGCCAGATCCTTCTGAAACCATGCCGGGCTCTCGAACTCCTTCTGCGAGACGCCCGCCGGGGCGTTGTTGCCGATCTCGGGGGCGTGGCCGTGGCCGTGGTCGTCGCTGGCGCGGGCGACGGCGGTGGGCTGGAGGACCGCCGGCAGCGGCGCCCAGCCGCAGGCGAGCGCGGCGAGCACGAGGCAGGTAGTGCGGAGCGTGTGTTGACGGGTCACGGCGAAACTCCGGGACGTTCGGCTGGGGCGAGGGATCGATGACGTGGGAACGATCGGCGCGTCTGCGAGGCGTGACCGCGCCGCAGACCCGGACCGCCGGGACGGAGAGCGCGTCGACGACGCCCTCCCCGTCCGGCGGACGGAACGGCGGCCCGCCGGGCATGGTTCATGCCCGGCTACGCCGCCGCGGTGATCAGGCCTTCTGCGAGCAGATGAACAACGCGTAGAAGGTGAAGCCTTCGATGAGGGCCGCCGCGATGATCATCGCCGTCTGGATGCTGCCGGCGACCTCGGGCTGACGCGACATGCTTTCATAGGCCGCCGAGGCGAGCTTGCTGATGCCGTAGGCGGCACCGATGACGACGAGGCCGACGCTGAACGCCGACGTCAGGTCGATGAGCGAGCGGCCGGCGGCGGCTTCCTGGGCGCTGGCCATGTCGGCACACAGGAAAGCCACGGCCAGGGCGGCGACGGTGGTGAGCATACGGGTCGAGAACAGCGAACGGATCATCAATCAAGCTCCTTGAAAAGAGGGACCGGACGGGCGTCCGGATACGGTTGAAATGAGAACGGTCAGGGTGGTCGTGCGGGTCAGGGAAACGGTGCCGACGGGCGGCAGCGGAGTCCATGTTCTAGGGATTTTGAGGCTTCTGTGTAGGGCTGGCCTGCGGAAT
>JBIKND010000115.1:0-12104 GCA_044358905.1 Pirellulales bacterium | reverse complement strand
CAGTTTGTGAAGGGGAGGCGAAGGGGTCGGCGAACGCTCGACGAGCGTGTGGCCGCCGCGGCCACAGCGAGGAGACTTTTGCCGCCCCTGAGCCGGTGCTACACCTAAGTCGAAAGCGATCTAAGGCCCGGGCCCAGGAGGACTCCATGCAGAATGCAGATCGGGCGACGGTGTCGCCCAGGCGGCTGTTCGTGGCGGCGTGGCTCGTGTGCGCCCTCGCCTGCCCGCTGGCCAAGGGCGACGATGCCGCTGTCGTCGAGCGGCTCGAGTCGCTCGGCGCGAAGATCGAGGTCAGCGCCGACGATGCCCGCCGCGTGGTCGGCATCGCGATCGCCGACGGCTCGAAGGTGACCGCCGAAGACGTCGCCGCCTGCGGCCGCCTGGCCGGCCTGCAAAAACTGCAGATCGAGAACTGCCGCGGCCTCGACGACGCGGCGGTGCAGGCACTCGTCGGCCTGCAGGACCTCGACACGCTGGCCCTCACCAACACGTCGCTCACCGACGCCGCCGTGGAGACGATCGCCGGCGCGTTCCCGAACCTCGTCGACCTCGACCTGTCGAGCAACACGAACATGACGGGGTCGGCGATGAAGTGGATCGCGGGCCTGGAAAAACTCGAGAGTCTCGGCCTGTTGCAAAACCGGTTCAACGACCTCAACACCCGCCGCCTCGGCAAACTCAAGGACCTGCAGGTGCTCGACCTCCGCGGCAACATGGAGGCCGGCGACATGACGCTCGACGTGCTCGGCAAGTTGCCGAAGCTCCGGGCGCTCAAGCACCGCAGCACGGTCGTCACCGACGACGGCATCGAGCGGCTGGCGGCGAGCGGATCGCTGACGTCGCTGTTGGCCCAGGATTTTGCGATCACCAGCGCCGCCGGGCCGGCGCTGGCGCGGATCCGGACGCTCGAGTCGCTGGAAATCTTCCGCTGCCAGGGATTCGGCGACGAGGGCTTGTTGGCGCTCGCCGATCTGCCACTGACGCGGCTCACGCTTCGCGACCTCCCCGACGTGGGCGACGCGGGGCTGGCGGCACTCGACCGCTTGGCCTCCCTGAAGCGGCTCTATCTCCACGAACTCGCGTCGGTCGGCGACGCAGGGCTCGCCCATCTCGCGAACGCCAAGGCGGTCGAGGTGCTCGACATCTGGAGCCTGCAGCGGATGACCGACGCCACGATCGCCGTCATCGCCGGCCTGCCGGCGCTCAAGGAGCTGTCGATCCGCGAGACGGGCGTCACCGACGCCGGCCTGGCGAAGCTGGCCGCCCTACCGGGCCTGCAGTCGCTCACCTTCAAGGACAATGGCCCGGTCTCGGAGGCCACCCGCGCCGCGCTCGCGGCCCGGAAGTGGAAAAAGCTCGATCTGGGGGCGGCGAAGTAGGCGGCCCCGGCGCGGTTTTCGGTGAATCGACGCGGATTCCCTCAGCTTGCGCTTCGGGCTTCCCAGCAGCGGCCTGCGGCCGAGAGATCCGCCGGCACGGCGGTCAGAGACCGCCGCTACAGGAGAGGGCGGGCGTACAAGCAAGGCTGCCGGGGGCATGGATGCTCAACCACCACCCCACTGCCCGCCTGGAGGGCGGGCGCACAAGCAAGTCTGCCGGGGGCATGGAGGGCAACTCACCACCCCACTGCCCGCCTGGAGGGCGGGCGTACAAGCAAGGCTGCCGGGGGCATGGATGCCCCGGCAGCCGTGAAAAGGTGGCTAACGGGACTCGAACCCGCGACCCTCGGTACCACAAACCGATGCTCTAACCAACTGAGCTATAGCCACCGTGGGACGACGGCCTGGCGGCCGCCGCGTCACGTCCGAATCATACCACGACTGCCGCCGCCATCTACTCCGGCCGCCGGGAGTCGATGACGATCGTCACCGGCCCGTCGTTGACGAGTTTCACCCGCATGTCGGCGGCAAACACGCCCCGGGCCGGAGGCCGCCCCATCTCGGCCTCGAGCACGGCGCAGAACCGCTCGTAGAGCGGCACCGCCTCCTCCGGCCGCGCCGCCCGCATGAAGCTCGGCCGGTTGCCCTTCTGCGTGCTCGCGTGGAGCGTGAATTGGCTGACGACCAGCGCCTCGCCGCCGACCTCGCGGACGTCGCGGTTCATCTTCCCCACCTCGTCGGCGAAGATCCGCATGCCGGCGATCTTGCGGGCCAGCCAGTCGGCGTCGGCCGCCGTGTCGCCCGCTTCCACGCCCACGAGCACGACGAGGCCCCGCCCGATCCGGCCCGACACCTCGTCGCCGATCGTCACCTCCGCCTCGGTCACCCGCTGCACCACGGCTCGCATGGCGATCGAGTGTAGCCGCCACACCGCCGCGTTATGATCGCCGCCATGAAAACCTTCGTCTCCCTGCTCCTGGCCCTGGCCTGGGTTGCCGGGTGCGGCCCGCTCGGGGCGGCCGCCGCGGCGCAGCCGAACGTGCTCTTCATCCTCTGCGACGACCTGCGGCCCGATGCCCTGGGCTGCTACGGCTCGCGGCACGTGCAGACCCCCCGCATCGACGCCCTGGCCGCCGCAGGCGTGCGGTTCGCCAACGCCTTCTGCACGACGTCGCTCTGCTCGCCGAGCCGGGCGAGCATCCTCACCGGCCTGTACGCGCACCGGCACGGCGTCCGCGGCAATTTCACGGAACTCGACCCGGCGCTGCCTACCTGGCCGGGCCGGCTCCGTGACCAGGGCTATGCCACGGCCTACGTGGGCAAGTGGCACATGGGGGAGGACAACGACGCCCCCCGCCCCGGCTTCGACTGGTTCGTGAGCCACAAGGGGCAAGGGAAATACTTCGACACCGAGTGGAACGTCAACGGCGCGCGACGGGAGGCACCCCGCGGCTACTACACGACGGTCGTCACCGACTACGCGCTCGCCTGGCTGCGGGACCGGCCGGCGGACAAGCCGTGGGCGCTGTGCATCGGCCACAAGGCGCCGCATTCCTTCTACACCCCGGAGGAACAGCACGCCCACGCCTTCGACCACGTCCGCGTGCCCTATCCGGATTCGGCCTCCGACCTCGCCGGCAAGCCCGACTGGATCCGCGCCCGGATGCCCACGTGGCACGGCATCCACGGCCCGCTCTTCGACTGGCGAAAGAACTCACCCGACCCGCGCCCCGAGGCGGTGCGCGACTTCGAGAACATGGTGCACGCCTACTGGGGCACCGTGCTGAGCGTGGACGAGAGCGTCGGCCGGTTCGTGGACTTCCTGCGCGAGCGGGGCCTGCTCGAGAACACGCTCGTGGTGTTCATGGGCGACAACGGCCTGCTCGAAGGGGAGCACGGCATGGTGGACAAGCGGACGATGCACGAGCCGAGCATCCGCATCCCGATCGTCGCCCGCGGACCGGGGCTTCCGGCCGGCCGCGTCGTCACCGAGCAGGTGCTCACCGAGGACGTGGCCCCGAGCATCCTCGATCTCTGCCATGCGCCGCCAATCGAGGGCATCGATGGCCGGTCGTGGGTGCGGCTCTGCACCGGTGGCGATCCCGCGTGGCGGAAGGCGTGGCTCTACGAGTACGACTACGAGAAGCCGTTCCCCTACACGCCGAACGTCCGCGGCATCCGCACCGACCGCTGGAAGTTCATTCGCTACCCGCATGGCGACGGCTCACCCGACCGCCACCTACCGGAGATGTACGATCTCGCCGCCGACCCTGACGAACGGCACAACCTGGCCGCCGACCCGGGCCATGCGACGACGCGGGCCGAACTGGAGCGCGACCTGGCGGCTCTGCTCGAGGCCGCCAACCGTGGCGGAGCCCGCGACCCGATGCCCATCGACGAGGGCATCAAGACCGCACTGCCAGACGCCAAGATCCGCTGACGGCTCGCGCGGCTTGTGCTTGATCGTCTGGCTCATGGACCCGAGGAGGGGTTGCCCACGCCCCGGGAGCCGGCGTGGCTGACAAGCGAAGCCACGGATGGCGGAGCGCAGGCAGCCTCGAGAGAACGAAGGGCAGGATGCCCGAAGCGAACGTCCGGCGATGGGGTGTGGGCAACCCCGACCGGCGGAACCCGCGAGGATCACATCGGAGCCGCCTCACTCGGCGCGGGCGACGACCCGGTCGCGCTCGAAGCCGGCGTCGGCCGCGCCGCCGGGTGCTTCCACCGTGACGGCGAACATCGTCGGCCCCTGCACGAACGCCCGTGGCAGGATCGGCACGACCACGTCGCCATCGACGCCGTTGACATCGAACACGCCCCCCGGCACCGGGGTGCCGCGTTCGCCGTCCACGATCCACACCTGATACTGGCTCCGCGCCGGGTCGTTGCGGGTCAGGCCGCGGATCCGCAGGAAGCCGCGTTGCCGCGACGGGCTCCAGACGACGTCGCCATGGGCCTGCCGCTCGTCGGCTGCAGCCGCCGCACAGTCGAGTCGCACGGCGTCGGCCACGGTGGCGAGCAGTTCCTCGCGCTGCACGGCCGGCGTCGGGGCGACCTTCGTCGCGATCACGGTCGGCTCGGCACCGGGAAGCGGCGCCGGCACCACCGGCTCGTCGCGGCGGCCGATCGCCAGCATCAGGCTCGCGGCCGTCGCCAGGATGGCGGCCACCGCGGCGGCGATCCACCGGCCGCCGCGTGCCGTGACCGGCGGCGATCGGAACCGCCGCACATCGTCATGCAGTCGCGCCCGCAGCGCGGCGGGCAGTTCGGCCGTCTTGCCCGTCGCGACGGCTACGGCCGCGGCGATCCGATCGAGCGCGTCGGCGTCCTCGGTCGGATGGTCGCCGAGCAGGGCCGCGAGTTCCCGCTCCTCGGCGGCATCGAGGCCGAATACGGCCCGGTCGGCAAGCAGTTCCCGCAGCCGATCCGTCGTCGGCCCAGGCTGACCATTGACTTCGTGCATGTCGCTTTCTTCCTTCATGAGATGGCCATGTTCGGGGCGGACGCCTCTTCGACGAACTGCCGCAGCCGGATGAGACCGCGACGGGCGTGTGACTTGACGGTGCCGATGGGCAGGCCGGTGCGCTCGGCGATGGCGGCCTGCGTGAGCCCCTCGCCCAGGGCGAGTTCGAGCACGCGGCGTTCCTCGGGCCGCAGGCGATCGAGGCAGCGGCGGACGCGGTCGGCCTCGTCGGCGATCTCGAGCCGGCTGGTAGCGATGGGGGCGGTCATCGTCGACAACGTCTCCAGGCTCGCGACCAACGGGCGGCAGCGGCGCCGGCGATGGCGATCGATCAGCCGACGGCGGGCGATCATCGCCACGAACGTCGCCTCCGACGACACGGCGGGGTCGAACCGCGCCGCGTGCCGCCAGACGTCGATGAACACCTCTTGCACGCCCTCCTCCGCATCCTCCCGGCTCGGTGACATCTTCAGGGCCAACGACCAGACCATCCCGCCGTACTCCGCGATGCACGCCTCCATGGCCTCGCTCCGACCGGCGGCCACGTCGGCGAGGATCCCGGTGCAGGGCATGATGCGGCTCGTGCGGTCGCGATGGGCGAGGGGGTACGAGACCGAGCATATCCCGTCCGGCAGCCGGCCGAACGCGGGGGACGACCATGGTTTCGCACGCCGACCAGCCCCGGATGCAGGGCCGAAACCGCGGAAAACGAGGCCTGCGCCCCGGGGAACTGCCATTTCGCCGACCGGGGCAAGACGCTCCAATTCCGCGATGCCCCCCACGATCACCACCGCGCCGGTTTCTGGCCACCGCGGCTGCGTGGCCGACGTGGCGCTGGTCGCCCGCGAGATCCCGCTCTTCCCGGTGGACCGCGTGCTGCGGCTCGGCCCCGTGGCCGACGCCCGCACGGCCTGCCCGACGCGGATCGGCTGGGCGGCGGTGTTCCTCAAGGCCTACGGCCTCGTGGCCCGCGAGATGCCGGTGCTGCGGACCTGGTTCGTCCGCGGTCTGTGGCCCCGCCTGGCGACGGCGAGCGAGAGCGTGGCGACCCTCGCCGTGAACCGCACCGACGGCGGCGACGAACGCCTCTGCTTCGCCCGCCTGCAGCGGCCCGACGCGTTGACCCTCGGCGAAATCCAGGCCTTCGTGCAGGCCTGCACGACACGACCGATCGAGGAGATGTTCAAGCGGCAGCTGGAGCTGGAGATGATGCCCGGACCCGTGCGCCGCACGATCCTCCGCTGGAACGCCAACTCCACGTCACCGAAGCGACCCGCGCGGATCGGCACGTTCAGCCTCTCCGCGCTCGCCTCGCAGCAGGCCTTCAACCGCTTCCATCCCACGCTCTGCACCACGAGCCTCACCTACGGGCCGCTGGAGCCGGACGGCCGCTGCCTCGTCACGTTGATCGCCGACCACCGCGTGCTCGACGGCGCCGCGGCCGCGCGGGCGCTCGAGCGGCTCGAGGCGGTGCTCGGCGGCCCGGTCACCGCGGAACTCACGGCGCTTCGGGCTCGCCCCGGCGCCCCTCGTGGAGCCGCCGCCTGATCTCGGCGAGCCGCGCGCCGAGATCCCGCTCCAGTCCCCGGTCGGTCGGCTCGTAGTAGCGCTTCTCCACACCCAGGTAGTCCTGGGCCGCGATGCCGTCGGGTGCGTCGTGCGAGTATTCGTAGCCCTGGCCATGGCCGAGCCGCTTGGCGCCGGAATAGTGCTTGTCCTGCAGGTGCCGCGGCACGGGGATCACCGCCTGCTCCCGGACGTCCTGCCGCGCGGCGGCGATCGCGGTCGTGCAGGCGTTGCTCTTGGGGGCGAGCGCCAGATACGTGACCGCCTGCGCGAGCGTGAGCTGGCACTCGGGCAGCCCCACGAACTCCGTAGCCTGCATCGCCGCGACCGCGATCACGAGGGCCCGCGGGTCCGCGTTGCCGACGTCCTCGCTGGCGAGGATCACGAGCCGCCGGGCCAGGAACCGCACGTCCTCGCCCCCTTCCAGCATCCGTGCCAGCCAGTAGAGGCCCGCATCGGCGTCGCTCCCCCGGATGCTCTTGATCAGCGCGCTGGCGCAGTCGTAGTGCGTGTCGCCGGAGTCGTAGCGGAGGGCCTTGCGCTGCACGCTCTCGCGGGCGAGATCCAGCGTGAACACCAGCGGCCGCGCCGCGGTCGAGAGCACGCCCACTTCGAGCGCCCCCAGCGCCCGCCGCGCGTCGCCGTCGGAGGTCTCGACGAGGAAGTCGCGGGCCTCCGGCGGGAGCGTGACCTGCTCGCCGCCCAGCCCGTGCTCGCGGTCGGCCACGGCCCGGTCGAGGATCGTGGCCACGTGGGCCGCGGACAGGCTCTCGAGTTCGAAGATCCGGCTGCGGCTGACGAGCGCCGAGGTGAGCGCGAAGAACGGGTTCTGGGTGGTCGCGCCGATGAGCGCGATCACGCCATTCTCCACGTCGGGCAGGAGCACGTCCTGCTGGGCCTTGTTGAAGCGGTGGATCTCGTCGATGAACAGGCAGGTCCGCTGGCCGTCGTCCTCGAGCCGGCGGCGGGCGGCCTCGAGCACGTCGCGCACGTCCTTCACGCCCGAGGCCGTGGCGGAAAGTTCCATGAACCGGCGCCGCGTCTCGTGGGCGATGATCTCGGCGAGCGTCGTCTTGCCGACGCCGGGCGGCCCGTAGAGGATCACCGAGCCGAGCCGGTCGGCCTCGATGAGCCGCCGCAGGAGCTTGCCCGGCCCGACGACCTTTTCCTGCCCGACGTAGTCCGCCAGCCGCCGCGGCCGCATCCGCGCGGCGAGCGGCGCCGCCCGGGCGACATTGGCGGCACGTGACGCGGCGAACAGGTCGGCCATGGTGCGAAGACCGCGGGCGAGGCGGGAGTTCAGGGACGGGCCGCCGGTTGCAGCGGCGCGAGGGTGGAGAGCGGCACCCGCTCGGCGTGAAACACGGCGGCCTGCTCGTCGCGCAGCGTGAGCGTGACGGCCGGGGCATCGGCCTCCCAGTCGATCTCGATGGCGCCAAAGTTCACGCCTCGGCACCACGGGCCGAGCCGGAACCGGTTGGGCTCGTCGGGCCCGTCGGGGCGTTTTGGCTGGTTGATGCTGCTGGCCGTGAGGTCGTAGAGCGGGTATTCGAGGGCCGCGTCGCCCGGCGGCATCCGGCTGATCTCCCCGGAGTGCCGGTCGCCGCTGACGATGATCACGCCCGCTGCGCCCGCCGCGCGGATCGTCCGCAGAAGCCGGGCCCGCTCGGCGGGGAAGTTGCCCCAGCGCTCCCACTGGTGATCCTCCGCCACCACCTGGATGCTCGAGAGCACGATCCGCACTTCCGCCGGCTCGCGGAGGGCCCGCTCCAGCCACGCCCATTGCTCGGCGCCGAGCATCGTGGCGTCGGGATCGACCGTCGGCCGATACGGCCCCTGCCCTTTCACCCGCTCGGCCCGCGGGATCTCGTGAAGCGGCGACCGGTGGTAGCGTGTGTCGAGGCAGATGAACTGCACGCGGCGGCCCGGCGGGCCGACGGTGACGGCTCGATAGATGCCAGCCTGCGTTCGCACCGGTGCGTCGGCGGCGATGCCGAAAAAGTCGCAGAACACCTGCTGCGACTCCCGCTTCCGCGGATACTCGCGGCCCGCGTCGTTGGCGCCGTAGTCGTGGTCGTCCCACACGGCGACGATCGGCACGGTCCGCCGCAGGGCCGCGAAACCCGGCTGGGCGGCGAGCTTCGCGTACTTCTCGCGCAGAAGGTCCATGTCCTCGGTGTCGCCATAGATGGTGTCGCCGAGCATGAGCAGGACGTCGGGCCGAAACGTCGCCACCGCCTCCCAGAGCGGCTGCGGCCTGTCCTGACGGGCGCACGAACCGGCCGCGATGCGGGCGATCGGCTTGCCCACGTCGAGTTCGACGGCCCCGACCGTCCTGCCGATGGCAGCGGCGAGCAGCAGAGCCGCGAACGTCAGCCGGCCCATACGAACTCGACCGCCGCGTCGATCTCGGGGTGCAGGCTCGCGTGCACGGGGCAGGAGTGGGCTGCCTTCTCGAGCACCGCCCGCTCGGGGTGATCCGGCGGCAGCGGCACCGTGAGCCGCGTGCGGAGCGCGGCGATCCGCCGGGGGGGCTGCTTCGTCATCTCCTTGACGGTCTCGACCTTCATGCCGGTGAGGTCGATGCCGTGCCGCTCCGCCACGATCCCCATCACGGTCATCATGCAGGCGCCGAGGGCCGTGGCGACGAGGTCGGTCGGCGAAAAGCTCTCCCCCTTGCCGTGGTTGTCGACCGGGGCGTCGGTGAAGAGCGTGGTGCCCGAGGGGCCGTGGACGGCGCGGCAGCGCAGGCCGCCTTCGTAGGTGCTGGTGAGACTCACCATGGGTGCGGTTTCTCCGAGTGCCTATAACTGTCGTGGATACCTTACCCAATTTTGGTGGCTGGCACCTTTTCCGATGGGATTTCGCTCGCTCCGAGCCTGCGTGGACGCCCTGCTCGCCGAGCGGCAGGCGATCGTCGTCGAGCACCCGGTCGAGCCCCATCTGGAGATCGCCGAGATCCAGCGGCGGCTGTTCCGGGCCGGGGGGCCGGCCGTGCTCTTCGCCCGGCCCATGGGCACCGACTTTCCGGTGCTCGTCAACCTCTACGGCACGCAGGCCCGCATCGAGCGGATCTTCGCCGACACGCTCGATCGCGTCCGCCGGCTCGTGGAGCTCAAGATCGACCCCACGGCCGCCCTCGCCAAGCCGTGGCGTTACTGGCGGGCGCCGCTCGACGCGCTGACGACGCTGCCACGTCGCGTCCGCACTGGGCCCGTCCTCGCCCACGAGATCCCGCTCTCGCGGCTGCCGCACGTGACCGGCTGGCCGGGCGACGGTGGCCCGTTCGTCACGCTGCCGTGCGTTTACACCGAAGACCCCGACCACCCCGGCACGAAGCGGTCGAACCTCGGCATGTATCGGGTGCAGTTGGCCGGCAACGCCTACGAGTTCGACCGTGAGATCGGGCTCCATTACCAACTGCATCGCGGCATCGGCCTGCACCACGCCGCGGCGCTGCGTCGCGGCGAGCCGCTGAAGGTGAACGTGTTCGTGGGCGGCTCACCGGCCCTCGCCGTGTCGGCCGTGATGCCCTTGCCCGAGGGTCTCTCGGAGCTCACGTTCGCCGGCGCCCTCGCCGGCCATCGGATCCCGATGATCACCCGGCCCGGCCGGCCCGCGGTCTACGCCGACGCCGACTTCGTCATCGAAGGCACGGTCATGCCCGGCGCGACGAAACCCGAGGGGCCGTTCGGCGACCACCTCGGCTACTACGCCCGCCGGCACGAGTTTCCCGTGATGCGGGTCGACCGCGTGCGGCACCGGCCGGGGGCGATCTGGCCGATCACGGTCGTCGGTCGCCCGCCGCAGGAAGACACGCTCTTCGGTTGGCTCGTGCACGAGCTGACCGGCCCGGTGATCCCCACGGTGCTCCCCGGCGTATCGAGCGTCCACGCCGTCGATGCCTCGGGCGTGCACCCGCTCCTGCTCGCCGTAGGCAGCGAGCGCTACCTGCCCTGGAAGGCGTCGGGCCGCCCCGCCGAACTGCTCACGCAGGCCAGCGCGATCCTCGGCCAGGGCCAGTTGTCGCTCGCCAAGTATCTGTTCATCGTCAACGGCGGCGACGCCCCGGGCCTCGACGCCCACGACATCCGTCCGTTCCTCGGCCACCTGCTCGCCCGCGTCGACTGGCGGCGCGACTGCCACTTCCATACCGAGACCACGATCGACACGCTCGACTATTCCGGCAGCGGCTTCAACGCCGGCTCGAAGCTCGTCGTCGCCGCCCGCGGCCCGGCGATCCGCGACCTGCCGACGACGCTCCCGGCCGGCGTGTCGCTGCCGCCCGGATTCACCGATGCACGGGTCTGCCTGCCGGGCGTCGTGGCCGTGGCCAGCCCGCGGATCGAGCCGCGGCCGTCGCTCGCCGCGGAGAGCGACGCGGCGATCTGGGCGCAGGCCGCCGCCGCACCGTGGTCCGCCGACGCGGAGCGGTTCTGCGCCGCGCTCGGCCCCGACCATCCGCTGCGGGCGTTTCCGCTCGTCGTGCTCGTGGACGACGCCGCCTTCACGGCCGCGAGCCTGGAAAACTTCCTCTGGGTCACGTTCACGCGGTCGAACCCGGCCGCCGACGTGCACGGCGTCGAATCGTTCACGCACCACAAGCACTGGGGCTGCCGCGGACCGCTGGTCATCGACGCCCGGCTCAAGCCGCACCACGCGCCGCCGTGCGAAGAAGATGCTGCCGTCACGGCCCGCGTCGACGCGCTGTGCACCGCGGGCGGCCCGCTGGCGAGACTGGGCTTATGACGACCCCCGCTGGCAGCCACAGACGGTCGAGTGCCGAGCCAGAGCGGTTCGTGCAGATTGCCAATCTGCACCCACTGGCAGCAGGCTGTCAGGCCGTGATGCTCGACACGCGGATCTTCGTGGCCAGCGACCGGTGGCCCGTGCGGCGGCGGTAGTTCTTCCGCCGCTTGAACTTCTGCACGTAGATCTTCTCGCCCTGCACGAGGCCCAGCACCTCGGCCTTCACCTTGGCGCCCTTCACCTTCGGCTTGCCGAGCGTGAGCTGACCGGCCTTGCTGACGGCCAGCACGTCGTCGAACACGACTTCGCTGCCGGCCGGCAGCGGCGTGCCGTCGTCCTGATGGCGGAAGTCGATCTCCAGTTCCTGGCCCTCGCGGACCATGTACTGACGGCCGCCGTCGGCGACGATGGCGTATTCATGGCCCGCGCCCTGCATGCTGGCGGCGGACGGGGCGGAAGCGGTTGCGGGGGCGGCCTTGGCCATGGCTGGAATCCGGTCGGAACGTGGGGAACGGGACTAAAAACCGAGTCCCAGAGGATACCGACGCTCCGCGGCCCGGTCGAGAGGGCGGAAAATCCTACGGAAAGCGGATCGAACGGCCGGTGGAATCCCAGGCTTCGATGACCAGATGCTCCGGCGACACGCCGTCCTTGCCGTCGACGTGCAGCTGGATGTGGGTCTCGTCCTCGAACTGGGTGATCTCCCGCCGCTTGCGGTTGTTGATCCAGGTCGCCACCTCGTCGTGCACCGTGACGTTGAGCCGGGCCACGTCGTCGCGGGTGGCCGACAGCTGCAGCGTCCGCATGACCTCGATCGCCATGCTTTCGGCCGTCTTCACCGTGCCGGTGCCGCTGCAGGTCGGGCAGTCGCGGAAGATGCTCTTCCGCAGCGACGGCCGGATCCGCTGCCGGGTCATCTCGATCAGGCCGAAGGGGCTCGTCCGCAG
>JBIKND010000279.1:0-3286 GCA_044358905.1 Pirellulales bacterium | reverse complement strand
GCCGATGTAGTCGGGCATGCTTCGGATCCAGTTGAACTGCACCTTGGCGAACTTGTTCCAGTACCAGTTCACGCCCACCGTGGTCTGGTTGACGGTGGCGGCGTTCGGTGACGGGGGCGGGCCGACGGTGTTCGAGAGCTGGTTTTCGGCACGCAGATTCACGCCCGACAGGTCCACGTACGACCACCGTGCCGCCAGTTCCCACGCGCCCCACCCGCGGATGCGGCCCTTGCGACCGGTTCCGAAGAAGGGCGTGTAGGGCACGACCGTGTAATCGAAGGCGCCCACCTGCTTGAGATACCCGATGGACTCGCCCGTGAGCATGTAGCCGCATTGGAAGTAGGCCGCCGGCTGCATGATCGTGGGCCCGCCAAACTGGTTGACCGTCGTGAGCATGGCCTCGGTCTGGAAGTGCGCCCGGCCATAGCTCCCCGCGAGTTCCAGATGGAAATCGTTGAAGTCGGTCGCGAGAAACCGGCCCGTGTCGGCCACGATCGGCGTGCCCGCGCCCGCGAAGCCGAGCCCAGTCGGGTCGCCGACAAAAAACTCCGGGATGATCGCCGAACGGTAGGTCTTGGCGAACGCGCCTCTGGTGTTGGGCGAACCGCCCGTCGTGCCGTAGCGATAGCCACCCCCGATGTGCAGCAGGTAGCGGTTGTCGGCGAGAGGGTCGTAATACAACAGGTGTGTGAGTCGGGATGCGAAGCCGACTCCGCCGTTGTCGCCGATCTGGGCTCCGTTCCGGTTCTCACCGATGGTGCTGTAGAAGGTCTCCTGGCCATTCCAGAACGTGAGCCCCGTCGCGTAGACGCTGTACGCCCACTGGGTCCGCTCGTCCTCGGTCATCGCGTAGGCCATGATCCCCACGCGGCGAAAGGGTTCCACGGCCTGGAAGGCCACGCTCCGCTCCAGAAACTGGAAGTGTCGAATGCTCGTCCAGCTCTCCATCGTGCCCGGCTGCCGAAACTGGCCGATCCGGATCGTGCCGAAGAAGGGGATCTGCTCCTGCTCTCCCCAGACGTCCATGAAGCTCGGCCGCCCGGCCTGCGCGAAGTCAAACATGATCGAGTAGTTGGTGAAATCGGTGAGCTTGCCAAACGCCTGGAGTCGAGCCCGCCGGAAGCTCACCCCGTCGAGCGCGTTGCCGATGCGCTGCTCGCTGGCTTGTGGCTGGCTGAAGAGGCCGTCATCGAGTTGGAAGAAGCCGCTCAGGCGGATGATCGGCAGCTCGTCCTCCGCTCCCTTCCCCGCATCGAAGCGGTTGGATTGCTGGAGGCGGAGATCGATGTTGCCCGCCTGGTTCGGGTCGAGCACGGTTCCGGGCCCCGTGCGGGTGCCACGATCCAGCGGCTCGCCTGCTCCCAGGTCGATATTGCCAGCCTGGCTCGGATCCAGAACGGGGCTGGGCGTGGGAAGCACTTCCTGGGCACGGCCGATGCAGGCGGCGATGTCGAGGGAGCACGCGAGGCATGCCACCACGCCTGCGACGAACAGTCGCCGACGCGACATCAGCCCACGCCGCCACGGCGATACGAAGTCGCGGTTGCCTGAATCCATGTGGCAGAAATCCGTGCCGTGCTGCTAGCCGTCACAGCCCTGTTTATCGGCACAAACCCCCTCGCAGAATCACTCAGCCTCGACATCGCAGGTTGCCCAGTCCTCGCCGCCACCCGCCCTCATCGGTTCCGCACTAGCTAGACTGATGCCCCCATACCCCCCGGGCCCTCCCTCCTCAGAGCCGACGCCATGGCACACCTCCTGAACAGCTGGACCATACTCGCCCCCATCGCAGCCGCGGCGACTCTGGTTCTCACGGCCGCCCTCGGCGAGCAGCCCTGGTTGCTCGTGGGCTGCGGTGCGGTGCTCATCGCGGCCGTGCTCGCCGCGGTGCACCATGCCGAGGTGATCGCCCACCGGGTCGGCGAGCCGTTCGGCACACTCGTGCTCGCTCTCGCCGTCACCGTGATCGAGGCGGCCCTGCTGCTGTCGCTGCTCGTCGCGGGCGGAGCCGGCATGGAGACGCTGCCCCGCGACACCGTCTATGCCACCGTGATGATCATCACGACGGGCGTCGTCGGCCTCTGCACGCTGATCGGCGGCCTGGCCCACCGCGAGCAGTCGTTTCGCGTCGAGGGTGCGGGCGGGGGGCTCGCGGCGCTGATCGTGCTCGCGGTCGTCACGCTCGTGCTCCCCTACGTCACGATCACGACCGCCGCCGGCACCTACAGCCGTGCCCAAACGCTGTTCGCGGCCTTCGTCTCGGCAGCGCTATGGGGCATTTTCGTCTTCGTCCAGACCGTCCGGCACCGCGACTACTTTCTGCCGCACGACGACCACGCCCATCCCGACGAGCATGCCGCGCCACCGTCACGCCGGCAGGCGACGCTGAGCTTCGTGCTCCTCCTTGTTTCCCTTGTCGCGGTCGTCGGGCTTGCGAAGGTGCTCTCGCACCCACTCGAGGAGTTCGTCGAGGCATGTGATCTGCCACGCGGTGTGGTTGGGATCGCCGTGGCGCTGGTGGTGCTGCTACCCGAGACCTGGGCCGCGGTTCGGGCAGCCCATGCCAACCGGCTGCAGAGCAGCATGAATCTGGCGATCGGCTCCGCGCTCGCCACGATCGGGCTCACGGTGCCAGTCGTCGTCATTTTTGCCACCGCCTACGGCCTGCCGCTCGTCCTCGGACTCGACCCGAAGGATATCGTGCTGCTTGCGACGGCGCTGCTCGTGAGCGCCGTCACGCTCGGCACGGGCCGCACGTCGATGATGCAGGGCGCTGTGCACGTCGTGCTGTTCGCGACGTTTCTGTTCCTCGCCTGCGTGCCCTGAGCCTAAGCCTGAGCCTGCGCCTCGACGACCCAACGGCACTTCGGCAGGCAGCCGTCGAGCGGAGTGGATCACGTCTCGGAACAAGTGCTGCCTGCCGCTCGGCAGTCGGCAGGCAGCACCGTTCAAGGGAGCAGCGATGAACACGCGGCGCTGATCGCGCCATGGCCCGCTCCGCGGGCTTACTTCTTCGCAGCCGGCTTCGCCTTCTCTTGCTTCGGCTTCATGCTCTTCTTGTCGTTCTTCCGCGAGTTGTTGCCCTTGCCCATCGATTGAGTCTCCAAAAAGTGAGTGACCCCCTCCCCAAATCCTGACCCAGGTCTTGTGAGAGAATCATCGTGCCCCTGGTGGGGCTGGAAAGGGTTCTCTGATGAAGAAGCGACGCAGTACAGAGCAGATCGTGGGCCTGCTTCGGCAGGCTGATGTGGACCTTGGGAAGGGCGCGACCGTGCCCGATGTCTGC
>JBIKND010000114.1:0-12133 GCA_044358905.1 Pirellulales bacterium | reverse complement strand
TCGCGGTCGGCGTGGATGACTTCGATGGCCTCGATCGGGGCGCCCGCCTTGGGAACGAGTTTCGAGCGGCCCACGATCGCGTAGCCGCCCGCGGCCTTCTCATAGGTGGCGTCGGCGGTGACGCCTGCCGCGGCATCCTCGGCCTGCCAACGGCCCACGAGCCAGTCGAGGTCGTCGAGCGCCGCCGCGTGGCTCGGCGCGACGAGCGACTCGACGAGCCGCCACTTTCCGTCCTCCAGCACGCGCAGGCTCGTGAACCGCGACGCCGCCTGGCGGTCGCCGGGCCGCCGCGTGAACCGCATCACCCCGCTGACGCGGGCCAAGGGCGCCGCCAGCATCTCGATCTCTGTGACCTCGATGGCGAGCCCCGCCTGCGGGTGCCGCTCGAGCCAGCCGCGGATCGACCGCACGATCGGCTCGCGACCCTCCACCCGGCCGCCCCCCTCCACAAGTTCCGCCTTCTCGGCCCACTGGTCGGCGAGCGCCGTGAAGTCGCGACCGTTGAAGGCCGCCACGTAGGCGGCCGACGCCGCCTTGATCGCCTCACCGGCGTCGGCGGCCACGACCGCATCGCCACGCCACGCGGCCAACACGGCTGCCACGGCCACAATCTGCTTGCACCCCACGGCCACACGACGATTCATGGAAGACACCTGCAGGACACGGGACCGCGGCGTGGAAGATGGCCGCTGGGAGGAGCATAAACGAGCGCACGAAAACGTGCATCAAACCGGTGCGGTCCGGCGACTCACCGGCCGGACGTACCGACCGCATCGAGGGCGTGCAGCCGCCCTTCACTTCGGAAGATCATCCGTTCCCCGACCACCGCCGGCGTGGAGCGGCAGGCCGCGCCCAGCGCCGAGCGGCCGAGGACCTCGAAGGCCGCGCCGGCAGCGATCGTCACCACCTCGCCGTCCTGGGACACGTTCACGACCGTGCCGCCGACCACGATCGGCGACGCCGAATAGTTGCCGCCCACGCGGCCGCGCCAGACCGTCTTCCCGGTGGCCGCGTCAACACACGTCACGACGCCCCGGTCGCCCCACAGATACATCCGGCCGTCGCAGGCCACGGGCGTCGGCACGTACGGGGCCACGCTGCGATCGAGCTGGTAGGCGATCTCCGGCTCCGGCCCGCCGGCCGCTCCCCGGGGCGGCAGCCGCAGGGCGACGAGCGTGTTGTCGCCGCCACCATCGCCGCAGGTGGCGATGACGAGACCACCCACGAGCAGCGGCGACGACACGGCCCGCTTCGGTAGGCAGTGGCGCTCCCAGAGCACCGCGCCCGTCGCCGGATCGATGCCCGTGAGGCCGTGGGCCATGCTCGCCAGCACGACGAGCGGCGCGGGGCCGTCGTCCACGACCAGCGGCGTCGCATAGCCGGCCTTGCGACTCTCGCGCGGCAGCCGCCAGCGTTCGCGACCTGTGCGGGCGTCGAGGCCGGCGACGAAGCTCGCATCATCCTGATCGTTGGGCACGACGAGCACATCGCCGCACAGCGCCATCGTGGCGCCGAAGCCGTGTTCACCCGCGAACGGGCCGAGATCGAACCGCCACGCCGGTTCGCCGTCCGCCGAGAACGCCTCGACGTGGACTCCCGCGCGGGTGCCCCACATCCAGTACACGCCCGTCGGTCCCGCCACCACCGATCCCGAGGCCGATGAGTTCTGCACGTGGTGAGCCTCGATCGGGCCGGCGATCTCCCGCTTCCAGACGAGCCGCCCGGTGCCGAGGTCGTGGCAGGTGACGAACCGCACGCCCGCGGCTTCGTCGGCGGAGGCCGTGTAGATCCGGTCGCCGTGTACCACCGGCGAGGCGTTGCCTTGGCCCGGCAGGTCGGAAGTCCACGCCCAGTCTGCGTCGTTCCACTCCCGCGGAAACACGACGTCGCCCCCCTGCCCTGCACCGTCGGCGCCACGCCACCGCGACCATGGCTCCGGCGGCGCCGCACGCCCGATCAAGGCCATGCCCACCATCAGAACGCACGCGGCGAACCATGCCAGCGACGGGGCTCGAAGGCTGGAAGCCATGAGAACACTATACCGCCGTGGCTTTGTGCCATGTCGTGGACCCTCTGTAGCGGCGGTCTCCGACCGTCGTGTCCCATGCTCGGTTTCCGGCCGCAAGCAATCGGCGGTCAGAGACCGCCGCTACAGGACGTCTCTGACCGTCGTGCGCTAGGCGCGTATTCCGGCCGCAAGCAATCGGCGGTCAGAGACCGCCGCTCCAGGACGTCAGAGACCGCGGCGGTCGGAAAGCGTGGGTGGGGCCGTGCCGAATCTGCCAGCCGGAAGGCCTCCGCACCGCCGACGAAACTTTCCCGGCGGTCTATCCGATTTGTCGTTGCGTGGCGGCACCAGCTACGAAGGACCTCATCGCCCGATGCGCACCATCATCCTCGCGGCCCTGACGGCGGCCGCGTTGCTCCCCTGCCCGTCCGCCGAAGCTCGCGGCACGGGCTTCGACCCCCGCGTCGTCACCTTCGGCCCCGCTCGCGAGCAGATCAAGAGCACGCCGATCGAGCAGCGGCCCTACCGGCCGCTCCACGTATACGGCAACAGCGTCCGCCGGCGCAGTTCCCGCGGCACGCGGTAACTTCCCGTGGACAAAGCCCTGCATGGCCTTTGTCCACTCAATCGACCGCAGGAAACGCCGAGGGTTCCCTGGATCGATGGCCTGCGCATCCTGGTTGGGGACCTCCATCACAGTCTGCCGGGCGGTTCCAGGCATCGTGGAGTCTCCGTGGAAAACCGGCGTTGCCCGCCCCCGGATATTCTGCGAACCTCCGCGCCCTCGAGGAACCAAGCCTCGGGGCCGCGGCTCTTTTCCGCCGCGGCCACCCTCGCGGAGAACGAGACGATGCGCACGCTGATGCTGTTGGGCCTGATCGTCGGCGGCCTGGTCGTGGCCGGCGCCATCCACATCACCCAGTCGAACGGCAATATCGAGATCTCGGTCGACAAGGCCAAGGTCGAGGCGGTCACCGGCCAGGTGATCCGCGAGGGCCAGACGATCATCCGCAACGCGCAGAACCAGCCCGCGACCGCCGCCCCACAGGCACGCTGACGGGCGGCTCGACCGGTTCGACCCGCGCGAGTCCGTGCACGCGGTATTCCGCGCCGCCGTGAGCGGCGAAGCACTGCCGACGCGTCCGCAGCGTCCGGCCGGCGCGGAACACCATGCCGTTGTCCAGCCGGAACCAGCCGCCGACGGCGATCTCCTCGGCCCGCACGAGTCGCGGATCGACGCGATCGTAGCGGCCGAGCGCCAGAAGCAGACCGCGGTCGCTGCACGTCGCCGCCGCGGGACGCGCCAGCGACCGTGCGAGAGCCGCCGTCACGTCGGCTGGCAGCACTCCGAGCTCGACGACCGGTTCGAGGAGCCCGGCGAACTCGGCCCGCCACTCCGCACCGTGGGGCCGCACCCGCCTGGTGAAGCGCCGGCGGTGCCGCTCGTGCCGCTCCCAGGTGGCGGCGTGGGCGATCTCGTGCAGCAGCGTCGTGAGGAACGAGTACGGGTTGAGGTCGTCATTGATCGAGATTCGATGCACGGGCCGCCCGCGGCCTGGAGGCCGGTGATCGCCGAGTTTCGTGCGGCGGGGGCGGGAGAGCCGCACGACGCACGGCTGCCGTGCAAGCAGACCCTCTATATACGGCTCCGTGCCGGACGGCAGGAGGGAGCACAGCGTCGCGGAAGACCGAGATGGTTTCATGGTGCGTCCAGTTGGACGCACCGTATCACCCTGCGGGCGGAACCGGCAACGTCGGGATCGCTTCCGCAGGCACGTCGTGAGAGGTGAACCATTGCACGATCGCCGCGGCCTCGACCGCGGACGGCGGCGCGGGCGTTTCGTCGTGCACGACCCGCTCGACGACCGGCGCACCGGCCACGATCGCCCGCCGCTCCTCGACCCGCCACCGCGGCCCAAAGTGATGGACTGCGTAGTACATCGTCTTCGCCGTCACGACGGCCACGCCACCGCAGCGGCAGGCCTCGTAGAACATCCGGTGCACGCTCTGCCAGGGCCGCGACCGCTCCTCGCACGCCACGTCGTGCACGACGGAGGCGTTGCGAAACTGCCCCTCGAAGGGCCCGCCGATGAGCGACCAGAACGCCCGGGGGATGCTGGCGCCATTCACCACCGCCCCCGCCGGCGCGTCCCAGCGAAGCGACCGTGGGTCGAGATAGGCGAACGGTTCGACGAGCGTCATCTCGCGGCCGTCGTCGTGCCAGCGGGCGACCACCTGGCCATCGAATCGGCCCCAGGTCGGGACGTCGGCGGCTGCAGCGGCAGCCGGCATGACCGGACGTTCCGGCTCGTCGTCCCAGCCGGGCCGCCGTGGCGTCGCCCGCGCGGCGAGAAATCCGACCAGCGGCCGTGCGGTGTCCGGCAGGCAGCGGTCGTCGCAGCACACCCGCACCGCGCCGACGTCGCGGTCGATGTGAATCTCATACTGCTTCCGGTCGCGGCCCGCGTCGTCGAACCGTTCGAACGACGCATCGAGGCCGCTCCCCGCGACGAGGGCCTCCAGGGCACGGCGTTCCTCCGCCGGGAGGGCCGCCGCGTCGATCCGACAGCCCCGCACCGCCCCGACGAAGCCGCCCGACTGGGTGAACGTGATCCGCATCGGCCCTCCACTTCCGCCCGCCGGTCCCGGTTGCAACCGCGCCGCCGGCAATCATTCTTGATCGAATTCCATGAGAGTTCCATGCGTTCGCGTGGGTCGGGGTTGCCCGTGCCTTCTCGCCGGACGTTCGTTGCGGCCTTCCAGGCCTCCACTCACTGCGTGTCGGCTGCGCTTCGCCATCCCTGGCTTCGCTTGCCTCCCCAGCCCGCTCGAGGACACGGACAACCCCTCCCGGATTCATCCCGCTGAAAACTACAGGACGCACGCGGCTCACCCCTGAGCGACATGCCGCGCCCACCCCCCACCCCCATGCACACCGTCTTTCTCACCGGCGCCACGGGCTTCATCGGCCGGCATCTCGTCGACCGGCTGCTCGACCGGGGCTGTGCGGTCCGCTGCCTCGTCCGCTCGCCTGACCGCGCCGGCCACCTGCGGCGCGACGGCGTGCGGCTCGTGCCGGGCACGCTCGAGGACGTGGACGGCTGGCGGGGCGACCTCGGCGGCTGCGATGCCGTGATCCACGCCGGCGGGCTGGTGGCGGCCCGGCGGCGTCGCGACCTGTTTCATGTCAACGGCAAGGCGGTCGGGCGGCTCGCCGATGCCTGCGCCGCTTGCCCGCATCCCCCCACGCTCGTGCACGTGTCGTCGCTCGCTGCCGCCGGGCCGGCGCCGCGGCGTGACGTGCCTCGTGATGAGTCCGACGCCGCTGCGCCCGTGTCGCTCTACGGCGAGAGCAAGCACGCCGGCGAGGTTGAACTCGCCCGCCGCGCGGACCGCCAGCCGATCACAGTCCTCCGCCCGGGCATCGTGTTCGGCGAGTACGATACGAAGGTGGCGGCGATGTTCCAGTCGATCGACCGCTTCCGGCTCCACGTGCGAATGGGCTTTCGCGATGCGCCGCTGTCGCTCGTCCATGCGGCGGACTTCGCCGACCTCGCCATCGCCGCGGCCGAGCGCGGCGAGCGACTGGCCAGCGGCACGTCCGGCCACGGCGTCTACCATGCCTGCGACGACCGCGAGCATCCCACCTACGCCACGCTCGGCCGCAAGATCGCCCGGGCGCTCGATCGCAGCGTGCTCGTCTTCCCGTTGCCGGTGACGCTGGCCTGGCCCGCCAGTTTCGCGGTGGCGGCCTTCTGGAACCTCCTCGGCCAGCCGAGCATCGTGTCGCCCGACAAACTGCGGGAGGCGACCGCCGGGAGCTGGGCCGCCTCGGCTGCCAAGGCCCGCGAGCAGTTCGGATTCACCGCGGCCGCCCCGCTCGACGCCCGCCTCCGACAGACGGCCGACTGGCTGCGGGCCCACGGCGGCTTGTGAGCCGTCCGTGACAACCGGCCGCCGCCGTCGCCTTGGCCATCCGGGCCGGCGTCGGCCTATCCACCGGGCTGTCCGGCGGAGAAAATCCGGCCGACCACCGCCCGACCTTCGGAACACCACGATGGCACTGCGACCCGACCGGCTCTTCTGGGCTCTCGTGCGGCCGCTGCTGCACCTCCGCTATCGCGTCACCACCGACGGCATGGAGGCGGTGCGGCGGCTCCGCGGGCCGACGCTCGTACTGCCCAACCACCCGGCCTACGTCGATCCGCCGACGGTGCTGTCCCACGTGCCGCTGGCCGCCCCGCTGCGGCCGCTCGTCTATTCGGGCACCTACCGGCTGCTGCCGCTGCTGCCCCTGATGAAGCTCGTCCGCGCCTTCGAGGTGCCCGATCTCTCCGCGCAGAGCCGGTCGGCGGCCGCCAAGACGAAAGACCTCATCGACGCCGTCGCCGCGCGGCTCGACGCCGGCGAGAGCTTTTTGATTTATCCGTCCGGCCGCTTGCAGCGCGGCGACCGCGAGGTCGTCGGCTCGGCCCGCGTCGTCCATGAGCTGCTCGTCCGCTGCCCGGAGGTGAATGTCGTGCTCATCCGCACCCGCGGCGTGTGGGGGAGCATGTTCAGCTGTGCCGCGGAAGGAAAACTGCCGGACCTCGGGCGGGCAGCGCTGGCCGCTGTCGGCTGGCTGGCCGCGAGCCTGTTCTTTTTCCTGCCGCGACGCCGCGTCCATCTCCACGCCGAGGTCGTGCCGCGGGGCCGGCTGCCGCTGGAATCGCGTGAGGCGTTCAACGCGTTCCTCGAGGCGTGGTACGACGCCGACGGCGGCCAGCCGCCGCAGTTCGTCCGCTATCACAGGCTGTTCGGGCCGCGGGAGGGTCACTTCCGCCCGGCGGCCGTTGCCCAGGCCGTCGATCCGGCCACGCTCGCCCCGAAGACGGTGCGGCAGGTGAATGACCTCCTGGCCGCGCACCTCAAACGCGAACTCGCCCCCGACGAACTGCGGCCCGACACCCGGTTCGACGCCATCGGCCTCGACAGCCTCGACCGCATGGACCTGGCCCTCGAGGTCGAGCGGCAGTTCGGCTTTCGCAGCGACGCCGTCGTGGACACGCTCGGCGACCTGTGGGCACTGGCCGACGGCAAACTCGCCGCCACCGCGCCGGCCAAGCCCGCCGCCGCACCGCCGGGTTGGCATCGACCGGCGGCCCCGGGCCCGCGGGACGTGCTCGCCGACACCGTCGCCGCGGCGTTCGTGCGCCGTGTGCTCGCCGCCCCCGACGCCGTGGCCGTGGCCGACGCGCTCTCGGGCGTGCTCTCGGCGCGGCGGCTGCTCGTGGGGGCGAGCCTGATGGCGCGGCGATTCGCCGCCTGGCCCGAGACGCATGTCGGCGTGATGCTGCCGGCGAGCGTGGCGGCCGACGTCGTGTTCTTCGGGCTGCACCTGGCGGGCAAGGTGCCGGTGATGATGAACTGGACGACCGGCCCGGCGAACCTCGCCCACGGCGTGCGCGTCACCGAGACGCGGCGGATCGTCACCTCGCGCCGGCTCGTCGATCGCCTGGGCATCGAGGTCGAAGGGGCCGAATACGCGTTTCTGGAGGACATCCGCCAGGGCGTGGGCAAGGCCGAGGCTCTGGGCATGCTCGCCGCCACGCGGTTCGCCCCGGGCCGCTTCCTACGCCGGCTGCCCGAGCAGCGGCCCGACGACCCGGCGGTGTTCCTGTTCACGTCGGGCTCCGAGGCCGCTCCCAAGACGGTGCCGCTGACGCACGAAAACCTGCTCACCAACGTGGCCGCTGGCCTGGAGGTGCTCCGGGCCGATGCGTCCGACTCGCTGCTCGGCTTCCTGCCGCCGTTCCACAGTTTCGGCCTCACCGGCAACGTGCTCCTGCCGGCCGTGGCCGGCATCCGCTCGGTGCGACACGCCGACCCCACCGACGCCCGCGGCCTCGTGCGACTCGTCGAGTCGCACCGGCCGACGATGCTCTTCACCACGCCGACGTTCCTCGGCTACATCCTCGCCGCCTGCCGGGGCACCGAACTGCACAGCCTCCGCAAGATCATCACTGGCGCGGAGAAGTGCCCGGAGGCGACCTTCGCGGCCTGCCGCCGCCTGGCGCCCGAGGCCACGATCCTCGAAGGCTACGGGATCACCGAGTGCTCGCCCGTCGTGGCGGCCAACCGGCTCGACCGCGTGAAGGCGGGCACGATCGGCCGGCCGGTCAAGGGCGTGGAGGCGCTCGTCGTCGATCCCGAGTCGCACGCGCCGGTGGCCGAGCGCGAGACGGGCATGCTGCTCGTCCGCGGCCCGTCCATCTTCAAGGGCTACCACCGCCACGACGGTCCGTCGCCGTTCGTCGAAGCGGCCGGGGCCTCGTGGTATCGCACGGGCGACCTGGTCTCGGCCGACACCGACGGCTACCTCACGTTCCGCGGCCGGCTGAAGCGGTTCCTCAAGGCGGGGGGCGAGATGATCTCGCTGCCGGCGCTCGAGGAGCCGTTCCAGACACGGTTTCCGCCGGAGGAGGACGGCCCGCGGGTCGCCGTCGAGGGGATCGAGACCACCGACGGCCGGCACGTGGTCCTGTTCACGACGTTCGATCTCCCGCTCCGCGAGGCGGCGGAGATCCTCGTCGCCGCCGGGCTGCGGGGCGTGATGCGACTCGACGAGGTCCGTCGCCTCGACCGCATCCCCGTGCTCGGCACCGGCAAGACCGACTACACGGCGCTCCGCCGGCTGGTCACGGAGGCGGAGTCGGCGCGGACGGCCGGCAGTTGACGACTCCCCCGGGAACGCTCATCGGGTGCCCACGTGATTCGCCCTCGTTGCGCCCAAAAACCCGGTGTCCCCCGGCTCCCGCCGGGGGCTTGTTGGGGAAAACGGCGTCCGGCGCGCGCCCAAAAACCCGGTGTCCCCCGGCTCCCGCCGGGGGCTTGTTGGGGGAGGCGGCGTCCGGCGCGCCCAAAAACCCGGTGTCCCCGGCTCCCGCCGGGGGCTTGTTGGGGAAAACGGCGTTCGTGCGTGGCAGCGACCCAAAAAGCCCCGGGCGGAAGCCCGGGGACTCCGCGTGGCGGAGATTTTGCGGTCAGGGACAGCCGCGCTACCGCCGATCCGCCGGCTTGAGCAGCCCCAACTCGAACGCCTTGCCGACCGCACCGGCCCGGTCGGCGGCCCCGAGCTTCTCGCGGAGGGCGCGGAGGTGGGTCTTCACCGTCTGATCGGAAATGCCCAGCAGTTCGCCGATCTCCTCGTTGCTCCGGCCGTCTTTGAGGAGCCCAAGAACTTCCATTTCCCGCGGGCTCAACGTCGGGGCCGCGGGGCCGAGCAGCCGTCCTACACGGATCCGCTGCCCGCCCGCATGGGCCTGGCGGATGGCCGTCGCGATCGCCTCGGCATCGGCCTGCTTCGTCAGGTAGCCGCAGGCGCCCGCCTGCTCGGCCCGCGTGGCATCGACGGCATGCTCCGACGAGCTCAGCATGAGGAGGCGGGCCTGGGGGTCGATCCGCCGGATGCGGAGGATCGTCTCCACGCCGTCCATCACCGGCATGAAGAGGTCGATCACGCCGACGTCGGGATTGTGCCGCCGCCAGGCGACGACGGCGTCGGCGCCGCTCGACACGGCCTCGACGACCTGCAGCCCCCGTTCCATGGAAATGATTCGTGCGAGGCCCGACCGGAGCACCGGATGGTCGTCGACGAGAAGCACGCGGATCGTGGACTGGGCAATCGTGTTCATCGCACCCGCTCCTCTGCAACGGCGAACCGAGTGTTCCGCACCGCGGGCGGCCGGAAGGGCTCGGGCACCCGCACGACGACGGCGGTGCCCCTCTCGTGGGCGGACGTGATGTCGATCGTGCCGCCGAGCCGGGCCACCCGCTCTTGCATGCCCACGATCCCGAAATGCCCTTCGACGGGGCCGGGCTGCTCGCCCGCGGTGAATCCGCAGCCATCGTCGCGGATGGCGAGCTCGACGGCATCGGTGGCGACCGCCACGGACACGTCGAGGCGGCGCGGGTTGCCGTGATGCACCGCGTTCGACACCGCCTCCTGCACCACCAGGAGCATCTCCCGCGCCACGAGGTCGTGGATCGGGCCGCGCGCACCTGCCGCGCGGAAGTCGACGGCGATCGGATGCCCCGCGGTGAGCAGGTCCACCAGGTGCGAGACGGACTCGGCGAACGGCTGCCGCGCGTCGGGCATCGCGCGGAGCGACCAGACCGTGTTCCGCAGCTGGGCCGAGGCGTGGTCCACCAGCCGCGCGGCCACGGAGAGGTGCGCCGGCGACTCGTCGCCGTCCGCAGCGCGGCAGACGTGCAGCTGGTAGCCGATGCCCGTGAGCGTCTGCAGGAGCGTGTCGTGGAGATCGGCGGCGATGAGACTCCGCTCGCGGAGGGCCGCCTCGTGCTGCACGGCCGCCTCCTGGCGAGCCGACTCCTCGGCGACGGCCCGGGCCGTCTGCCGGCGAACCTCGCGACGCAGGAAGGCGACCCACGTGGCGGCGGCGGCGACCGCCGCCACGAGCCCGCCGATCGCCACGGCCAGCCGCCGCGGCGTCCACCAGGGGGGCAACTGCACCACGACGACGTCTTCGGGACGCCGCACGAGCAGACGAACCTGGCCCATGAATTGTTTGCCCCTGCCGATGGAGTCCAGCGGCGAGCCGAAGAGATCGATCTGCACGATGCTCTCGACGTCGATCACGGATTCGGGCGGGAGCCGGCGCCGCAGCTCGTCGCCGGCGTCACCCGCGAGCACAAGTTCCGCCCGGGGGCCGTCGCGGCGACCGAGCGCGACGTGCAGCCCCTGGGCATACGCCGGCAGCATCGATCCCACCACGGCGCGGCAGCGGATCAGCCGGCCATCGTAGAGCCCCAGCCGCGAGGCCCACTGCCCGCGCTGAAAGTGGCCGTGCGGCGCGAACAGTTCCGCCTCGCCGAGTTGCACGGGCTGCGGGGCGGCGCCGCTGCCGATGCGGCGGCAGACCGCCGACGAAAGCCCGCCGATAAGCCGCGACATGTCGACGAAGCCGGCCACCTCGACGAGGTCCCCGACGGCGAGCGGTTCGTGATTCACGCCCCGGGCGAACTCCACGCGGACACCCCTGTCGCCATTCTGAAGGTAGAGGATGTTTGCCGATGCGTAGGTGACCGTTCCACGGCAGCGGATCCGGTGGCCGTTGGACGATGCGCCGCCGTAGCGGGCGATCGACTCGAGCGGCACCTCCGGGGCGGCGAACGGATCGGCAGGCGGCGGGACGACGACCTCGATCGCCCCGGTGCCAGACATGGCCAGCCACGGCGCGACGAACTCCTCGCGGGCGTTGCGCACGGGCAGCATCACGCCCACGACCTTCACCTCCGCGTCGATCAGTCGGTCCGACGCGGCGGCGTCCAGGCCATGGTGAATCCTGATCAGCAGACTGCGGCCGCCCGCCGCGAGAACGACGCCTGCGGGCGCGCCGCTCTCCCTGGCCAGTCCCTGCACAACGCCCTCCACCTCGACCCGCTCGCAGACCATGTGACCGTTGAAGAGGGCGTTGAGCGTGACCCGCCGCGCCGGCGGCAGGTCCGCCTGCCCGATCGGCTCGAGGCGTGCGGCACGCAGCAGCGGCGCGAACCCGCCGGAGGCGACGCGGCCCTCCACCTCGACGACCATACCGAGCGGGGGCCAGTCCTGCGGGGCGTCGCGGTCGCCGAGCAGCCGGCCGTCGGGGCCGCGAATGCCCGAGGCGTCGATCTCCAGGGCCGCGTCGTCGTCTTGGATGACGGTGAAACTGCCGGAGACCGTCACGGTGCCGCGCACCACGGCCGGCAGGTCGCGATGGAGGTCGGCGGCGACGAGCCGGCGGACAGCCGCGACCGAGGCAAGCGGCTCGGGTGGAGGCTTGGCGGCAGCTCCGCCAAAGGATGGCAGCGCCGTCGAAACGGCGAGCACGGCAGCACGCCAGGTGCATCGTCGCTGAGCCGATGAAATGGGAGTTGAGAGCATGCCCGCCTCGGCACCGATCATATCCGACCGGCGGCGCGGAGTGGCACATGTGGCCGCAGAGTGGCACTCTGCGGAAAAAGAGCGCATGTGCAGACTACCAGTCTGCACCCACATGGCGGCAAGCATGTGCAGACTACCAGTCTGCACCCACATGGCGGCAAGCATGTGCAGACTACCAGTCTGCACCCACATGGGGACAA
>JBIKND010000011.1:0-38313 GCA_044358905.1 Pirellulales bacterium | reverse complement strand
TTTCGACGACCATCGACTGTGCCGAGGGGGGCAATTCGTTCGGTCGCTTCAGATTGGCGGTGACGCGAAGTTTCGGAGGAGCCGTCTCAGGCAACGGCAAGCGCCGCTCGATAAACCAGTGCGGCACAAACCAGTCGATCGGCGATCCTTCGATGTCGAAGTGCTGCGTCAAGGAAACATAAAATGGTGCCAGTACGGCAAAAGGAGCCCATTCCGGATTCATCCGCGTGAGACCAGGGCCAGATAATCGGAAATTATCCGATGCTACGACGTTTGCGGCAGGCCCGGATGCCGACAAGATGCATTCAATCGCGGGACGAAGCGTGTCTTCTTCAGGTTGCGAGGTTGGCCAGACGTAGCCGAAGAGATCGACGAACTCATTTGGTGTAAGACGAAACCATTTCCACGTTGTCCTTGAAAAGTCGTCCGCACAGTCCACAAGAAGAATCAGAATGACTTCGCCATACCGACGGGATGGGTACCCGTACTGACCGGACACGATCCCCTTCGACATGGAAGTGTAAGAGTTGTGCAATTCGTTCCATCCCCGGTGGGCCGGGTATATCTCGCCTGCCCGGAGTTGAAGCGATTGGCTTCCGCGAGATCCCCGCTTGGCCGAAAAGCCGATACCCCAGTTCTGGCCCCGGGCCCATTGCCCCTCGAGTTTTTGCCTTGCCTTCTCTTGATCCGTGACGCCTGCACTTGGCTCCGTCTGCCAAAATGTGTTGTCACAAACGACGGTGCCGCAGCGGTCTTCGTCCACCGTGAGCAGGGAGGCCAACTCCCGGGCCAGAGCGAGGTATTTGGCCCGATCAAACGACAATTGAAGGGGCACGACCAGGTCTCCGGTCTCGCGGTCTCGGGACGGCTCGTTCTCGGTGGAGCAGACGAGGTAGTTCTCTGGATAGCCGACGAGTTTCTGCGGCACCAACTGGTCGCGCTTGCGTATGCGGGCCTGCCGCGCCTTATAACCGTCATCCAGGGCCACATCGGAGATCGGTGTCTCCGGAGTGGATGACGCTTGTGCGGCGAGCGTGGCGACAGGCTGCCCCGCATTGGACTGCCCCGCGGATGGTGAAACACCTTCGCTCGGGCTGCGCCAGAGATTCATCCACACCAGGGCAACGGAAATGGCCGCCGCACACGCCAGCGTTTGCCGCCAATATCGACCGAGCCACGCTCGAGCGGCTGCAGTCGGGGCCCAGCCAAGGCCTTCGGATGCCGGGCTGGAGGCCGCAGTCGGCGCCTCCAAGCAGGCCTTCACAGCACCTGCGAGTTCACTCGCGTTCGCATACCGTTGCCGCGGATCTTTCTTGAGGCACGTGTCGGCGACTCGGGCGACGCCACGATCAACGGACCGGTTCGTGGCCGTGACGGGTTTCGGGGTCTGTTCACGGACGATACGGGCCGCTTCGAAAATCTGCTCGTGGCGGAGTTCGTAGGGCGGATGCCCGGCGAGCAGTTCATAAAGGATGACGCCAAGCGCGTACACGTCCGCCCGTACGTCGACGCTCGCCGGGTCGCCAAGGAACTGTTCTGGGCTCATGTATTGGAGCGTACCGATGAGCCGCCCCATGTCGGTCATGCCGGTCATCGCTTCGGGTGAGGCATCGATGCTTCTGGCGACGCCGAAGTCGATAATCTTCGGGGTTCCGACACGATCGACCGACTTGGGAGGCTCGACGAGAATGTTGCTCGGCTTGAGATCGCGATGGACGATCCCCTGCTTGTGGCCCTCTGCCACGGCCTCACAGACTTCCCGGAACAACTGAAGTCGCTGGCCGGTCGTGAGGGCATGGAGTGCGGCGAACTTCGTGATCGGTAACGCGTCCGGGATGTACTCCATGATGAAGTAGGGCACTGGAGCGCCCATCATCTCGTAGATGCCGGCCGAATAGATCTGGGCGATGCACGGATGGCGGAGCCTGCCGAGCACCTCTGCCTCGTTGTCGAACCGGCGGCATGCTTCGCGGGACACGAAGCCCGGCCGCATCACCTTCACGGCCACAGGCCGCCGTGGCTTGTCCTGGAGGCCCTCATAGACCCGACCCATGCCGCCTTCGGCGATGAGCCGCACGATCGTCACGCCACCGATGACCCTCCCCAGGAGAACGTCCTTCTCTGGAACCGCCGGTCCAAGCCCGGCCGCATCGGTCAGGCCGTCGAATTGCGACGGCTTCGAGTCATCGGGGCTGCCGCCAGGTTCAGTGCGAGTATGGTGTTGGTCATTCATGCCGCTGTCCCGTCCCGAGGGTTGATACGAATCGAGGCCGTTGGTTCGGCCCGCCACCAAAGAAGCGACGGCAGTCGGCCGGTGGTGCCATACCTGCCGGCATCAGTCGGGCATTTCCCCTTCCATGGTGGTATGAATCATTGTTTTTGCCGTTTCCCAGCGACGCTTGACGGTTCTCACCGACCATCCCAGCACGCCGGCAGCCTCCTGCTGGGTGAGTCCCAGATACCAGGCCAGGTGAAACAACTCCCGCTCCTCCTCGGGGAGGGCCTCTGCAGCCTCATGCAACCGCGTCCATCGCAAAAGCTTTTCCTCCGAATCCGCCGGGTCGGCCGCCTGATCCACCTTCATGACGGCTTCGCCGTCATGCTGAAAACCGTTCGTCTCATGGTTCGCAGCATAGGCTCCGGAACGGCCATGTTTCTTGGCCAGATCGAGGAGTTCGCGTCGGACCTGGAGAGCAACGAGTCCCATGAAGGCCCGGCTGGAATCAGGTCTCACGTCGGTCAGGGCCCGACAAAGCCGCAAGGCGGCATTCTGTACGACGTCATCCGTCTGATCCCAGCGGCGGACCGCAGGAAACGAGGGCAGCATGCGACTGGCGATCGACCGCATTCGCTCACAGCCCCGGGCGATCAATTCCTCGAGAGCCGATGTGTCGCCGGCATGCAGCCGTCGGAGACTGTCGGTAAGGTCGGGGCGATCACCCGCTGCGTCCGAGCAAATATGGGACAGAAACATACGACACCACGGCCAAGCCCCCGAGAGCCGTCCATGCTAGGTATTCAACCGCTATGGTCAAGCGAACTTTCGAATTTGGCACCAGGGCGGCTGGAATGTCGCTTTCACTGACGAGGGTGCCCTGCGGTCCGCCCTGCCGCGCTGGAACTACGATGCCACATATCGATCCCACGCCAGGAGCCCGCGTGTTGAAGGGCGGCATATCCTCGCCGAAATGGTTGTATATACGGCACGGCCGGCAGCATGGTCCCATTTCATCAGTCGAGTTACGGATCGCCGCCCACATCGGATTCGTCGGGCCATGTGACATGGTGCAGCAGCAAGGGCATCAAGTGTGGGTGCCGGCCAGAGCGATCCCCGGGCTCTTTGTTATCAATTCGTCAGCTCGGTGATAAAGTCCGGAGCTTCGCTCGTCGTCATACGCCGGCTCCTGCGGCACGGGCAGCCCGCAGCCTCCCGCTCTTCGTCACACGTCGACGCGGCGGCCCTCGGTCTGGCTGACCGCGGCGGCCTGGACGATCTCCAGGGCCCGCAGCGTGTCGTCGAGGCCGCTCATGTGGCGGACGAGGCTCGTCACCTTGCGGTGGAATTGGAGCAGCATGTGCTCGCCCACCGGTCGTTCGCTCTCCAATTCCTCCTGGTGGCGGCCGGCCGTGTCGAACGACACGAGGCTCGCCGGCAGGTCGATGAAGGCGATGCCGTTCTCGCAGACGACCTGGAGCGCGGGCGGCGGCCGGAAGCCGACCGCCTCCACCCATTGCCGCGGCATGTAATAGCCGCAACTGATCTGCGCGAGCGGTCCGTCTCCGGGCCGGCCGGTCGTCGAGAAGTCGAGGCTCATCATCTGGTAGTCGTCGGTCGCGCCCCCCGGCTGTTCGGCGTGGCGGACCGCCACCACGCTGGTCGGCTCGGTGCCGACCACGTAGCGGCACCAGTCGACCAGTTCCATCAGATCGCGGGCCTCCGTGGCCCGGTCCCGCGGCGGCTGCACGGCGGTCGTCGCGGCGTGGGGCACGCGGCGATGGCAGAACAGCATCCGCGGCATGCCCAGACGGGTGGCGATCAGTTCCTTGAGCCGCACCGTCGCGGGGGCGTGCCGCCGCGGCAGTTCGGCGACGAACGCGATGCCCGACTCCTCCACGCGGCGGCGGAGCATGTCGGCCTCGGCCGGTTCGAAGGGCAGGGAGATGGCGGAGTAGACCGACTTGCCGTGCTCGCACGCCGCGAGGATCGGCGTCGCGCCATACCACTGGTCGGCAAGATAGAGCAGGGCGTCGATGTCGTCCCGCGCCGCGAGGGCCCGGAACCCGTCGACGGCGGTGGTGTTGAGTTCGGCCGCCGCTCGCGCCGCGCGATGCGCGACCTGCTCGCAGATGCCGCGGACCTCGAAGCGATCGGCGAGGGCACGGAGCGCCGGGAGGTAACGCGACTCCCACTGGCTGCCCAGGCCGACGATGCCGACGCGCAGTTTCATGCGGGTTCCTCGGCGTTGGCCGTGGCGGCGAGTTCCCGCTCGCGGTGCAGGCCCTTGTCGGCGATGTCCTTGCGGCACCAGGCTCCCGGCCAGCGAATTTCCTTCACGCCCGTGTAGGCCTGGAGCTTCGCGCGGGCCAGCGTGGGCGCGGTGGCCGTGACGGCGAGCACCCGGCCGCCGTCCGTGACGATTCCCGCCTCCGTGGCCCGCGTCGCCGCGTGGAACACGTGCACGCCATCCACCGCCGCCGCGGCGTCGAGGCCGCGAATCGGCCGGCCCTTCTCGACCGCGGCGGGATAGCCTTCGGCCGCCATCACCACCGTGACGCTCGCGCCCGGCCGCCACGTGGGTGGCTCGGCCTCGTCGAGCCGGCGGTCGGCCGCCGCGTCGAGCAGTTCCAGCAGGCTCGAATCGAGCCGGGCCATCAGCGCCTCGCACTCCGGGTCGCCGAAGCGGGCGTTGAACTCGAGCACTTTGGGGCCCTGGGCGGTGAGCATCAGTCCGCCGAACAGAACGCCCTGAAACGGCACCTTCGCCCGCCGCATGGCATGGACCGTGGGCACGAGGATCCGAGACTCGATCTCGGCGAGCAGTTCGTCGTCCACGAACGGCGCCGGACAGTAGGCGCCCATGCCACCGGTGTTCGGGCCCGTGTCGCCGTCATAGGCGGCCTTGTGGTCTTGGAGCGGCGGCAGGGTGACGATCGTTCGTCCGTCGGTGATCGCCATCACGCTCACCTCGACGCCGTCGAGACGCTCCTCGATGAGGATGCCCGAAGCCGCGGCCGTGAACTGCGGGTCACCGGCGAGGATGGCGACGGCCTCGAGCGCCGCGGCGCGGTCGTCGCACACGAACACGCCCTTGCCGGCGGCCAGGCCGTCGGCCTTGACGACCACCGGCACGTCCTCGCGGGCCTCGAGATATTCGCGGGCCCGGGCGGGCGAGCGAAACTCGCGAAACATCGCCGTCGGCACGTCGCCCCGATGGAGAATCTGCTTGCAAAACAGTTTGCTGCCCTCGATCTGGGCGGCCTTCGCCGTGGGGCCGAAGATTCGCAGTCCGGCGGCCGTGAAGGCATCGACGATCCCGGCGACGAGCGGCGCTTCGGGGCCGACCACGGTGAGGTCCACCTGGCGATCCCTCGCCAACGCGACGAGACCGGCGATGTCGGTGGCGGAGACGGCGACGTTCTCGCCGACGGCCGCGGTCCCGGCGTTACCGGGGGCGATGAGCACCTCGGCTCCGTCGCAGGCGAGTTTCCACGCCAGTGCGTGCTCGCGGCCACCGCTGCCCACGACGAGGACGCGGCGGGATCGGTTCACGGTTGCGATTCCTGAAGGGGATTGGCGGGCCACAATGCCTGGCTCGCGGAGGTTCGCCAAGTTGTACCAACCGCCGCCGCGGGCGGGACGGCGGGAGCGGCGAACGCCCTTTCGCCGCCCTCGCGTCCCGGCAATCGGCGTGCGGCCCGGGCGCCGCTTCCGGCAGGTCGGCTGAAGTTGACAGTGCCGGCGGTGCCGATAAAGTGGAGGGGAGTTCGTGAAAAAAATCACGAACCCTCAAAATCGCGGTCGAAACCTGCTTTTTGACTCGGGATTCGAAGGCCTCCCGCATGGATTTGGGCGCGGAGGAATGGAGTCCCGCCGAGGCATTCGATGGCTGAAAAGAAGAAGATGTCGGTCGCCGAGATTCTGGCGGCCGCGCGTGCGGCCGACGCCAAGGGGGCTGCCGCCACGCCTGCGGCGGCTCCGGATCCGGTAGGTGAAGAGCTGCCGGCGGAGCAGGCAGCCGCCGAGAAGCCTGCAGCCAAGCCGAAGCCCGCCGCTGCTGGCGCCGGTGGTCGGCCAAGTGTGGCGGACATCCTGGCGATGGCCCGTGCCAAGAAAGAGGGTGGCGAGCCGGCTGCGGCGTCGCCCGCTGGGCCGAAGCCGGCACCAAAGCCGGCCGCCAAGGCGGCCGCAACGAAGCCCGCCGCGCCGAAAGACGGTCCCAAAACCGGCGTGCAACGGGATACCGCCAGCATTCTCGCCGCCGCGCGAGCCGGTGCGAAGCCGGGCCCTGTGAGCAAAGCCGAGGCCCCGCCGAGGCCGGCCCCGCGTCCGAAGCCGGCCGCTGCGGCCGAGAAGCCGGTTGCAGCGGTGCCGCCGCGGCCGGTAAAGCCCGAGCCCAAGGCCAAGCCTGCCGAGGTCGCCGATGACAGACGGACCTTCCTCCTCGCCGGCCTCGCCATTGCCCTCGCCTCGCCGCTGGCCGTGGGATTCACCGCCCTCTCCGTGACGGGCGGCCTGTTCACGCTCGGCCTGGCCCGGTTCCTCTTTCCCAACGTCCTCGCCGAGCCGCCGAGCAAGTTTAAGGTCGGCTTCAAGGACGCCTTCCCGTCCGGCAAGGTGGAAACGAAGTACGTCCCGCAATACGGCGTGTGGGTCGTGAATGGCGACTTCAACGGCCAGCAGCAGATCTACGCCCTCAAGACCGTCTGCACGCATCTCGGCTGCACGCCGAGCTGGCTGGAGGCCGAGCAGAAGTTCAAGTGCCCCTGCCACGGCAGCGGGTTCTACAAGGACGGCATCAACTTCGAGGGGCCGGCGCCCCGGCCGCTGGAGCGTTACGCGATCCGGATCGCCGACGACGGCCAGCTGGAGATCGATAAGAGTCGGGCGTTCCAGGAGGAGCTCGGCCAGTGGGCCGACCCCGAGTCGTTCGTCACCGTCTGACACGCATTCGTCACGCAGGATCTGCATCGCACCATGGCCATCGGCGAGACCATCCGCAACTCCCAGATCTGGAAGAGCATCTTCCGTCATCCGATGCCGCTCGACCGGCGGAATCGGATCGTGGTCATGCTCACCAACTTCTTCCTCCACCTGCATCCGGTGTCGATCAAGAAGCAGGGCATCGCCCTCTCCTTCACCTGGTGCATGGGCGGGGTGACGTTCTTCCTGTTCCTGGTCGAAACGGTCACCGGCGTGTTGTTGATGTTCTATTACCGGCCCACGCTCGAGTGGGCCTACAACGACATCCTCGCACTCCGCGACGTGACGAGCCTCGGCATTCTTCGCGAACTCCACCGCTGGGGGGCGCACGCGATGGTGATCACCACCTGGCTGCACATGTACCGCGTGTTCCTCACCGGCAGTTACAAGCCGCCGCGCGAGTTCAATTGGGTGATCGGCGTGATCCTGTTGCTGCTCACGCTCCTGCTCTCGTTCACCGGCTACCTGCTCCCCTGGGATCAGCTCGCGATCTGGGCGATCACGGTGGGCTCGAACATGGCCCGGGCCACGCCCGTGCTCGGCTACGAGGGGCCCGGTCAGCAGCTGCTGACGATCGGCGGCATCGACATGATCACCGACGCCTCGGACGCCCGGTTCGGTCTCCTCGGTGCCAGGTTCGTCGGCGAGGAGACGCTCAACCGGTTCTACGTGCTGCACTGCATCGCCATTCCCCTCGCCGTCGCGCTCCTGCTCGCCATCCACTTCTGGCGGGTCCGGAAGGACGGCGGCATCAGCGGGCCGCTCTGAAGCCAATCCCATGCACAACGCCTTCTTCCTCAAGGACGTCGCCGGCTTTCTCGGCGGCTACTACACGTTCCTGGCGATCATGAACGCGGTCGCCGCGTACGTGCTCTGGCGGAAGAAGGGGCAGACGGGCTGGGCTCTCGCCTGGACCGTGTTCGCTGGGGCGATGATGGTCCTCGCGAGCATGGCCCTCTCCGGGTCGGAGTCACTGGTGCCTTCTCTCCCGGCGTCGGTGCGCTCGTTTGTCAACAAGCTCTCGGGCCCCGTGGCCTACACGCTCGGCACGACGGCCCTGTTCGTGATTCTGTTCGTGTTTCGGAAGTTCTTCGTCCGGCCGATGGTGGCCTGGTCGGTGTTCAATGCCGCCCTGCTGCTGATGGGCCTGGCGATGGCCAACGAAGACTTCGCGGCCATCGTCATGAAACCCGACAACGTGCCGATCGTCGGCCTGGTGTTTTTGCTCGCCTTTTTCACCTGGGTGGCCACCAAGCAGGCGGTCGTCAACGACGAGCGGATCGCCCAGGGGCTGCCGCCGATGGAGAAACTCGACGACGAAAAGGTCCTCGTGTGGCCAGATCTGGTCTACACCGAGTTGATCTGCATGGTGGCCGTCTCGGCATTCCTGCTCGTGTGGGCCATCTTCCTGCCGGCCCCGCTCGAGGAGCCGGCCAGCAGCGTGAAGACCCCCAATCCCTCGAAGGCCCCGTGGTACTTCCTCGGCCTCCAGGAGATGCTCGTCTATTTCGACCCCTGGTACGCGGGTGTCGTGCTGCCGAGCCTCGTGGTGTTCGGGCTCATGGCCATGCCGTATCTCGACTTCAACAAGAAGGGGAACGGCTACTACTCGATCGAGGAGCGGAAGTTCAGCTACCTCGTCTATCAGTTCGGCTTCTTCGAATTGTGGATCACGCTCATCATCCTGGGCACGTTCCTCCGCGGTCCGAACTGGAACTTCTTCGGCCCGTTCGAGCACTGGACGCCGTACAAGGTGGAGGTGCTCAACAACGTCGATCTCAACCAGATGTTCTGGGTGAACCTCCTCGACCGCCCGCTGCCGCGGGCGCCGCAGGGCGCCGGCACGCTCGCGCAGATCGGCACCATCCTGCTCCGCGAGGCGCCCGGCCTGATCGCCCTCGGCGTGTACCTCGTCGTCCTGCCGCCGCTGCTGGCGGTGACGATCTTCCGCGGATTCTTCGCGAAGATGGGCTTCATTCGCTACATGATCATGGCGAACCTGATGCTGCTCATGCTGTCGCTGCCGATCAAGATGGTGCTGCGGTGGACCTTCAACCTGAAGTACATCCTCAGCATTCCAGAGTTTTCGCTGAACTTTTGAGTGCCGCCCGACCCCGGGCGGCCTACGATTCCCTGGTGTCGCAACCGGCTGACTTCGACCTATGCCTGCAACAGAACAGACCTGGCGGAACCTCAAGATCCTGCACGTGGTGTTCGCGGTGGCGGCACTGCTGCTGCTGCTCGCCACGGTGCTGATGCTCACGGCCGATCACAACCGGCCCTGGAAGCAATACGCGCGCGGGTTTCGCAACCTGGAGACATGGTCGGCCGCCGCCCGGGTGCAGGAGCAGGAGTCCAAGTCGTACGAGGACCAGGCGGCCGAACTCGCGGCAGCTCTGGCTGAATCCCGAAGGGCCGATCTCGACCCGCAAGCGACCGCGGCGTTTCTCGAGTCCGTGCGGGCGGTAACGGCTGACGCCCAGGCTGCCGACCTCGCGGCGGTCGATCTCGATCAACTGCGGTCGCAGACCGACCCTGAAGAGCGTCTTGTGCGGCGGGGCGATCTTCTGGCCCGGCTCGGCGACATCGTCAAGCGTTGCAAGTTCCGCGAGGACCAGCTTGCCGGGGCCCTGAAGCTCCGCAAGGCGGAACTCGACAAGAACCGGGCCGACTACGAGCTGGCGGTCACGGACGGCCTGCCGGCCGACCGTCAGGCGGAGTTGTTGGCGCTTGCCGACGCGAAGCGAGCCGAGGTCACCGCCGCGATGCTCGAGTTCCAGGCAGCCAACACGCATCGGAAGTCGCTGGAATCCCAGCTGGCGGCCATCACGGCCGGCGAGGATGTCGCCGCCAAGGCCGTGGCCGATCATCGCGCCAAGCTTGGCCAGTTGCAGAAGACGCTCGATCAGCGGCGGCCCAATGCCGGCAAGGCGGTGCTCGAGTTGCCGGTGCTCGACGCCTTCAACGGCCCGCTGCGGGTCGATCAGATCTGGCTGCCGGATTTGACGCTCAACAACAATTTCCGCAACGTGGCCCGCTTCGACCGCTGTACCACGTGCCACCGCGGCATGGACAAGACCGTGCCCGGAGCGCCGACGGAGCCGGCGTATTGCGAGGCCCATACGGTCGCGCTCACGCTGCCCACGCCGGCCGAGCGGCCCGCTTCGACGGCCGTCGCCGGCGACGGAAACGACCAACTGGAAACGCTCTACGGCCTGCGGCTGGCGCCCGTCGGACTGTTTTCGGCCGACGACCCGACCGTGAGCGTCGTGCGGCCCGAGTCTCCCGCCGCCCAGGCGGGCGTGCAGGTGGGCGACGTGATCGAGGACATCGATGGCGGCCGCACGCTGGCCCGCAACGTAGCCGTTTCGGCGCTCGTCGAGACGCCCCGCTGGGGCAGCCCGCTGGCGGTCAAGGTCCGCCGCGGAGCGCCGCAGCCGTATGCCACGCACCCGCGGCTCGATCTCTTCGTGGGCGACTCGAGCCCTCATCCCATGAAGACGTTCGGCTGCACGATCTGCCACCAGGGGCAGGGGAGTGCCACGAGCTTCAAGTGGGCCTCGCACTCGCCCAACACGCCCAAGCAGTCCCACGAGTGGCATGACGAGCACGGCTGGTTCAACAACCACCACTGGATTTTCCCGATGCTCCCGGAGCGGTTCGAGGAGTCGAGCTGCCTGAAGTGCCATCACCAGGTCGTGGATCTCGAGCCCTCCGAGCGGTTTCCCGAGCCGCCGGCGCCAAAGCTGGTCGAGGGCTACCACCTGATCCGCCAGTACGGCTGCTACGGATGCCACGAGATCAACGGCTGGGCCGGCCCCGAATCCCGGATCGGTCCCGACATGCGGCTGGCCTCGAACTTCCACGAGGTCGCCGAGGCGTTGGCCGTCGATCCCGGCGTCAAGGAACTCGGGCCGGTGGTGGACCGCTGGGTCGCCGATGTGCGGTCCGGTCCCGACAGCCGCCAGTCGCGGGAGCGGCTGCGCGACGCCATCGAGCGGGATGCGGCCGCGGGCGCCGATGCCAAACTCTCGCCGCGCTCGCACGAGATGGCCGTGTTGCTCAAGGATCCCGAGACTCCGGGCACACTGCCGAAGGTCGGTCCCAGCCTCCGGCATGCCGCCGCCAAGCTCGGCTTCGACTGGACCTACTCCTGGCTGCGGAATCCGCAGGACTTCCGCCCCTCGACGAAGATGCCGCGGTTCTTCGGCCTCTGGGAACACCTCGAAGGGAAGGGGCTCGAGGAGTCGATGCGGTACGAGCCGCTCGAGATCCGTTCGATGATCCACTATCTCGCCGGAGCCAGCGCCCCGTTCGAGTACGTGAAGCCCTATGAGGGCATCACGGCGGCGCCCGACGTGGAGCGTGGCAAGAAGGTGTTTCAGGTCCGCGGCTGCCTCGCCTGCCACCAGCACGCCGACTTTCCCGAAGCCACGAGCACGCATGGCCCGAATCTTTCCCGGATCGGCGCCAAGGTCGACGGGCATCCGCGTGGAAAGGAATGGCTCTACAGCTGGCTTCGGGAGCCGGCCACCTACCATCCCAAGACGCTGATGCCGAACGTGCTTCTCGAGCCGGTGACGCTCGCCGACGGCACGGTCTCCGATCCCGCCGCCGATGCCGTCGCCTATCTGGCGACGTCCACGGAGAATTGGAAGCCGGAAAACATCCCGGCCAAGCAGCTCTCCGCCGACGAGCGCAAGGCGCTCGACGAACTCGCGCTCATGTATCTCAAGGACCGGTTCTCGGTCGCCCGCGCCGAGCAGGTTCTCAAGGACGGCATCCCGCCGACGCAGGCCGACATCAAGGGCGACGAGCGGATGCTGCTGGGGCTCGGGGCCGCCGATCGTGACACCGTGCTCCTCAATTACGTCGGCAAGAAGACGATCGCCAAGCTGGCCTGCTACTCCTGCCACGACATCCCCGGCTTCGAGGACGCCAAGCCCGCCGGTGCGGCGCTCGCCGACTGGGGCCGCAAGGATCCGTCGCGGATCGCCTTCGAGCAGGTCTCGCACTTCGTGGCCCACCAGATGGCCGGGCATCACGGCCACGGTGGCGCGGCCGGTCACGGGCATGGCGAACAGCAGGGCGCAGCCCATGGCGGGAAGCCGCCGGCCGACGACACGATCAACCCGGATCTCGCCTATGCCGGACCCGAGCACGACGACGATGTTCACCTCGATCCCGAGTCGGTCGACCCCGACACCGGCTACTTCCTCGAGAAGTTGGTAGGCCACGAGCGCGAAGGCTTCCTGTGGCAGAAACTGCGGGCCCCACGGAGCTACGACTACAAGAAGGTCGAGAACAAAACCTACAACGAGCGATACCGGATGCCGCAGTTCCCGTTCGACCAGAAGCAGCGGGAGGCGGTGATGACTTTCGTGCTCGGGCTCGTGGCCGAGCCCCCGGCGCCGAAGTACGTCCACGCGCCCGGCCCGCGCGAGCAGGCCCGGCTCGACGGCCTCGTGGTGGCCGAGCAATACAACTGCGGCGGCTGTCACACCCTGCAGATGGACCGCTGGGACATCCGCTACAAGCCCGGCTCGCTCGGAGACGCGTCGGAATTGGCCGACTATCCGTTCCTCTCCCCGCACTTCACCCCGCATCAGGTCGAGGCGTCGCTCGCCACCGATCGCCAGGGCCGCCGCACGGCGTCGCTCCACGGCATGCCGGTCCTCGATCCCGAGACGGGCAAGCCGCAGCGGGTGGACGAGGAAGGCACGCCGGTCGACGCCGACGATCCCGAGGCCACGGCGCGGCCGTTCATGCTCTGGAAGGACGTGCTCGTGGACGGCGCCGCCCGCGCCGTCGGCGCCCAGAACCTGATCGTGCCCGACGACGCGTTGGCCGCCGGTCGTCACTATCCGGCCAAGGGTGGCGACCTGGCACGGCTCCTGTTCCCGGTGGTGATCGCCGACGAGAAGCAGGTGAATCCGAACGTCAAGCCCGACGACGCCTGGGGCTGGCTGCCGCCGCCGCTGGTCGGCGAGGGCAAGAAGGTGCAGTCGCCTTGGCTGCACAAGTTCCTGCTCAACCCGCACACCATCCGCCCGCCGGCTGTGCTGCGGATGCCGAAGTTCCACTTTGACTCGGCCCAGGCGGCGAAACTCGTGGACTACTTCGCCGCAGTGGATGGTGCGGAGTATCCCTACGTGGCCGACGCCCGTCTCGACGAGAGTTCGCTCGCGGCAGCGGAGCGGGCCTACCCGGGGCACCTGCAGGGAGCACTGAAGATCGTCACCAACACCAACTACTGCGTGAAGTGTCACCTCGTCGGCGATTACGCGCCGCCGGGCAGCGTGAAGGCGCTGGCGCCGCAGTTGGCACGGGTGCACGAGCGGCTCCGGCCGGGCTACGTGCACGACTGGATCGCCAACCCCAAGCGGTTCCTCCCCTACACGGGCATGCCGGTGAACATCCCGTTCGACAAGCCGGTGAGCCAGGACCTGTACAAGGGCACGAGCGAGCAGCAGGTGAACGCCCTCACCGACCTGCTCATGCACTTCGACACGTTCGCCAAGAGCAACCTCCGCCCGGTCCTGGAGGCCTTCCTCAAGCAGGCCGCCCCGGCCACGCCGCAGACGTCCACGCCGGCTCCGGCCGGGCCTCCCGCGGCGGCGTCTCCGCCGGCGGCGCCCCCTCGGGTCGGCCTCCGCTCGGCCCTTGGCTCGTCCCCTGCGTCCGCTGCCCTAGACTAATGGTGTCGGTTTCGTCGTCGGTCCCGCCCATCCGCCAGCCCTGGAGTCTTGCCATGCAGACGTCGCTTGTTCGCCTCGCCGTCGTCGCCTCCGTCCTCGCCGTGTCGTCCGCCCGGGCCGACGAGTGGGGGACGATCAAAGGCAAGTTCGTCTTCAAGGGCGATTCTCCGGCGGCCGCCGAGCTCAAGGCCGACAAAGACGTGGAAGTCTGCGGCAAGCACAAACTGCTCGCGGAGGAACTCGTCGTCGGCGCCGACAAGGCGATCGCGAACGTGGTCGTGTTCGTCCGCGACAAGGGCGTGAAGGTGAACCCGGAACTCGCCGGCGCCGCCAAGGAGAAGGTCGAGCTCGACAACAAGGACTGCCGGTTCGAGCCGCACGTGGTGTTCGTTCAGACCGGCCAAGAACTGGTGATCAAGAACTCCGACACGGTCGGCCACAACAGCAACGTCTCGACGATCAAGAATCCCGCCTACAACTCGCTGATCCCGGCGGGTGGCTCGGCGCCGCTGAAGTTCGCGGTGGAAGAAGCGATTCCCGCCAGCGTGACCTGCAACATTCATCCGTGGATGAAGGCCTGGGTCGTGGTCCGCGGCAATCCCTACGCCGCCGTCTCCAAGCCCGACGGCTCGTTCGAGATCAAGGGCGTGCCGGTGGGCGAGATCGAACTCCAGTTGTGGCACGAGAAGGCCGGCAACCTGGCCGAGGTCGGCACCGCCAAGGGCAAGGCCGACAAGAAGGGGCGGATCAAGGTCAAGGTCGAGGCGGCGGGCACCGACCTCGGTGACATCGCCGTCGAGCCCGCCTCGTTCAAGAAGTGAGCGTCATGCATCGTCTCGGTTTCTTCGCCGTCGCCGCCTGCCTGCTCGCCGCGGGCTGCGGTCCAGTTCGCATGCCCACGCCGGCGGCCGACGTGGCCGTGGCCACGGCCTTGCGTGAGACGCTGTCTGCGGCGGGCGGGGCGGCCGGCGGGGCCGTGGAAGCGGCGGCCACCGGTACCGGCTGGGCCGCGCTCAAAGGGCGTTTCGTGTTCGCCGGCACGCCGGGCGAGGCCAAGGCGCTCGTGGCCGACAAAGACACCGAAGTCTGCGGGAAGATGACGAAACTCTTCGACCGCTCGCTGCTCGTCGATCCGTCGAGCAAGGGGCTGGCGAACGTCGTCGTCTTCGTCCGCAAGTCGAGCCGGGTGAAGGATCCAGTCCCCGAGGCCCCCATCGTCTTCGACCAGAAGAACTGCGAGTTTCTGGCGCCGGTGTTCGCGGCTCGGGTCGGGCAGCCCGTGGACGTGCGGAACAGCGATCCCATCGGACACAACACCAACGTCGCGGGCTCGAGTTTCAACCAGTTGATTCCCGCCGGCGGATCGACGGTCTACAAGCCGGACGCCGAGACCGGCATGCCTACGATGGTGACGTGCAACATCCATCCGTGGATGAAGGCCTACATGGTGTTCCGCAAGGACGGCTACGTCGCCGTGTCCGCGGCCGACGGCTCGTTCACGATCCCCGACCTGCCGGCAGGCGAGGTGCTGGAGTTTCAGGTGTGGCACGAGCGGTCGACGGGCGCCAACGGTGCCCTCGGCCTCGCCCAGCCCGAACTCAAGTGGACGCCCAAGGGCCGGTTCCAGCTCAAACTCGAGGAGAACGAGGTGAAGGATCTGGGCACGCTGGAAGTGCCCGCCTCCGCCATCGGCACCTGACCTTTTTTCATCTTTTGCAGCCATGTCGATGACACCAGTTCGTATCCGCCGCTGCCTGCCCCTGTTGCTCGTCGGCGTCGCCTTCGCCGCAGTCGGCTGCGGTCGGACGCAGCCGGCCTCGTTCCGCGCGAACCTTGTCGAGGCCACGAAGCAGCGGCTCACGTCCGACCAGGAGCGGCAGGTGGCCACGATCCTGCGGGCCATGTTCGGCACTCCCGACGAGCCGTTCGTGCTGCCGGAAACGGGGCTCGACATGGCCAAGTTGCAGCTTGCGTCCGGCCCTGTCCGCAGCGACATCGTGGGGCGAAAGAACGGTCTCTATCGCGAGCACTGCGCCCACTGCCACGGCGTCACCGGCGATGGTCTCGGGCCGACCGCGGCATTCCTCAATCCGTACCCGCGGGACTATCGGCCCGGCGTGTTCAAGTTCAAGAGCACCGAGCGGGCCGACAAGCCGACGCACGCCGACCTCGTCCGCATCCTCCACAATGGCATCCCGGGGACCTCGATGCCGTCGTTCGCGCTGTTGAGCGAGACGCAAGTCGATGCACTCGCGGAATACGTGAAGTACCTGGCGATCCGGGGCGAGACCGAACTCGCTTTGATGCGGGCCTACTTCGAACTCGACGACGAGGACCAGGGCAAGCTGCCGGAGACCCGTGAGTTCCTCGTGGACGAGACGCTGGCCGTCGTGTCCGATCGCTGGAAGGCGGCGGCCGATGCGGCGATCCCTGTGCCGGAGATGCTGGCGGACATCGACCTCAAGGCCTCGATCGCCAAGGGTCGCGAACTCTTCTATGGCGACAAGGCCAACTGCGTGAAGTGCCACGGGCCCACCGCGCTCGGGGACGGCCAGGCCAACGACTACGACGACTGGAACAAGCCGATCGTGGAGTGGAAGAAGGAACTGGCCGCCACCGAGGATCGCGCCTGGGCGGCGCGGGCGGCGGGTGTGATCGCCGGCGACGCGCTCGAGCCGCGGACGATTCCGCCGCGGAACCTGCGGCACGGCATCTACCGCGGCGGCCGCCGGCCGCTCGATCTTTACTACCGCATCCATGCCGGCATCAACGGCGCACCGATGCCCGCTGCCAAGGGCACGATCGCGCCCGAGGACATCTGGCACATCGTCAATTACGTGCGGTCGCTCCCCTACGAACTCGACGGCGAACTCGGGGCGGATCGGCCGATGGTCGCGCGGGACAGGTTTTAGGCGGAGCAGGGGAGTCGATTCGTGAACAGTCGCATCGCCGGTATCTTCTGGGCCCTGTTGTTCCTCCTCGTGCCGGTCCTCGGCGTCGCGGTGTTCGCCGTCGCGCCGGCCTACGACCACTGGCTGCCGAAGAACGTCGCCGCCCACGGCCCGAGCATCGACGGCCTCTTCTACTTCATCCTCGCCCTGACGGGGGTGGTGTTCATCGTCACGGAGTTGCTCGTCTTCTGGTTCATGTGGAAGTACGACGCCGCCAAGGCCGCGGGGCCCGCGACCTACGTCCAGGGCAGCCACACGCTCGAGGTGGTGTGGACCATCATCCCCGCCGCCACGCTGCTGTTCATCGCCATCTATCAGATGAACGCCTGGGCCGACGTGAAGATGCGGCGGCCGCGGATGTCGCCGACCGTCGAGGTCGTGGCCCGGCAGTTCGAGTGGCGGCTCCGTTATCCGGGCCGCGACGGCACGCTCGGCACGCCTGATGACCTGTTCTTGGTCAACGACCTGCACGTGCCCGTGGACGAGGACGTTCTCATCCAGCTCAAGAGCATGGACGTGCTCCACTCGTTCTTCCTGCCGAACCTGCGGATCAAGCAGGACGCCGTGCCGGGGATGAAGATCCCGGTGTGGTTCAAGGCGACCGAGACCGGCGAGTTCGACATCGTTTGTGCCGAACTCTGCGGCTGGGGCCACTACAAGATGAAGGGCCGCATCACCATCGAGCCGCGGGAAGATTTCAACCGCTGGCTGGACGAGCAGTATGCCAGGCAGGAAGCGACGCAGCCCGAGGCCACGGTCGCAGCCGCCGCCGACTGAACACCGATTTTCCGGAGGAAAGAGCCATGAGCATCGCCACCAGCAGCCCGACCGTGACGCACGGAAGCACGCACCACGCCGCCCCGCAGGGTGGCCTGTCGCACTTCCTGTCGACCTACGTGTTTTCGAAGGACCACAAGGTCATCGGGCTGCAGTTCCTGTTCTCGACGCTGCTCTGGTTCCTCGTCGGCGGGCTGCTGGCCCTCGCCGTCCGCTGGCAGGTGGCCTGGCCGTGGTCCGACGTGCCGGTGCTCGGAAAGCTCTTTGCCCAGCAGGGCGGGCAGATGGCGCCCGAGTTCTACACCATGCTGTTCACGATGCACGCCACGGTGATGATCTTTCTCGTCATCATTCCGATCCTGGCAGGCGCCTTCGGGAACTTTCTCATCCCGCTGATGATCGGTGCCGACGACATGGCGTTCCCGACGCTCAACATGCTGTCGTACTGGTTCATGTGGCCGGCCTTCTTCGCGTTCGGGGCCAGTTTCTTCGTCGAGGGGGGCGCGGCGTCGGGTGGCTGGACGAGCTACCCCACGCTCTCGACCAACGTGGCCTCCTCGCCGAGCAGCGGCTGGGGGCAGACGCTGTGGCTCATCGGCCTGACGTTCGTCGGCGTCTCGTCGATGCTCGGCAGCGTGAACTACATGACCACGATCATCCTCATGCGGGCTCCGGGGATGACGATGTTCCGGCTGCCGATGACGATCTGGGCGATGTTCATCACCGCCATCCTCCAGGCTTTCGCCCTGCCGGTGCTGACGGCGGCGGGCTTCATGCAGCTTTTCGACCGCACGCTCGGCACGGGCTTCTTCTCGCCGGAGGGGAACATCGTCAACAACGCCGTGCCCGGCGCCGGAGGAGGCCAGCCGCTGCTCTGGCAGCACCTGTTCTGGTTCTACAGCCACCCGGCCGTGTACATCATGATCCTGCCGGCGATGGGCATGGTGAGCGACATCCTCACCGTGTTCGCCCGCAAGCCTCTGTTCGGCTACCGGCCGATGGTCTACTCGATCGCCGGGATCGCCGGCCTCGGGTTCATCGTCTGGGGGCACCACATGTTCATGTCGGGCATGAACCCGGCGCTCGGCATCACCTTCATGGTGTCGACGATGATGATCGCCCTGCCGAGCGCCGTGAAGACGTTTAACTGGCTGGGCACGCTGTGGGGCGGCCGGATTCAGTTCACGACCTCGATGCTGTTCGCGATCTCGTTCGTGTCGATGTTCATCATCGGCGGCCTGTCGGGCATCTTCATGGCCGCCACGCCGGTGGACATCTTCATCCACGACACCTACTTCATCGTGGCCCACTTCCACTACGTGCTCTTCGCCGGCACGGCGATGGGCGTGTGGGCCGGCATCTACTTCTGGTTCCCGAAGATGTTCGGCCGGACGATGAACGAGTTCTGGGGGAAGGTGCACTTCTTCCTGACGTTCATCTTCCTCAATGGCACGTTCTTCACGATGCACATCCTCGGGGCCGTCGGGTTTCCGCGCCGCCTCGCCGACGCGTATCACTACGAGACGTTCCACCACCTCCAACCGCTCAACGCCTTCATGACGTACTGTGCCATCGGCATGGTCGCCAGTCAGGTGATCTTCGCCGCCAACTTCATCTACAGCATGTTCTGGGGCCCGAAGGCGGGGCGGAACCCGTGGAACGCCAATACGCTCGAGTGGACCGCGCCGAGCCCGCCGGGCCACGGCAACTTCGACTTCCAGCCGGTCGTCCACCGCGGGCCTTACGAGTACTCGGTGCCGGGCGTGGACAAGGACCATCTGATGCAGACCGATCCGCCGAACGAGGCCGCCGCTGCAGCCGCCGCGGCGGCGCACTGAGGCCGGCATGACCAGGTGGCAGACGGCGACAAGACGGCGGATATCTGCTGATGCAGATGGCGCGACGCGCCGTGGCGTGATGCGACGGTTCGGGGCTGCCCACGCCCCGTCGCCGGACGTTCGCTTCAGCCATCCTGGCTTTCGCTCACTCGATGCTGCCTGCGCTCCGGCATCCATGCCTGCGCTGGTCAGCAACGCCGGCTCTCGGAGCATGGGCAGCTCTTCACGGATGCAGCCTTTCGAAACGCCATCGAGAAAGTGCTCTCGGTAGTCATGGCAGCTGCCCACCGCCTCAACTGGCCCCATATCGTCGCCTGCCTGCTCGTGGGGGTGACCGCGGTGCTGCTCTGTTTCGGCGCGATGGTTACGACCTACGAGGCGGCGATGGCCGTGCCCGACTGGCCGGCCACCTACGGCCACAACATGTTTCTCTATCCGTGGGCGCAGTGGTTCTGGGGTCCATGGGACCTGTTTCTGGAGCACGGCCATCGGCTGCTCGGGGCGCTCGTGGGGCTGTTGTCGCTCGGGCTCGCGGCGGTCGTCTGGCGGAGCGGGCAGTCGCCGGCCGTGCGGGCGCTCGCCGTAGCTGCGGTACTGCTCGTCGTCGTGCAGGGCGTCCTCGGCGGCATGCGGGTCGTGTTCGACGACAAGACGATCGCCAAGGTGCATGCCTGCACGGGGCCGCTGTTCTTCGCCGTCGCCACCGCGATCGCCACGCTCACGCGCCGCGGGGCGACGGGAGTGGACGTCGCGGCGGGCGTCGCGCGACTCGTGCCGCCACAGCCGCGAGCGGTCGCCGCGGGCGTCGGTGCGGCGGCGCTGGTGATCGCCGCCTACGTGCAGCTCGTGGCGGGCGCCCAGCTCCGGCACCTCGACGCCGGGATCGGGCCGACGACGTTCCGCTGGCTGATCGGCTTCCACGTCGCGGGGGCCGTCGTCGTCACGGCGCTGGTCGTCATGCTCGCCTGGGTCAACGGCGGCACGGCGTCGCCCGCCCGCCGTTGGTCGTGGCTCCTGGCGGGGCTCGTGGTCTGCCAGATCGCGCTCGGCTGCGGCGCGTGGGTCGTGTCGTGGGGCCTGCCGTCGGGACTGCTGCCCGAATCGTGGCGGCTCTCCGAGGCGATCCAGGCGCGGAGTGCGGCGGGGGCCGCAGTCGTCACCGGCCACGTCGTGCTCGGCATGCTGATCCTCGGCGGTTCGGTGGTACTGTGGCTCGTGGGTGGCGGGCTGCGGGACGTGCCGCAGGCTCGGTCCGGCGTGCGGATGGCCCGCCGGGAAGGGGTGTTCGCATGACGCCTCCGCAGCCGGCCGCCGTCTCGGTGCCGGCGCTTGCCGCCGAGACGGTCGTGGAGCGTGGGGCATCGGCCGGATTGGCGGCCGACGTGACGCAACTCGTGCGGCCGAAGATCGCGCTCATGGTGCTGGCCACCGTGGCCACGGCGTTCTGGCTCACGGCCGGCCGACCCGCCGCGGTCGGTCCAATGCTCTGGCTGCTCGTCGGCACGGCCCTGGTCGCCGCAAGTTCGAGCGTCGCCAACCAGATCCTCGAGCGCCGGACCGACCGGCTCATGCCGCGGACGGCCGATCGACCGATCGCCGCCGGTCGGCTCTCGGTCGGTGCCGCCTGGGGCATGGCCGTCGCCACGCTCGTGGCCGGAACCGCGATCTCGGTCGTCGCCGGCGGCTGGCCCGCGACGCTCGCGGCCCTGGCCACGTGGCTGCTGTACGTGGCCGCCTACACGCCGCTGAAGCGGATCTCGCCGCTCAACACGGCCGTCGGCGCCGTCGCCGGCGCCTTGCCCGTCGCCATCGGCTGGCTGGCTGCCGACGGGCCCGCGCGGCTTGCGGCCGGCGATCCCCGCGGCGCGGTGGGGGCCGCGGCTCTCGGCGCCGTCCTCTACCTCTGGCAGTTCCCGCACTTCATGGCCATCGCCTGGCTCTACCGCCGGCAGTACGCGGCCGCCGGCCTGCAGATGCTCACCGTCGTCGATCCCAGTGGCCTGCGGGCGGGCGGCCAGTCGCTGGCCGCGGCCCTGGCGATGATTCCCGCCGCCCTGGCCCTGGCGGTGCCCTCCGCTGGCATCCGCCTGTTCCTGGCGGCGGCCCTGGCCGCGATCGTCTATGCTCTGGCCGCGGTCCGCTTCGCGATCCGCCGCGACGACGCCTCGGCCCGTACCCTGCTGCTCACGTCCCTCGGCTCCCTGCTCGGCCTGCTCACGGCGGCGGTCGTGCTGGGCCGGCCCGCCTGATCGTCCATCGACCCCGTTTCTCCGGTACCCGTCATGAACGCCTCCGCGATCTCGATCCCGCACGACCACGGCCACCACGGCGGCCACGACGACGGCCATCACGGCCACGTCCACCTCCAGTACCAGCCGGGCCTGCCGCTCTCCCGCGGCAAGCTCATCATGTGGCTGTTCCTCTCCACCGAGATCATGTTCTTCGCGGCGCTGCTGGGCAGCTACGTCGTGCTTCGCTTCGGCGCCCCGGTCTGGCCGAAGCCGCACCACGTCCACCTGTCCGAGCCGATCGGGGCCTTCAACACCTTCGTGCTCATCTGCTCCAGCGTCACCATCGTGCTGGCTCTCGAGGCGGCAAGGGCTTCAAAGACCGGCCTTGCGAAGTTCTGGATGCTGCTCACGCTCCTCCTTGGCAGCCTGTTCCTCGGCATCAAGGGCTACGAGTACCAGGCCAAGTTCTCCCACGGCATCTATCCGGTCCATCCCCGCGGCCTGATCTACGAGCGGCCGGACCTGTACTACGGCTCCGCCGTCCGCGCCCGACTGGGCGAGCCGGCGATCATCGACAAGCTCAAGGAGCTCGACGAGACGCCCGACGACAAGCTCACGGCGGAGCAGCGCACGGCCCGCACGAGCCTGCAGCAGGTGCGAAAGATGGTCGGCAGCCCCGATCAGCAGCCCTTCGACCTCGCCGTGGTCGCCGACCAGATCATGCCGCTGCCCACGGCCCACGTCGGGGGCGACCATGGCGGCGGTCACGGAGGCCACGTCCAGGGCCTCAACGACGTCTTCCCCTGGCTGCGGCTGCCGATCGTGATCCCCGGCGGCAACATGTGGGCCAGCACCTACTTCCTGCTCACCGGCTTCCACGCCGTGCACGTGGCCGTGGGCCTGCTCGTGTTCGCGATTTTGCTGGGCTACAAGCTCGGCCCCAAGAATGCCCCGATGATCGAGAACATCGGCCTCTACTGGCACTTCGTCGACCTCGTGTGGATCTTCCTCTTTCCGCTGCTTTACCTCTTTTGAGCCCCTGACATGAGCGACCATCACGATCACGGCCCCGTCACCCGCGCCGGCGAAACCGCCGACGACGCGCTGCACCACGCCGAGCACGGCGGCCACGAGCACGGCCACGGCGGGCTCGGCGTCTACCTCGCCGTGTTCCTCGCCCTTTGTTTCCTGACCACGATGTCGTTCCTGACGTTCACCCCCTACTGGCCGTGGCGGGATCAGCCGCAGGTCGGCTGGGCCTTCATGATGGCCGTCTCCTGCACCAAGGCCCTGCTCGTCGTGCTGTTCTTCATGCACGTGATCTGGGAGGCCAACTGGAAGTACGTGCTCACCATCCCGGCGGCGATGATGGCCCTGTTCCTGGTGATCATGCTGATTCCCGACGTCGGCATGCGGAACCGGATGGTGTCGCAGGAGCGGGCGCTGCACATGGCCCGGCCGTCGGACGTGCGGCTCATGGAGGAGGCGGGCGCCGCCCGGGAGCCGGTGGAACACGGGTCCGCTCATTGAGCGCGAGGCATGAGTCAGCAGCCCAAGCCGGTTCGGGGACGGCATGAGTTGCGTCGCTGGCGAAAGTCCGCCACGCTCCGCATCCTCACGCCGATCCCCTCGCCTCCCGTGGAAACCTGTGGCGTGAGCGCCGGGATCGGTGCTTCAGTTGCCCTGGAAGCCCGAGGCGCGAGCCGAGGGAATGGGCTTCGCCACACGGCAGGCCGCGTCCACACCCTCAGCTTGCGCTTCGGGCTTCCCGGCAAGAGTGGAGCCTCGAGCGCGGCGTGGAACCGGATCGGTGCGCAGTCCGTCCTCTGCTGGCTCGTTCTCGTCGCCGGCTGCGGGCGGATGGCGGAGCAGGGGAGTGGGACGCAGGCTCCTCCGGTCGTGGTCGGCCGCGTGGAGGTCGACGACGAGGCGGCGGTGAACATCGCCGGCACGCCGTTCACGCTCACCGACCAGGCCGGGAAGGAGTTTTCTTCCGCGGCGCTCGCCGGCAAGGTGTGGCTGGGAAGCATCTTCTTCGCCAACTGCCCCGGGCCGTGCTTCCGGGAAAATCAGGCGGTCGCCGAGATCCTGAAGGAGATCGCCGATCCCGACTTCGTGGCCGTGAGCCTCACCTGCGACCCGGTCAACGACACGCCCGACGTGCTCGCCCGCTACGCCGAGCGATTCGAGGCCGACGCGGCCCGTTGGAAGTTCCTCACCGGCGACATGCAGACGATCAGCGACGTGGGTCTGAAGACGTTCCGGCTGCCCGTCGAGGTGGGCGTGCACTCCGAACGCGGCGTCGTCTTCGACCGCCAGGGCCGGCTCCGCGGCGGCTACCACCTCCTCCAGGCCGACCGGGTCGAGCTGCTCAAGAAACTGATCCGCGACGTGCTCGCGGAACCTGCGCCGCCGGGAACCAAGACGCCATGATGCCGGTCTGCCTCGCCGTCGCCATCCATCCGCTGGCCACCACCAACGCGGTCCTCAACACGCTGGCCACGATCCTCCTGGTCGCCGGCTGGGTGTTCATCCGCCGCGGGCGGGTGAAGGCCCACCGGGCGGCGATGGTGGCGGCGTTCCTCACGTCGGCCGTGTTCCTCGCCTGCTACCTGACCTACCACTGGCTGGTGGGGCACGTCCCGTTTCGCGGCGTCGGGCCGGTGCGGACGGTCTACTTCGCGATCCTGATCTCCCACATCCTCCTGGCCGTCGCCGTGCCCGTGCTCGCCGTGCGGATGTTCTTTCTCGCCTGGAAGGGCCGCTTTGACGCCCACCGCCGGCTGGGGCGGATCGCCCTGCCGATTTGGCTCTACGTCTCGGTCACCGGCGTCGTGATCTACCTCATGCTGTACGTGCTTTTCCCGGGGCCGTGATTCCCGTGTTGATTGCGGAAAATTGCCGCGATCCAGCGACGAATCAGCGGGCGTTCCCGTGGCTGACATCCGGCGATGGCCGGACTGTCTATACTTTGGGGGAACGTTTTTTTGCTGTCTCGACGATTGAGCAGGTTACGAGAGGTAGGTGAGGGGGTCGGCGAACGCTCGACGAGCGTGTGGCCGCTGCGGCAATAGCGAGGAGACTTTTGCCGCCCCCGAGCCGGTGCTTCACCGAAGTCCAAGCCGATCTAAAATGAAGACCCGTGTCGTTCTCGCCGTGGCCCTCCTGCTCGCCGTCGTCGCGATCGGCGACGCGTTCGGCTGCCCGAACTGCAAGGACGCGGTCGACACGTCGGATCCCGACGGCCTCAACCTCGCGCGCGGCTACTTCTACAGCATCCTCCTCATGCTGGCGATGCCCTTCACGCTCGTGGGATCCTTCGGCTGCTACGTCTGGCGGGAGATGCGCCGGCAGCAGCGCGAACAATCCGGAGGGCGGTGACCGGCCGCGACGTCATGGCGAGCCGACCGCGTGCCCGCAACTATCTCGCCCCCGGCGAGCGCAGGCGGGTCTTCTGGATGCTCATGCCGCCGGCGCTGGCGGCCGTTCTCGTGCTCGGCTGGATCGAGCAGACGTGGTTCCCCCGCCGCGGGCCGGCGGCGCACAAGCAGGTCGACACCCGGCTGGAGGCGGCGCGGGGTGAGCCGCCCGCCGGCGACGCGGTCCTCATCGAAGCGGATCCCGACGCGTTCGCGTCCAGCGCCGAAGGTTTGTCGGCCTCGGTCGACGCGCTGGCCAAGGTGCGCGACGACGCCTTCTTTCGCCGTGACGAGGAGCCGGCCTGGATTCAGACCTGGCTCACGCTTCGCTCGGCCGCTCCGCAGGCGGTCCGCGCGGCCGCCACGCCGGTGAGCTTCACCGAACTGTTCGGCCAGCCGATGTCGTTTCGTGGGCGGCCGGTCCGTTTCAAGGGCACGCTGCGGCGGCTGGAGCGGCTCCGGGCGCCGGCCAACGACTACGACATCGAACACTATTGGCAGGGCTGGCTGGAGCCGGCGGTCGGCCCGCCCTCGCCGATCGTCGTGCAGTTCCTGCGGCTGCCGCCGGGCATGCCCGAGGGGCTGAAGATCGACGAGCCGGTCGAGATCGCCGGCTACTTCTTCAAGCGCTACGCCTACAAGGCCACCGACACGATCCGTCGGGCTCCGCTCGTGATGGCGATCGAGCCCGTCTGGACGCCGCGCACGCCGGTCGAGCCGGGGGGCACGTCCCTGGGAACCGTCGCCGTGATTACCATGGCGTCGCTCGTGGCGGCGACGGCGCTGGCCATGGTCCTCGGAAATCGTGGCCGCCGCACCGCTCGGCCAGAACCCGTGGCCGATCTCGACGAGGCGCTGGCGGGCGTCGACGTCGTCTCCACGGGCGAGTCGCTGCGGCGGCTCGCCGCCGAACACGCATCGGATCCTCCTCGGACCACGGAAACCGACTCATGAACCGCTCCGCTCGCGCGATCCTCGGCCTCCTGTCGCTGGCCGTCGTGTCCGGTTCCGCTCCGGTGGGCGCGGCCGACCTCGAAGGGTTCGCGAAGTTCCTGGCCGAGCGGGAGATCGACCGCCCGCGGCGCGCGGTGCTCGAGGAGGCTGGGCCCTGGGACGACGCCCGCCAGAAGGCCGTGATCCGCGTGCTCGCGCGGCTCGAGGCGCCGACCGCTCTGGAGGTGCCGTGGCAACTGCGGGCCAAGGGCGTGGCCACCCCGCCCGTGGTCGAGGATCGGCTGGTGCGGGTCGCCGGGCGGGCCGTGTTCGTGGCGCCGGTGCAACTCACGGAGGAGCAGACGCTGCTGGCGGCACGGCCCCGGCTCGATCTGGTGCGGATCGTCGCCGCGGATGGCGCGATCATCGATGTGGTCGTGCCCGAGGCGCCGGCTGGCTGGGCACGGTGGCAGCCCAGCGACGAGCCCGCCTTCGTCGTCGGCCTGCCGCTGTCCAACGTGTCCGCGCCGCGGCCCGCGGGGCCCGCCGACGCATCGTCCTGGCCCGCGGCCGCTCCCGCGCTGCTCCTGGCGGCGACGGGCATCGGCTGGGAACCGCCCACGCCCCTCGGCGGCCTCGGCATGGACTACGGTTTGTTCGCGTCGGTCGTGGACGGCAAGAAACTCGAGGGCGGCGACACCGCGGCCTTCTACGGGATGCTCGCGGCCGTCGGCCGCGCGGCTCCGGGGGCGATCGAGGCGGCCGCCGGTAAGCCGGCCGATCTCGTGTCGATCATCGACCCGTCCAAGAAATGGTTCGCGGCCCATCGCGGTGATCCCGTGACCGTCACGGGCATCGCCCGCCGGGCCACGAAGATCAGCATCGACGAGCCCTGGCGACGGGAGCAGGTCGGGGCCGACCACTATTGGGAGTTCTACGTGTTCGTCGATACTCCTCTGCTCAAGGTCAACGACCGGACGCAGGACGACTACCCGGTCGTCTGCTGCGTGCGCACGCTGCCGAACGGCTTCCCCACCGGCGACGCCATCGGCGAGAAGGTGACCGTCTCGGGCTTCGCGCTCAAGCGCTACGCCTACCCGCTGCCCGACCTCGACATCAAGTCCGCGCAGGGCGACAAGCAGATGCGCGGCCAGCGAATGGAGACGGCCATCTTGGTCGGCAGGACGCTGGCCTGGAAGCCGGAGCCATCGGTGGCCGGGGCGACCAACGCGCTGTCGTGGGTGTTCTCGGCGCTCGCGGGCCTGATCGGTCTGATCATGGTGTACGGCCTGTGGTCCATGAACCGGCGGGGCGGCCGGAACGCGGACCTCCCCGACCGCATTGACCTGCCCGGCGGCCGCGACTGACGGCCGCCCCTTCGCGCCGGCCCCGGCGTGCCTTCTGATGACGGGCCTCGCGATCCCACCGTCCAATCTCCCGAGGAGTCCCACCATGCGACGAGCGAAAATCTCCATCATCGGCGCCGGCAACGTCGGCGCCACCACGGCCCACTGGTGTGCCGCCGCCGAACTCGGCGACATCGTGCTCCTCGACATCCCCGCCGCCGAGGGCATGCCGGCGGGCAAGGCGCTCGACCTCTTCGAGTCGGCCCCGATCATGGGCTTCGACGCCCGCCTCACCGGCACGACCGACTGGGCCGACACCGCCGGCAGCGATGTCGTCGTCGTGACAGCCGGCATCGCGCGGAAGCCCGGCATGAGCCGCGACGACCTGCTCTCCACCAACGCCAAGATCGTCGGTGACGTGGCCGCGAAGATCCGCGACACGAGTCCGGCCGCCGTGGTGATCGTGGTCTCGAACCCGCTCGACGCCATGGTGCAGCGCACCTTCCAGGTCACGGGCTTCCCCGCCGCCCGCGTCATCGGCCAGGCCGGTATTCTCGACACGGCCCGCTACCGGGCCTTCCTCGCCATGGAACTGAACGTGAGCGTCGAGGACATCTCGGCGATGCTGCTCGGCGGCCACGGCGACACGATGGTGCCGATCCCCTCCTGCACGAGCGTGGGCGGCATTCCCGTGACGCAGCTCGTGAAGCCCGAACGGCTGGCCGCGATCGTCGACCGGGCCCGCAACGGCGGCGCCGAGATCGTCGGCCTCCTGAAGACCGGCAGCGCCTACTACGCCCCCGCCGCCGCCACGGCGCAGATGGTGGAGGCGGTCGTCCGCGACAAGAAGCGGCTCGTGCCGTGCGCCGTGTACTGCGACAAGGAGTACGGCGTCGGCGGCTACTTCGTCGGCGTGCCCGTGGTGCTCGGCAGCGGTGGCGTGGAGCGGATCGTGGAGCTTTCCCTGCTGCCCGACGAGCGGGCCGCGCTCGACAAGAGCATCGCGGCGGTCAAGGACCTGGTCGGGGCGATGAACCGGCTCACCGGCACGGCCTGACGCGGCGTCGGGGCCGAGTCGCTCGAGCCGTCTCGGGTCGAGTGGTCCAAAGCGGCTCGGGGACGGCATGAGTTCGCTCGCTGGCGAAGGTCCGCCACGCTCGCGATCCTCACGCCGATCCCCTCGCCTCCCCGCAAGGTCGCGGAGAACGTATCTCGGACTGCTGCAGAGACGAGCTGGACTTTTCATTGAGGTAGGTGAGGGGGTCGGCGAACGCTCGAGGAGCGTGGGGCGTATCCTCGCCCCAGCGACAATCTGAAAGACCGCGCAGCGGCGACTTTTGCCGCCCCCGAGCCGGCGCTCCACCTCCATCGAAAGCGACCTGGTATGCGGTCTCCCGGCGGGAGACCCCGCTTACCAGGCTTGCCCGGCCTGCCGCGGCGGGGAGGGGATCGCCGAACGGCCGATGGGTTGGCGTTGTCCGGGGTGCGGGGGGCGGGTACAAACCCGCGGCCCAGATCGGGATTTTCCCCGGTTTCGGCCCCCTTCGCCCCGAGGTGTCGTATGCCTGGCCGCAAGTCGAAGCGTCTCACGGACCGGACACGGCAGTCGGCTCCCGCAGCGCGTGCCGCCGGGCCGGCGACCGGGACCGCCGACGCGCGGATCTTCATGCCGCAGGGATACGAGGCGGGCTACGACTATCCGTTGCTCGTCTGGCTGGCCGACGACGACGGCTTCGACCTCGGTCGCGTCATGACGCGACTGAGCCTGCGGAACTTCGTCGCCGTGCAGCCGGGCCAACCCGCAGGCGGCGAGGATCGGGAGGACGCGGTGTGGCGGGCGATCGACGCCATCCGCGAACGCGCGAGCATCCATCCCGGCCGGATCTTCCTCGTCGGCCGGCGATCCGCCGGCACCGAGGCCTTCCGCATCGCCTGCCGGCATCCCGACGCCTTCGGGGGCGTGGTGTCGATCGGCGGCGGCTTCCCGCTCGACGAGTCGGCGTTCGCCCGGCTCCACGACGTCCGCCGGCTGCCGATGCTGCTCTGCTGCCTCGCCGACGCGGCCCGTGGAACCACCGAGCGGACCGACCGCACGCTGCGGCTCTTCCATGCCGCCGGCGCGATGCTCGCGATGCGGATCTATCCGGGCCGCCGCGATCTGTCCCGCGCCGTCCTCGCCGACGTCAACCGCTGGCTCATGGATGAGATCTGCGGTCCCACACCTTCGCTCCAGTCCGAATGCGCGCACTAGCGTCGCAGCCTCCCGACGGGAAAGGATTCCCATGGCCTCCTCCGATCGTTCGCCCCGCCGCGCCGCGGCCCGGATCATCCCCATGCGGCCGCACGCGCGGCCGGAGTCCGACGCACACACGCTGCGCGGCGCGCTGGGACGCGTCGCGGCGGACGTGGCCCGCTCGGTGCACGGCCTGCCCACGGTGACCATCAGCCTCGACGTTCCCGACGCCCACGCGGCCGATGCGGCGCCCGAGGCCATCGCCGCGCCCCTGCGCCGGCTGCTGGAGGCGGCCTGCGCGGCCGTCGTCGCGCCCGCGCCCCGCGGCGAGTGCCCGCCGGTACGGGAGGTTCTCGTCACCACGGTCGATACCGGCGGCGCCCTGGAGATCGAGGTCGCCGATTCCGCCGCCGACGTCTCCCGCCAAGAGGCCGCGGTCGCGGAAATCCGCCCCCTCGTCGAGCGTGCCGGCTGGAAGCTGTCGGCCGTCGCGTGCCCCGATGGCGGCTTGGCGGTGACGCTGCGGATCCCTCGCCGGCGCGGCCACAGCCGGGCCGCCGCCTGACCGTCGCACTGACCACGAGGCCGTCATGGATGCACCGCGTGCCCACGAATCGTTCCCGCGGATCAACGCCGCGCAGGTGATCGCCTGCGGCATCGTCGCCGCATCCATCGGCTGGTCCGTGTGGCTCCTGCGCGACCGTCCGCTGACCGACGAGGTGGAACTCCTGCCCGGCACCGCGCTGCCGTCGTCGGAAATGGCGATCGTCGAGGCCGCATTCGACCGCGCCCAGCTCACCGACCACCGCACCGAGGACGGCCGAGTCTGGGTGCCCCGGCCGCGGCAGAGCGCCTACATGCGGGCGCTGGTGGACGCCGAGGCGTTGCCCCGCGAGTTCGGCAGCAGCCTGCGGCGGGTGCTGGAAAAGAACAGCCCGTGGCAGAGCCGCGCGGTGCAAGAGGAACTCCTGCGGGTCGCCGTGCAGGAGGAACTGGCCCACGTCATCTGCTCGATGCCGGGAATCGAGCGGGCGAGCGTGCTCTACGACGTCGAGGAACGCGGCGCTCTCGATGGCGGCCTGGCCTCGGGCCCCGTGCGCACGGCGAGCGTCAACATCCGCACCCAGCCCGACATCGAACTCGAGCCGGCCCGCGTGCAGGCGATCCGCGTGCTCGTGGCGGCCTCGATCGCAGGCCTCGCCGCCGACCGTGTGGCCGTCACCGACCTGCGGAGCGGCGTTCATTACGCCGGCCCGCTGGAGACCGCCGGCCCGCAGTCGTCCGCCGGGGATCCCGCCGTCGACCCGGAACTCGCCCGCCGCATCGCGCACGAGCGGCATCTCGCCGAGAAAGTCCGCCACGCGCTGGCGTTCGTGAAGGGGGCGGTCGTCAACGTCACCGTGGCGCTGCCCCCGCCGGCCGTGACACCGCCGCCCGCGCCCGTCGAGCCACCGCGGCTGCGGGAGCCGGGCATCGGCTGGCGTCAGCAACGGGCCGCCGACGCCAACGCCCCGGCCGAGGTCGGCCAGCGGGCCGAGCCGCACGAGACCCCGGCCGTCGCGCCGGCCACGCTGCCGCCCGCGTCCGGCCCCGAATCGATCCTCGTCTCCGTGGCGATTCCCGACACCTCGCTCCGGGCGGCGGTGCGGGCCGCCCAGGAACGCGACCCCGGTCTTTCCGTCGCGGTCTGCGAGCAGCGCGAGGAGGCGCGAATCCGCGAGCACGTGCTCCAACTGCTGCCGGCCACGCCGATGCCCGAGGGACGTCGCGTCGTGATCACGGTCTTTCCCGCGTCGGGGCCGCGCACCGCGCGGCGCGAGCCGGCCCGCCCGGTCGCCGCCGCGCCGCCATCGACCGCAGAGGCGCCCGCAGGCCGGCGCACCCCCGGCCAATTTCTCGACGCTGGCTGGATCGCCATCGCCGGCGGCCGCCCGGGAGACGTTCCCCGCGAGGTGTGGTTGGTCGCTATCGGCGTCGCCTCGACGCTGCTCGCCTGGCTCGTGCTCCGGACCGGCGCCCGTCCTCCGCGTGGGGAAGACAGGCCGCGGCGTCGGCACCCGCGGATCGACTGGTCGCGCGTCGACGACGCCGCAGACGCCGATGATGTCGCCGCCCGCCCCGCGGCTCCACGCAGGGCCGCCGCATGACCGCGTCGCTTCGCTGCCCGTGGAAAAAGCCGTCCATGGCCTTTGTCCACTTGATCGACCGCAGGATTCGCAGACCGAAGGCGCAGCCGAGGCAACGCCGAGGGTTTCCTGGGTCGATGGCCCGTGCATCCTGCGGCGACAGACTTGTTCCGCAGTGTGTGAGGCTGGCCGTGGCCGTCGCCGTGCTGCTGGTCGCGGGCCGAAGCCTGCGGGCCGAGCCGCCGATCGCGCCCGCTCCGGAGCAGGTGGTCGCGCCCGCCACCCACACCGTGGAGGCCGGTCCAGCCGCCGCAAGCAGGCTCGGGCCCGTGCCCTTGCCGACGGGGGACGGGGGCCGGAGGGCCGCGCCCGCCGCCCGCCCGGCGACCGACTTCCGGCTCCTGGCCGCCATCGCCGCCGCGTTCGCCGTGCTGGCGGGCTTCCGCTTCTTCGTGCCGGGCCGCCGCCGGGCCGCGCTGCCGACCGACGTCTTCGAGGTGCTCGGTGAGGCGCCGCTCGCCGGCCAGCACGCGGCCCGCATCGTCCGCTTCGGCCCCAAGACGCTGCTCGTGGCCGTGTCGTCCAGCGGCTGCCAGACGCTCGCCGAAATCGCCGACCCGCAGTCCACCGACCGGATCGCAGCCGCCTGCCGCGGGGCGCAGATGCCGCCGCGGCCCGCCGGCCGCACGCCCCGCATCCCACGGGCCGGAGCCGCCGTGGTGCTCCTGCTGGCGACGTTGGCCGCCGCGCCCGTCTTCGCCGCCGACGCCGCGGCCAATGTCCCGGCCGAACTGGCCGTCACGCCCATCGCGCCCGTGCCGGCGCCGGTCGAACGTTCCGCGTCGGCGCCGTCTGTCGAGGCGGGCCTTGGCCAGTTGTTCAAGGCCCTCTCGCCGGGCACGGTGCTGCCCTCGGCCGTGCTGGTCGGCGTCATGAGTCTCGCGCCCGCGCTGCTCCTGATGACGACCTGCTTCGTGCGGATGTCGGTGGTGCTGTCGCTGCTGCGGCAGGGACTCGGCGCGCCGCAGATCCCCTCCAACCAGGTCGTCGCCTCGCTGGCGATCTTCCTCTCGGCGATGGTGATGTGGCCGGTGTGGAAGCAGGCCTGGCGGGACGGCGTCGAGCCCTACCAGCAGGGCACGGTCACGGTGGCCGAGGCGTATGACCGCGGCTCGCTGCCGATCCGCCGCTGGATGGCCGCGCAGATCGAGCAGGCCGGCAACCGCGACACGATGCTGCTCTTCCTGGCCCGCCATCCCGAGGGGCCGCGGAACGTCGCCACCTACGACGACGTGCCGGTCGAGACGCTGCTGCCGGCGTTCCTGGTGAGCGAATTGGAAACGGCCTTCGCCATCGGCTTCCGCCTCCTGCTGCCGTTCCTCGTGCTCGACCTCCTCGTGGCCACGTTGGTCGTCTCCACGGGCCTGGTGATGCTGCCGCCAACGCTCGTTTCGCTGCCGCTCAAGCTCTTGGTGTTCGTGGCCGCCGACGGCTGGACGCTCGTCATCCAGTCGCTGCTCGACAGCGTGCGGGCCACCACCGCCTCCTGACCACGGGCCATGCCGATGGACACCGACCTCGTCGAACTCGCACGGACGGCGCTCCTCTCCGGGGTGGTCGTGATCGCGCCGGTGCTCGTCGTCGGCTTCGTGGTGGGCACGCTCGCCGGCCTCGTGCAGGCGGCTACGGGCGTGCATGAACCGATCGTCGGGCTCGTGCCGCGGCTGGCGGCGATGGTGGCGATGCTCGTCGCGTCGCTGCCGTGGATGGTGGAAAGGTTCGTGGAGTTGTTCCGGTCGGCCGCGGGCGGTTCGTGACTGCCGGGATCGAGGCCGCATTGGGCTGACGCGCCCAAACCGGCTCGCGGGCGGCATGAGTTGCGTCGCTGGCGAAGGTCCGCCACGCTCCGCATCCTCACGCCGACCCGCTCGCCTGCCGTGGTTGATGGGAGGCCGATGCAGTGGTGCGCGATCGATCATGCTCTCGGTGTGATCGAGCCCGCCGCCGGGCCGGGTGCGATGGAGATGGCGGACGATGAACTCGCTCCTTGAATCGCTCGTCGCCGAACCGGTGATCGCCGCGGGCGTGCTTGCGCGGGTCGGAGTCGCGAGCCTCGTGGGGATGGCCGCCGTTTTTCCCACGGCCACGCTCCGGGTGCGCGCGACGCTGGCGATGCTCCTCGCCGCGGTCGCCCTGCCGCTGGCCACGACGCACCGTGGCGCCACGCCGCCGTCGGCCTGGCCGCTGCTCGTGGCGGGCGAGGCCGTGATCGGCCTCGGGTTCGGTCTGGCGATCGCGCTCGTGGTCGCGGCCGCGGCCTGGGCGGGGGGCATCCTCGGTAGCGTGGCCGGGCTCTCCTGGGCCGACGACTTCGATCCGGAAGGCGATGCCCAGGCCGCGGGCATGGCGCGGCTGTGCCGCTGGCTCGCCCTCGGCGGCTTTCTCGGCGCCGGTGGCCATCTGGCCGTCGTCGCCGGCATCCTCGACGGCGTGCGATCGCTGCCGATCGGGGCGGCGACGCCTGGCGACGGCACGTTCGCCGCGGGCATCGCTGCGGCCGTGACGACGCTGCCCGACGCCGCGCTCGCGCTGGCCGTGTCACTCGCCCTGCCGGCGATCACGGCCGTGCTCGTCTTCCACCTGGCGAGCACCGTCTGCCTGCGGACGATCCGCTTCGCGCCCGGCCAAGGAATGTTGCAGACGCTCGCGGCGCTCGTGCTCCTGGGCGCCGTGGCCCTGGGCGCGGAGACCTGGGCTGGAGGCTTCGGCGTGGTCGCCCGCGCGCAGGTGGAAGGGATCGGGGAAGACGGCGGCAGTCGCCGCATGGGCCCGGAGGCGCAGAGCGATGGCTGACACTGCCGACCGCACGCTGCCCGCCTCGCCCCGCCGCCGCGAAGCCGCCCGGCGTGCCGGCATGATGCCCGCCGCCGCGCTGCCGGCCTGGGCCGCGGGTGCGGCGACCGCCCTGGCATTGCTGCCCGCCTGGGGCCGGACCACGCTTCCCGCCGCCACCGACATGCTGCGCGACGCCCTCCGCCGGGGAGTCGTGCACCATGACGCTCCGGCCGAGTGGAGCGCGCTCGTGCCCGCCGCCATCGTGCTGCCCACGCTCGGGGTCGTGCTGGCCAGCGCCGCGGCGGCACTTGCCGTGCGGTTCGTGCTCGACGGTCTCTCGTGGGAGCCGGGCCGCGTCGCACCCGACCTCCAGCGTGTGGATCCCTTCGCCGGACTGCGGCGGATGTTCTCCGTGGCGACGCTCGGCGCCATCGTCGGCAGCGCCCTCGGCCTCGGCGTGCTCGTCGCGGCCACGGGGCTCGCCGCGCGGCCGCTCGTCGCCGTCTTCTCCGCGGCCGACGAACCGGTCGCCGGCCCGCAGGCCTGGGCCGCCGCGAACCACACGCTGCTGGCCCTCGCCGCGGCGGCCGCCGTCGTGGCCGTGGCCCAGTGGGGCCTCGCGCGGCTGCGGTTCGAGCGGCGCATCCGCATGACGCCGCAAGAGTTCGCCGACGAGGCGAAGAGCATGCAGGCCGACCCGAAAGTCCGCCTCCTCCAGCAGCAGCGCCGCCGCGTCGCGTGACGGCCCGTGCGTGGCCGCGTGATGGATCACGAAGCCCCGGGTGCGAGCCCGGGGATGTCGTAGCCGTAGCGATCGATGAAGAACCGGCAGCGGCGGCCGATCTCCTCCACCAGCCGCGGGTCGTGGCGGAAGGTGTTCTTCCGATACTGCTGCATCGCCCGAGCCTGGGTGTCGAGTGCCGGCCGCACCCGGTCGAAGCCGCCGAGGTCGAGCCGCGTGTAGGCCTCGGCGAGCTGGCCCACGGGATCGGCGACGAGGTCCTCGTAGCGCAGTTCGTGGAGTCGCTCGGGGGCGAGCCGCGGGCGGTCGCGGTCGAAGGCGGCGTACATCTCCTCGAAGGCGGCGAACGCGTAGCGTTCGAGCGCCGCGCCGTCGTCCACCTGCAGCGCCTGCACCTCGTGGAGCGACCGCCAGAGCCGCAGCGTCGAGGGGAAGACGACGAACGGGTCGCGGACGATGTGCAGAAACCGGGCCTCCGGAAACAGCTCCGCCAGCACGCCGACCCGGGCCGTGTGCGGCGGGCTCTTGAGCACCGGGCGCCGCGGGTCGCGGACGGCGAGCATGATCAGAAACCGCCGCAGCGCCCGCTCCCAGCGAACGCGGTCCGCGGCGGGGAGTTTCTCGATGTCGAGCGCCTCGGGAACGTCGCGGCTCGTCATCGGGAAGGCCATGCGGCGGTAGGGCGAGGGCGCCCCGAGGTTCATGAGGGCGAACTCGTCCTCCTGCGGGCGGTCGAAGCCCGCGGCCACGTCGTCCATCGGCCGCTTGGCCGGCATGATCCAGGCGAGCGCCGACGTGAGCGCGTCCTCGGTGAGGAGGAAGTGCCCGGGGGCGAGGCACTGGTAAGTGTTGGGGCAGCAGAACCGGTCGTCGAGCATCGCCAGTTCATGGAGGAGCGTGGTGCCGCTGCGCCAGTGGCCGATGATGAACAGCGGCGGCGGCGTGGTCGGCGGGTTGCGCAGCCGGCGGCGGAAGCGAGCCTCGCTGAAGGGCTCGCAGAGCGAGTTGAAGGCCGCGGCCGTGGAGATCGTGGCCATCAGGCCCCACTTGGAGAGCGACGCCCTGCCGCCGTGTTCCGCCACCAGCGGCAGCCACACTCCCAGCGGCATGCCGTGCCAGAACCGCGGGCTCCACCATGGGTAGGCGTGGAACTTCCGTTCCTGCTGCGCGGGCGTCGGTGAGGGCTGCGACACGCGGTCCGTTCCGGGATGAATGGGGCGGCGAAGCCGCGGGAGGCATCGTAGCCGAACGAGCGTCACCGCGCGGTGTCGCGGGGGGCCGTGGCCATGCGACCCCGGGTGGTCGTGGTGTCGAGCAGGCCGGCCATCGCGCCGGCCAGGCCCGCGGCGGTCGATCCCGTCACTCGAAACCGTTCGCTGCCGTCGGCGTCGAGCAGCAGCACCGACGGAAAGCGGTCGACGGCGAATCGGCGGCAGGTCGCGGCGTCGCGGTCGGCGTCCACCGCCACGCAGACGAACCGGCGGGAGAGTCCCACGATCCGCCGGTCGGCGAGCGTTCCCTGGGTGAGTTCGGCGCTCCATCGACACCAGGAGCCGCGAAACACCACGAGCAGCGGCCGGCCGTCCTCCGCCGCCCGCCGCAGGCCCGACTCGAAGCCCTCCACGTATTCGATCGCGGTCGGCGTCGCATCGGCGGCCGGAAACAGCGGCTGGTCGCCGACCCCGGACATGATCGGCCAGCCCGGCGCCGGCGGCGGCGCCAGTTCATCCCGCACCTCGCAGCCGGCCGCGAGGGCGAGCAGCCCGGCCCACGCCGACCACACACGTCTTTCGTCACCGCGAAACAATCCCGTCCTCCTCGCCGCCCGGCCACGCTTTCCGCGGTTCGTACGGGCCGGCTGCGGCCCGCGCCAAGGCCGATCGTGGTCGATGCGGCGACTGCGGCAAGCCCGGCAGGATGGGGGGCGGCGGCTCGTCTGTCGGCGGGCGATCCGGGCCGCTACAGTCCGCCGCTCTTCCTCGTGCGGTGATGCGCTCCCATGTCGCTGCGTCCGGTCCTCGTCGTGATCCTCGCCGCGGCGCTCGGTGCGGGCTGTCGGCTCGTGCAGCGCCGCGACCCCGTGCCGCCGGAACTCGCCGACGCGCGGCGGCTGTGCAACGAAGGCCTGTCGGCGGCCGACCGGAACGACCTCGTGCGGGCCGAGGGTTTGCTCGAACGGGCCGTGAAGAGCTGCCCGCTCGACGTCGATGCCCGGCGACACTACGCCGACGTCCTCTGGAGGCGCGGCGAGCGGATGGAGGCCGTCGGCCAGATCGCCGAGGCCCTCGAGTTGTCGCCCGAAGACGTCGGTCTCGCGCTCGACGGCGGCCGAATGTACATGGAACTCGGCCTGCTCGAAGACGCCGATCGTCTGGCCCGCGACGCGGTGCGGATGGCGCCACGCTCGGCCGATGCGTGGCGGCTCCGCGGGCAGGTGGCGATGGCCCGCGGACAGGCCGAGCAGGCCCTCGCCGACTACCACCGCGCCCTCGCCATCGCCCCCGCCGACCGCGAGGCGCTGCGAGACACGGCCGAGGCCTATCGGCGGCTCGGCCGGCCGCAACGCGCCCTCGCGACGCTCGCCATCCTCGGCGAACAATACGGCCCCAATCAGACGCCGGCCGACGTCCTCGTGCTCGAGGGGCTGTCGCAGGAGGCGCTCGGCCGCACCAGCGACGCGGTCGACAGTTACCGGCGGGCCGTCGCCAAGGGCAACGCGCCCCCCGAGGCCGGGAAGCGGCTGGCGGCGCTCGAGCAGGGTGCGCGGCTGCCGGACGCCGTCGCCGCCGAGCCCGGCGGCCAGCGACGATAATCGGACACGCGGCGCGGCATCGCCGCGGTGCGAGGCACGGGGATCGGCGTGAGGATGCGGAGCGTGGCGGACCTTCGCCAGCGACGCAACTCATGCCGTCCCCGGGCCGTGTTGGGCGATCGGGGCCTCAAGCGTCGATTCACGTGCCGGTGGTGGTCCGACCGGTGAGCA
>JBIKND010000113.1:0-12192 GCA_044358905.1 Pirellulales bacterium | reverse complement strand
GGAGCATGGCGCGAGCCGAGGGAATGCGGATCGCGTGATTGAAGTGGATGGCGTATTCCCTCAGCTCGCGCTTCGGGCTTCCAGGCAGAGGGGGCCTGCGGATTGACGAGCAGAACGCCGAGTTTCCGAGGCATGCGATGCGCTTTGAGAGACGGATCAACTCGTTGCCCGCGCCTACTCGTCGAATGGGCGGCGGGGCTTGCGGGGCTCTTTCGGCGGCTTCGGCTCGCGGTCGGGGCCGGAGGCTTCGCGGCGCGGGGTGGACGGGCCGGCATTCGCCTCGGGAAGCTCCTGCCGCTCCCGCCAGGGTTTGCCCGCTTCATAGCTGGCGAGTTCCTGCTCCAGTTGCGACTTCACCTCGGACGCATCGTCGCCCAGATCCACCGCCTGGCGGCTGAACTTCTTCGCGCCCTCGAAATCACCCGCCTCCGCGTGGCCGGCGGCCAGCGTGCTCACGATGTGGGCCTCCTTCCACTCCGTCTTCTCGCAGGCCTTGCGGGCCAGTTCGATCGCCCGCTTGCCGTCGCGCAGGGCGTCGTCGGGAGACGTGGCCAGCAGCCAGGCGAGATTGTTGAGCACGCCGGTGTCGTCGGGCCGCAGTTCCAAGGCTTTTTCCAGGTCGGACAGGGCGGCCTTGTGGTCGCCGATCGTGATCTCGGCGTCGCTGCGGCCGCGGCGGCTGGGGAAGTTCTCCTCGTCGAGTTCCAGGGCCCGCGTGAACCGCTTGATCGCCTCGCGCGGCTGCTTGGCCGCCAGGTAGAGCGTGCCCAACTGGGTGACCAGCACCGGGTCGTCGGCATTCTTGGCCAGCAGCCGCCGGAAGTCGCGGATCGCGGCGTCGTAGTCTTCTCGCTCGGCGGCGATCAGGCCGCGGAGTTCCAGGGCCCCCGCGAGGTCGGGCTCGTCGCGCAGCACTTCCTCCAGGTCGGCCAGGGCCTTGTCGGTGTCGCCCGCCTGCTGATGCACGCGGGCGCGGAGGACGCGGGCCGAGGCGTCGTCGGGGGCGACGTCGAGGACCTTGTCGATGTCGGCGAGCGAACGCTCCTTCTCGCCGCGAACGGCCAGCAGCCGGGCCCGCTGCAGGAGCACGCCGGCCGCTTCGGGATCGATCTCCAAGGCGCGGTCGAACGCCTTCTCCGCGTCGTCGAGCCGGTCGCCCATCATGCAGGCCATGCCCAAGGCCTCGAACAGCGACGCGTCGTCGGGCTCTTCTTCCGTGGCCACGAGCAGGTCTTCGCGGGCCTTGTCGAACTCGTCTTCCACCAGCAACGCCAGGCCGCGGGTGCGGCGGATCTCGACGTCGCGTGGGGCGAGTTCGACCGCCTTGCCGAAATGGTCGAGCCGCTTCGCGACGTCTTCCTCGATCGAGCCGAGCACGACGTGGGCCTGGGCCTGCTGGAGGCGGTCGTTGCCCACGAGCTCCAGCGCCTTCGCGGCGGCGGTGGCGGCCCGCTCCCGGTTGCCGCCGGGGAGCGCCTCGAGCCGGGCGATCATGAGGTGGGCCTGACCGATCTGCGGGTCGCGCTCCACGACCTCGTTGAGGTCGCGCATCGCGAAGGCCCGCATCCGCGGCCACTGGGCGTCGGGCGTGGGCGAGTCGAAGATCGCCTCGACGAGCATGCCGGCCCGATCGACGAGCGTGCCCGTGTAGAGCTCCTCGGCGAACTTCTTGGCGTCGTCGTCGAGCCCCTTCTCGACCGCCTTCTTGCAGAGGTCGAGCACCGTGCCGAAGTCGTCGAGCTGATCGACCGACAGCTTCGCCTCGATCGCCGCGTCGAGATCGGCCTGGCCCGGGCTGTCGTCGGCCCGGAGGGAGCCGGACACGAGCAGACAGCCGCACACGAGCCAGGCGGCGAGACGGAGCGGGCCTTGAAAAGCCGTGCGCATGGTCGCTATCCGGAAAAGGAAAGTTGTAGCGGCGGTCTCTGACCGCCGAATCTGCGGTTCGATCATAACGGGGATCGACGGTCAGAGACCGCCGCTACAGACTCGATTATGCGACAAACACCCCCGCAGCCGCTACAGCGGGGCCGGGAGGTCGCGGCGGGAGAAAATGACCGCGCCGACGAGATAGGCGGCCACCCCGATGCCCACGAGCGCCGCGTCGTACCAAACCAAAAGCCGCCACGACTCCGCCGCCCCGCCCACCAGCCGCTGGGGCTCGTAGGCATTGAGGATCGACAGATAGCCGACCCACGAGAGCGGCCCGCTCAAACGCCCCACGAGCTTGGCGAGGATCGAAAACACGTAGAACCCGCACAGGATGCCGACCGTCCGCCAGCGGTGGCTGTCGGCCGCCGACACGCAGGCCGCGATCCCCGCGATGCACACCATCAGCCCGAAGACGTTGGCCGCCGCCGGCACGAACCGGGCCGGATCGACCTTCCCCGCCCACGGGCCGAATGCCACCGCCGACCAGACCGCCGCCAGGAGCACGCCGCAGAGCAACGCCGCCGCGGACGTCGTGGCCAGGGCCTGGGTGAGAAACAGCGCCGAGCGGCGCACCGGAGCCGCCAGCACCATCTCCATCGTGCCCCGCTCGAGCGGCCCGGAGACGGCGTCGCTGCCGCGGGTGATCCCCCACACCGTGGCCGCCAGCACGACCACCGGATCGACGAACGCCAGCGCCACGCGGCCCGCGTGCGTGGCCACCTCCGAGAACGGCACGCCCGAGAGCTTCTGCCAGTCTTCGGGAATCGCCCGCAGCAGCACCTCCTGGAAGGCCGGCATCGGAATCTGCGACGAGAGCCACAGATAGAGCCAGGGGAACGCCGCCCACAGCGCCGCCATCGAGAGGAACAGCAGCCGCTGGTCGCCCCAGGTTTTTTTCCAGATCGAACTGTTCCAAATCATGCGTCGGCTCCGCGGTGGAAGCGGTCGTAGACGGCGGCCAGGCCGACAGGCTCGACCTGCATCTCATCCACCGGCAGCGTGGCCAGCCAGCCGAGCAGCGGGGCGAGCGAGTCGGACGCCTCGAGCACGATCCGGCCGCCGTCGTCGCCGGCGAGGCTCACGTGCCCGGCCAATGCCGCCGGCACGCCGGCGAACGGCGCCGAGAGCCGGGCCCGGATCCGGTGGCAGCGCCGCAGGTGGTCGAGCGACTGTTCGTGGACGAGCCGCCCGGCCCGCAGGATCGCCACGCGGTCGCACGTCTCCTCCACCTCCGAGAGCACGTGCGACGAGAAGATCACCGTCCGGCCGGCGGCCCGCGCCTCGCGGACCAGATCGAGCACCACGGCCCGGGCCGTGGGGTCGAGGTTCGCCGTCGGCTCGTCGAGGATCACGAGCGCCACGTCGGTGGCGAGCACCACGGCCAGCGCCAGCTTCTGCCGCATGCCCGTGCTCATGCGCCCCACCTGCCGCGTGCAGTCGAGCCCCAGGCGGTCGGCCACCCGCGCCGCGGTCGCGCGGCTGCAGGCTGGCCGGAGGTCGGCGAAGAAGTCGAGCACGCCGTGGCCGTTCATGCGGCGGAAGAGCCGGGCCTCGCCGGGCAGGTAGGCCGTACGCTCGCGGACGCCGAGCGGGTCGGCCACGATGTCGCAGCCGCACACGCTCGCCCGACCGCCCGTGGGATGGATGAAGCCGAGGAGCAGCCGCAGGAGCGTGGTCTTGCCGGCGCCGTTGGGGCCGAGCAGTCCGAAGATCTCCCCGGCGGGAACGGCGAGCGAACAGGCGTCGAGCGCCGTGAAGCCGCCATACCGCTTCGTCAGGTCTTCCGTGTGAACGAGCATGAGTTACCGGGAGTGGCCTCGAACTGGAGCGTCGGTCTCTGGCATTGTGGCGCTTTCGAACTGTAGCGGCGGTCTCTGACCGCCGAATCTCGGACGCGGTCGTCCCGGCAACGGCGGTCAGAGACCGCCGCTACAGGGTCAGAGACCGCCGCTACAGGGTCAGAGACCGCCGCTACAGGGTCAGAGACCGCCGCTACAGCGTCAGAGATCGCCGCTACAGAAGAAAGCCCTCAGCGGAGGAAATAATAGGCTGCGAGGGCGAAACCGATCAGTGCCACGCAGCGGCGCACGAGCCGGGCCGGCAGCCGGCGGGCCAGATGCGAGGCCCCGAGGCTGCCCACGATCGAGGCCACAGCCATCACGGCCGCATGCTGCCAGGAGACCGCATGCCACCCGGCCAGCGACCCGAGGGCGAACATCCCGGCGGCGACCCCGTTGACCACCATGCCGAGCACGTTCTTCACTCCATTGAGCCGGTGGATGTCGCCGAGGCCGAGCATCCCCAGCACCGCGAGCATGAGGATGCCGATGCCGGCGCCGAAGTAGCCGCCGTACACGCTCACCAGAAACTGCAGGCCGCAGGCCGTGGCGATCCGCGCGGGCGAAGCGGGTGATGTCGCGGGGGATGGATGGCTTCTTTCACGGACAGCGAGCGCCGCAAGCTGCGGCTGGCCGGCGAACAAGAGCGCGGCCGTGAGGATCAGCCACGGCACGAGGGCGTCGAACCACTCCGGGGGCAGCACGAGCAGAAGCACCGTGCCGACGACGGCGCCGAGGACGCTCGGCACGATGAGCCAGCGGGCCCACACCGGCACGTCGCCGCGCTCGCCGCGGTAGGCCCAGGCGGCCGTCGCCGCGCCCGGCCAGAGGCCGATCGTGCTCGTGGCGTTGGCCGTGACGAGCCGGCCCGGCAGGTCGGGCAGGATCGCGCCCAGGACGGGGAAGGTGAGGATCGTGCCCCCGCCGGCGAACGAGTTCACGGCGCCGGCCAGGAGCGCGGCGACCGCGAGCAGGACGTATCCCTGGAGGGCGTCGAGTTGGGCGACGACGGGCATGGGGGCGGCGCGGGTGGCCTCACCTCGCGGGCTGCACGGCGGGCGCGGGGGGCGGGGCGGCGTGCGTGCCGGGGCCGCAGTCGATGAGCATGTAGCCGGCCCACAGGAACGGATGCGTGGCGTCGGAGAGCACCGCCTTCGCCACCGGCTTGAGCCGCGGCTCACGCTCGGGATCGGGCTCTTCCGCCATCGCCACGTCCACCGCCCGCTGCCAGCTCGCCGCCGCGGCGGGCGACTCGCCGTCGGGCGCCGGGCCAGTCACGTCGCGCAGAAACTCCGCCATCAGGTCGGCGGCCAGTTTGCCGCCCATCCGCCAGCGGCTCACGACCGCCGTCTGGCTGCCCGCCGCAAGCAGGTCGGTGGCGGCGATGAACACGTCTTCGCCGGACCGGGCGGGCAGCTTCGCGAGGCCACCGGCCATCGCCGTCTGCAGCCCGGGCAGGAGGATGCGGCGCGTGCGCTTCAGCGGCGGGGCGAGCCAGTCGGCGAACGTCATGCCGCCGGAGCCCGTGGCGGCCGGGATCAGTGGCCGCGTGGCGACCGGGCCCTCGGAGCCGAGTTCCTCGAAGATCGCGAGATCATCGAACAAAGCGGCCACGAGCGCCGGTGGCGGGCCCGGAAGCGGCAGGGCGAGCGGCTGGCTTCGCTCCACGGCCGCCGTCATCCGCTCCAGGAGCGCGGCAACGTCGTCGGCCTTCTCGCCGCGAAACATCCGGCCGGCGTGGATGCCGACCGGCCCGCCGGGCTGCCGCGACGCGAACCGCATCACGCCCAGGCTGCGGGTGGGCGCGTAGCGGATTCGGCAGACCTCGCGGAGAAGCTTCGCCTGGCCCGCGCCGGCATCACCGGGCTGGTTCGACGCCACCGGCAGCAGTTCGAACGGCAGATACCAGAGCAGACCGTCGGGCACGATCACCAGTTCGTCGATGCCCTCGGCGAGCGTGACCTTCGAGTTTTCGAAGAGGATCCGTTCGACCTGGGTGGCGGCGTCGCGCCAGCCGCTCTCCAGCAACCGATCGGTCGGCACCGGCGCGATCGGGTCGAACAGGCACAGCGCCTTGGCGAGCTCCTGCAGGGCGCGCGGCAGGGCGGCGATCTGCCGCACCTGCCAGAAGGCGGCGCGGTCGCGGGATTCGAGCACGCCGAACAGCCCGGCCTTCGTCCAATGGAACGACAGCATCAGCTGGCGGGGCGCGAGCCGACGGCGAATCTCGGCCGCGGCGGTTTGGGGTGGGAAGTCGAGCGGCGTGAAGTCGCGGCCGGCCGCGATCCGGGCGACGAACTGCTCGAGCCGCGCCGCGAGGGTGCGGTAGGTTTCCCAGTCGGCCGCCACGCCCGGCAACGCAGGCTTGCCGTCTGCAGCCAATGGCTGCTGCGCGGCGGCGTTCACGGCGGCGGTGAGCGCGGTGCGCACCTGCGTGAGCTTGTCGAGCACGGCCGCGAGCTCCGGATAGCGGGCGAGGAGAGCCGCGCGGCGGCCGGCTTCGGCCGGCGGCAGGTCTTGTGGATCGGTGCCGAGCAGCCGCTGGACGGCGATCGGGCGGCCGCCGAGCCGCTGGGCCGACAGCCAGCGGTCGCGGGCCGTGGCCTCCGCCGCCTCGAGGGCCGCGTCGTTGCCCCGCCGCGCGGCCACCTCGACCCACGTCTCGAAGGCATTTGCGCGCGGCGTCGAAATGACGGCCAACGCACCGAGCGGGTCGGCGGCGAAGTCACGGGCCGTCGGGTCGGCGAGCAGCCGCGTGAAGAGCCCGTCGGCCTCGCGGTCGGAGACGAGGCTCGATCCGGCGACAGCGAGTTCCACGAGCCGGGTCGTCTGAAAGAGCCGGGGCGAGCGGGCGCGTTCGATGGCGATCGCGCGGTCGAGGTCGGCATTCGCTGCGGCGGTGTCGCCGGCGGCGTGCTTCACGGTCGCCGCCGCGAAGGCTGCCAGGGCGCCGGGACGGCCACGGCCCGGGTCCCCACGCAGCGCCCGGCCGTCGATCTCCTTGAGCGCGGCCGTCGCCGGCCGCACCTCGCCCGCGGCTGCGAGGCATTCGGCCTGCATGGCCAGCAGGTTCACCCGCAGCACCGGCAGGTTGGCCCGCGCCCAGTCGCAGCCCTCGCGGATCGACGGCGGCACGCCGCGGGTGCCGGCCATCATGTGCGCGGTGAAGGCGAAGCGAAACGCCTCCTCCAACGCCCGCGCGTCGCCGTGGTCGGCGGCGGCGTAGGTGGCCTCCTCGAAGAGTTTGGCTGCGGCGGCGGCCTGATCGGAGTCGAGCGCGATCCGTCCGAGGACGATCAGGCCCCAGGCTGTGAGCGGATGGTCGAGGCCCTCGCCGATGATCAGGCCGCGATTGAGCAGCGGCAGCGCGAGGTCGGGCTTGCCCTGCACCCAATAGGCGGTGCCGAGGGCCACGTCGATCCACGACTGCGAATAGTGGTTCGGCGGCGCGGAGCGGCGGGCGAGCGACTTCAAGACCGTGTCGAGGGCCGGACTCTCGCGGCCGAGTTCGCCGAGGATCTCGGCGTGGCGGTAGATCGCGATCTCGAGGGCGCGGAAGATCTCCTGCGGCCGGATCGGATAGTCGGCCGGCGCCGCGAGCACGCCGCCGCGCTGCAGCACTTCCTGCGGATCGGCGCCGCCGCGGCGGATGGAGATCGTTTCAGGGAGCAGCGCGGGCCGCGTGTTGCGCTGGCTGCGGCCCCACGTGGCGACCCGCCGGCCGGGCCGCGGCTGCAGCGGCTGTGGGGGCCACTGCACCGAGACCAGCCAGTCGGCGTGATTCGCGGCCAGGAGCAACGCCTCCTCGTAGGCCGCGATCGCTTCGCGGTAGCCACCGAGCTCGTAGCGGCACTCGCCGACGACCGCGGCCGATGCGATCGAGTCGATCCACCGCTGTGCGCCGACCTTGACGCCCCCTTGGTATTCGCGGGCCGCGATCTCCAGGCCGCCGGAATAGTTGCCTTCTGAAAGTGCTTGCAGCGCGAGATCGTAGGCCGGGGTGGGCACCGTCTGGCCGCCGGCCATCTGCCCCATGCCCGGCGGCAGCACGACCTGGGCGGGGGCCGCCACGGCGAACAGGCAGGCGAGGGCCGCGGCGAATGGCAGGCCGCGGTGGACGGCGGAAGGCGGGGTCATGAAGGGATGTTGTACACGCGCGGGCGTTGCGGTGGCTTCCGGGCGGCAGCTGGCGGTTTGGGAAGGATAGGCGAGGGGCGGCCGCCGTCGGCGTGGCTTCGCGGCCGGTCGTGCGGGTTGTTCAAAGTTTGCGGGTTGAAGCGGTCGATACATGGGAAGCGTTCGAATCCCGCACTCGCTTCTGGATGACAGCCATGACAGCATCCCGCCTGACCCGACGCTTCGATCGCCGCGGCATCGTCCGCGTGCTGCTGGCCGCCACCGCCCTGGGCGGGCTGTCGCTGACGGGATGCCAGGTGGACGTCGGCGGCCAGACGCTGCCGAGCGCCTACTACCTGCAGGACGACATCCAATACTTCCCCGCCGGCCCCGAGTTCAAACTCTCGAAGGAGGCCGCGGCCCAGAAGGCCTACAAGAAGGAGCTCGGCGACGCCGGCTCCTGCAACGGCAACTGCTCCGGCGGCTGCCAAGGCTGCGGTCGGTAGGCGATCGGCGGGGTGGTGCGAGCCGCCGGAGTTGGTTTGCCGCTGCCGTGTGCAGACTGCCAGTCTGCACCTACAGGGCTCCCCTGTGTGGCCGCAGAGTGGCACGCTGCGGAATGCGCGTCGCCGGAAGCGACGCCCGTCGGCCGTGGAAACCCTTGGCGTTTGCCGCTGCCGTGTGCAGACTGCCAGTCTGCACCTACAGGGCTCCCCTGTGTGGCCGCAGAGTGGCACTCTGCGGAATGCGCGTCGCCGAAAGCGACGCCCGTCGGCCGTGGAAACCCTTGGCGTTTCCACCGGCCGACCCAGTGGGCAAAGGCCATGGATGGCTTTGCCCATGTAAGTTTAGAGGCCATGCCCGGAGGAGGTCCCGCGGCAGCATCCGTGCTGGTGGGGCCCGTTCCGTGGCTATCGTGTTTCTTGGCCGGATGAGACCGACAGGTAGAAACCGTTTCCTCTCATCCGGGCATGGCCAAATCGTTCAGGCAGTGAGGTCGTCGATCCGCTGCCGGAAGCCGGGCATTTCGCTCGTCACGAAGGCCGACCAGGCGGCGGGCTGCCAAAGTTCCACGCAGACCGCGGCTCCCACCACGATCAGGTCGGCGCCGGGCTCCACCGCGAGAAACTCGCGGAAGCCCTCCGGCACGACCAAGCGACCCCGGGCCGCAAGCGACACCACCGTGTGCCGCGTCGACAGCAGTCGCCCGAGATCCTGAAGTTGAGCGACCCGCTGCGTCAGGAGGCCAGCCTGCATCTTGCTGCGGACCACATCGACGGCCGCATCCAGACGGGGCTTCCAGACCGCAGCGGGCCAGAGCGAGAGGCAGCCGGCTCGCTCCTTGGCGAGCACCAGCCGTGGCCCGGCGGCGAGGAGCGGATCGAGGAGTTCCGGCGGGATCGCCAGCCGATATCGCTCGTCGAGCGTGCGAACGAACTCGCCGATCAGCAATTCGGCAGCGTTCATGCCAGCGGTCGTTCGCGTCACGCACGTCCACCCGCTCCGCGGGGCGTTCCGCACGCCCACGGTGGGCAGGGCGGTCAATCCATTTAGGGCTTTATACCCACAATCTAGTCACAAAAAGCAACTAAAAAGGGCTCAAAACCCACGAGCAGAAGTCTAGCGGGTGCCGAGGAAATCGCAAGCGGCCCCGAAAGGTGACGAAAACCGGCCGAAGGAATGCCGAGAAGGCATGCGGTTCGGGTGTGCCGGGGCGGTGGCGCCCGAGGGTTTTCAGCGATCCCTGTAGCGGCGGTCTGTGACCGCCAAGAAAATCAAGGCAAGGGCACGACGGTCAGAGACCGCCGCTACAGAAGGCGGGCAGTACTCAGGCACCAGGCCTGGAGGGCCGGGTCAATTCCAGCGGGCGGCGGCCCGCAAGGCAAAAATCGCACGATGCGATGTTTTGCCTGAGGTCAGACCGCCGCTACAGGGGCAGCGCGATCCGCCGGCCCGCCAAGGCCGAGGCGAAGACGGCCGCCGTCATTTCGACGGTCGTCCGTCCGGCGTACATGCCCGTTTCGGGCTCGCGATCCTCGCGGATCGCGTCCACGAGGTCTGCGGCCGCGCGGCGGCCCCATGCCATGCGCTCGGCCGACCGCTCCTCGGGCGTGATCGCCGCGACGGTGGCGTCGAGCCCCGCAGGGCCGATCGGCCGCCACGGGAACTCCTTGTCCACCCGCCAGAGCGGCGCCTCACGGAGATAAGCATGAGGCACGTGGTCGGAACGGATGTGAATCGCGCCGCTGGTGCCCACGATGGTGAGCCCGAAGTTGGGCTGCTTGAGCCCCGCGTTGCGGACGCTCGCGAAATACCCGATCGGCCCATCGGCGAGGCCGAACATCGCCGCCACCGCGTCGCCGGCGATCAGGCCGATGCCCTCCGGACCCTCGGCCGGGTCGGCCGGCGTAATCGGCCGGCCGCCGACGGTGACCGATGCCTCGCACCACTGCGGCGCGCCGCCGATGTCGGCCATCATGTCGAGCACGTGGCAGCCGAGCACCCACAGATCCTGGCCGCCACCCCGGGCATCTTCCTTGCCGCGGCCGCGGAGTTCGAGGACCTTGCCGATCCGCCCCTCTTCGATCAGGTCGCGGGCGGCGGCGTAGGCGGGGGAGTGGCGGTTGACGAAGGCCAGTGCGAGCTTGGTGTTGGACTGCGTGCAGGCCTTGATGACCGCGTCGGCAGCCGCGAGGGTGGGGACGAACGGCTTCTCCATGAAGACGCCCTTCACGCCGGCCTCGGCCGCGGCGATCGCCATCTCCGCGTGGCAGTCGATCTCCCGCATGCAGATGGCGACGATGTCGGGCTTCGCGTCGGCGAGCATCTTCCGCCAATCGCGAAAGCCGGCCGCCGCGGGGAGTTTGTGCCGCGCGACCGCGTTCGCGAGCCCCTCCTCCGCCTCGTCGGCGACGGCGACGAACTCCACCCCCGGGAGGCCCGCCCACAGTTCGTCGATCTGATGGCCCCAGTCGCCCCGGCCCGTGCGGCCGATCGCCGCCACCTTCAGTGCATCCATCGGTTCACGCTCCGTTCGGCTCGGGAAGGGGGAAGATCGGCGGCATCGCGGCTATGATCGTACCGCGATGTTGCACGACGGACACGGCCACGGGCACGGCGGCGAATGCGGGCACGGCCATGCGCATGTGCTCTCCGCCGCCGGTCTCGACCGGGCGATGCTCTTGGGCGTGGGGCTCAATGTCGCCTTCGCGGCGGTGGAGTTCGGGGCGGGCCTGTGGGCCTCGTCGCTGGCGCTGGTGGCCGATGCGGGGCACAACGCGGGCGACGTGCTCGGCCTGCTCCTGGCGTGGGGCGCGAACTGGCTGGCACGTCGGCCGCCGTCGCGGAAGTTCACCTGGGGCCTGCGGCGGGCAACGATCTACGCGGCCCTCGGCAACGCCGTGCTGCTGCTCACGGCGTGCGGCGCGATCCTCTGGGAGGCGGTCCACAGGCTGCGGGAGCCGGAATCGGTGGCCGGGTCGACGGTGATCGCCGTGGCCACGATCGGCGTCGTGATCAACACGCTCACGGCCCTGCTCTTCCTCCGCGGCCAGCGGGATGCGAACGTGCGCGGCGCCTACCTCCACATGGTGGCCGACGCGGCCGTCTCCGCTGGCGTCGTGGCCGCCGGGATCGCGATCCTGGCCACGGGCCTGACCTGGATCGATCCGGTCGTGAGCATGCTCGTGGCCGTCGTGATCGTCGCCGGCACGTGGGGGCTGTTTCGCGAGGCCATCGACCTCGCGCTCGACGCGGTGCCCCGCGGCCTCGATCCCGCGGCACTCACCGCGGCCCTGGCCGCGATCCCGGGCGTGGCCGAGGTGCACGACCTGCACGTCTGGGGTGCGAGCACGTCGGAAACGTCGCTCACCGCGCACCTCGTGGTGCCCGACGCCACGGCGCACGGCCGCGTGCTCGCCGCGGCGGGCGACCTCGCGCGGGCACGGTTTCACATCGCCCATGCCACGCTGCAGATCGAGGACGAGGCCGCGGCCGCCGCCTGTCCGCAGCGGCCCGCCGAAACGCTATGAGAGCCGCGACAGGCGCATTGCCATCCTGTAGCGGCGGTCTCTGACCGCCGAATCCGGTGCGCCCGGCATGAGGGCACGACGGTCGGAGGGCGGTGCGCCCGGCGCGAGGGATGTGCGTCGTGTTTCCGTGCCGTGAAGCCCGAGGCGCGAGCCGAGGGAATGCGGCCGAGCTTCCGGTGAGGCGACGCGTATTCCCTCAGCTTCCGCTTCGGGCTTCCCGGCAGGCTGCACGGCCAATCGGAGGGCGGTGCGCGTGGCGCGAGGGCACGACGGTC
>JBIKND010000278.1:0-3333 GCA_044358905.1 Pirellulales bacterium | reverse complement strand
CCCGAGCACGTCGTCAATTTCTTCTTCATGCTCGCCGAGGAACTGCGCGAGCTGATGGCGAAGCTCGGCTTCCGCACGATCGCCGAGATGGTCGGCCGGGTGGACCGGCTCGACACGCGGGCCGCCATCGCGCACTGGAAGGCGAAGGGGCTCGACTTCTCCACGATCCTCCACAAGCCCGAGGTGCCGGACCGCGTGAAGACCTCCTGCCAGGAGCGGCAGGATCACGGGATCGCCGAGTCGCTCGATATGACGACGCTCGTCGGGCTCTGCCAGCCGGCACTCGAGCGCAAGGAACCGGTGCGGCTGGAACTGCCGATCCGCAACATCAACCGCACGGTGGGCACGATCCTCTCCAGCGAGGTCACCCGCCGGCACGGGGCGGCGGGTCTGCCCGACGGAACGATCCGGATCCATTTCCGCGGTTCGGCCGGCCAGAGCCTGATGGCCTTCGGCGTGCCGGGCGTGGAGGTGACGGTGGAGGGCGACGTCAACGACTACTGCGGCAAGGGGCTCTCGGGCGGCCGCCTGATCGTGCGGCCCGACCGTTCCGCCCCCTTCAAGGCCGAGGACAACGTGATCGCCGGCAATGTCGTCGCCTACGGGGCGACCAGCGGCGAGATCTTCATCCGCGGCATCTGCGGCGAGCGGTTCTGCGTGCGGAACAGCGGCGTCGAGGCCGTCGTCGAGGGCACGGGCGACCACGGCTGCGAATACATGACCGGTGGCCGGGCGGTGATCCTCGGCGAAACGGGGCGGAACTTCGCCGCCGGCATGAGCGGCGGCATCGCCTACGTGTGGGACGCCACCGGCGGCTTCAAGCCGCGGGTCAACATGGAGATGGTGGAGTTCGAGGAGCTCGACGCGGGCGACCTCGAGTACGTGAAGAGCCGGATCGAGAAGCACGTCGAGTTCACGGAGAGTGCCCGCGGCAAGGCGATCCTCGCCGCGTGGCCGAGCGAGCAAAAGCGGTTCGTGAAGGTCATGCCGACCGACTACAAGCGGGCCCTCGCCGAGTTGCGGAAGCTCGCGGCCCAGGATCAGCAGGCAGCCAGACAGGAGAAGACGGGCGCAACGGCGTAGTAGGTGCAGATCGGCGATCTGCACGGGTGGAGACCGCATTCCGCAGATTGCCAATCTGCGGCTCCATGAGCACCAAACAACACAGTAGGTGCAGATTGGCAATCTGCACACGGACACACGACCAGTAGGTGCAGATTGGCAATCTGCACACGGACACACGACCAGTAGGTGCAGATTGGCAATCTGCACAAAAGGGACATCGAGGCACGGAGTTGATCAGATGGGTGAGCCACGCGGTTTCATGAAGTACGAGCGGAAGGTGTCCGGCTACGCGCCGGTGGCCGACCGCCTCAAGCACTACAACGAGTTCCTCACGATCCTCTCTCCCGACGAGGTGAAGACGCAGGGTGCCCGCTGCATGGACTGCGGCGTGCCCTTCTGCCACACCGGCTGCCCGCTCGGGAACATCATTCCCGACTTCAACGACCTCGTGTATCGCCAGCAGTGGCACGAGGCGAGCCAGCGGCTCCACGCCACCAACAACTTCCCGGAGTTCACCGGCCGCGTCTGTCCGGCGCCGTGCGAGGCGGCCTGCGTGCTGGGCATCAACGAGGATCCGGTCGCGATCAAGCAGATCGAGATGGCGATCGCCGACAAGGCGTGGGACGAAGGCTGGGTTGTTCCCGAGGCGCCGCTGGTGCGGACCGGCAAGCGGGTGGCGGTGGTGGGGAGCGGACCGGCGGGTCTCGCCGTCGCGCAGCAGCTCAACCGCGCCGGCCACCTCGTCACGCTCTTCGAGCGGGCCGACCGGCCGGGCGGGCTGCTGATGTACGGCATCCCGGACTTCAAGCTCGAGAAGTGGCGGGTCTGGCGGCGGATCGAGCAGATGCGGGAGGAAGGCGTCGAGTTTCGCTGCGGGGTGAACGTGGGTGCTGACATCAGCACGCAGTCGCTGACCCAAGAGTACGACGCCCTGGTCCTGACCGGCGGCGCCACGCTCGGCCGCGACCTGCCGCTCCCGGGCCGCGAGCTTGCCGGCGTGCACTACGCGATGGAGTTCCTGCCACAGCAGAACAAAAAGAACGCCGGCGACGAAGTGGTCGGGCAGATCCATGCCGCGGGCAAGGACGTGATCGTGATCGGCGGCGGCGACACCGGCAGCGACTGCACCGGCACGAGCAACCGCCACGGCTGCAAGAGCCTGACCCAGTTCGAGCTGCTGCCGCAGCCGCCGGACCTCGGCAAGTATCCGCGGCGGGCGGACCGGCCGGCGAACAGCCCGTGGCCGCTGTGGACGCAGATGCTGCGGACGAGTTCGTCGCACGAGGAAGGCTGCCGCCGCGAGTTCGGCATCCTCACCAAGGAGTTCCTCGGCGACGATTCAGGCCGGCTCCGCGGCCTGAAGACCGTCCGCATCGAGTGGTACCAGGATCCGGCCAGCGGCCAGCAGAAGTTCAAGGAGCTTGCGGGCACGGAGCAGGAGTGGCCGTGCCAGTTGGCGCTGCTCGCCATGGGTTTCGTGGGGCCGGAGAAGCAGGGGCCGATCGCCGACCTGGGCCTGGAGCTGGATCCGCGGGGCAACGTGAAGGCGAACGCTGACTACATGACGAGCCGGGCGGGCGTGTTCGCGGCGGGTGACATCCGCCGCGGCCAGTCGCTGGTCGTATGGGCGATCCACGAGGGCCGGGAGTGTGCCCGGTCGGTGGATCTCTGGCTCATGGGACAGACCAACCTGCCGAGCCTCGCGGCGGGCGAGTTTGCGGTCCACGCCTCCTGAAAGGCCCTTGTAGCGGCGGTCTCCGACCGTCGGCGCAACACATTCCGCAGAGTGCCACTCTGCGGCTCCAACGCAAGCCTTGTGGGTGCAGACTGGTAGTCTGCATAGGGTAGCGGCGCGTATTCCGCAGAGTGCCACTCTGCGGCTCCAACGCAAGCCTTGTGGGTGCAGGCTGGTAGTCTGCACACGGTAGCGTGACGCATTCCGCAGAGTGCCACTCTGCGGCTCCAACGCAAGCCTTGTGGGTGCAGACTGGCAGTCTGCACACGGTAGCGTCACGCATTCCGCAGAGTGCCACTCTGCGGCTCCAACGCAAGCCTTGTGGGTGCAGACTGGCAGTCTGCACAGGGTAGTGGCGCGTATTCCGCAGAGTGCCACTCTGCGGCTCCAACGCAAGCCTTGTGGGTGCAGACTGGTAGTCTGCACAGGGTAGCGGCGCGTATTCCGCAGAGTGCCACTCTGCGGCTCCAACGCAAGCCTTGTGGGTGCAGACTGGTAGTCTGCACAGGGTAGCGGCGCGTATTCCGCAGAGT
>JBIKND010000277.1:0-3347 GCA_044358905.1 Pirellulales bacterium | reverse complement strand
ACGTCCGGAGACGTGACAGGGGCACCCCCGAACCACGGAATTACCGGACCGACCCTTTCGCAGAGGCCGTCGCTGCGGCGGTACAATCTTTCGGCATGCTGTGGATCGCGTGGAAAATGCTGATCGGGAACCGGGTGAAGTACCTCGGCATCGTGTTCGGGGTCGTGTTCGCCGCGTTGCTCATCGCCCAGCAGGCGTCGATCTTCTGCGGGCTGATGTCGCTGACCGTCAGCCAGATCCGCGATATCCAGGGCCCCGACATCTGGGTCATGGACGCCAACGTCCAGTACGTCGACGACATCAAGCCGCTGGCCGACACCGAGCTCTTCCGGGTGAAGGGCGTGCCGGGCGTGGCCTGGGCGGTGCGGTTCTACAAGGGGACGGCCCGCGCCCGCCTCGAGGAGGGCAGCTACGAGCAGATGATGCTCCTCGGGCTCGACGACGCCACGCTCATCGGCGCGCCCGAGCGGATCTTCATGGGCTCGATCGCCGACCTGCGGAAGCCCGACGCCGTGATCATGGACGACGCCGGCTACAAGCGGATCTGGCCGGGTGAGCCGTACCGGCTCGGCAGGGTGTTCGAGATGAACGACCGCCGGGCCGTGGTGGTCGGGCTCACGAAGGCGAGCCGCAGCTTCACCAGTTTTCCGATCGTCTACACCCGCTACAGCCAGGCGGTCGCGTTCGCGCCCCCGGAGCGGAAGGTGCTCTCGTTCGTGCTCGTGGACGCGGAGCCGGGCGTCGCCCCGGAAGAGGTCTGCCGGCGGATCACGTCCCAGACGGGCCTCCAGGCGCTGACGCGGGCCCAGTTCTTCCGCAAGACGATCCGCTACTACCTCGCCAAGACCGGGATCCCGGTGAACTTCGCGGTCACGGTGCTGCTCGGGTTCCTCGTGGGCACGGCGATCGCCGGCCAGACCTTCTACCTGTTCACCGTGGAGAACATCCGCCAGTTCGGGGCGCTCAAGGCGATGGGCACGAGCAACTGGACGATCCTGGGGATGGTGTTGGCCCAGGCCCTGCAGGTCGGCCTGATCGGCTACGGCGTGGGCGTCGGCCTGGCCGCGCTCTTCGGGCAGGTGGTCAAGGGCGCCTCGCGGCTCTCGTTCTTCATGCCCTGGCAGGTGTTGGCGCTCACCGCCGTGGCCGTGTTCGTGATCGTGCTCCTGGCGAGCCTGCTGTCGATCCGCAAGGTGCTGATCGTCGATCCCGCGATCGTGTTTCGCGGCTGAACGGAGGGGAGCGGGACGATGGCGACGACTTCCCCGACGGATGCGGCGATGCCGGGCCTGGCGATCCGCGTGCGCGGCGTGACGAAGGAGTTCGGCACCGGCGGGGCCGTCGCCCGGGCGCTGCGGGGCGTCGATCTCGACGTCCCGTACGGCGAGATGCTGATGCTCGTGGGCCCCAGCGGTTGCGGCAAGACGACGCTCGTGTCGATCATCGCCGGCACGCTCGAGCCCACGGCCGGTGACGTGGTCGTGCTCGGCCACGACCTGGTCGCGATGACGAACGGGGCCAAGGTTCGCTTCCGCCGGGAGAACGTGGGCTTCGTCTTCCAGGCCTACAACCTGCTGCCGGCCCTGACGGCGGCCGAGAACGCGGCGGTGCCGCTGTTGATCGCGGGCTGGCGGCGGCGGGATGCGGTCGAGAAGGCGGCCGACGTGCTCGCGGCCCTCGGCCTCGGCGACCGGCTCGTGAACCTGCCCGCGGAACTTTCGGGGGGGCAGCAGCAGCGGGTGGCGATCGCCAGGGCGCTCGTCCACGATCCTCGGCTGCTCGTCTGCGACGAGCCGACCAGCGCCCTCGACGCGGAGAACGGCCGGATCACGATGGAACTCATCGAGCGGATCGCCGTGCAGCCGGACCGGGCCGTGATCGTGGTCACCCACGATTCCCGGGTCTACTCGTTCGCCGACCGGATCGCCTCGATGGAGGACGGCCGCATCGAGGCCGTCGAGTCGGGACCGCACCACGGCGCCCCGATGAGGTAAGTTAACAGGGGTTTCGCAGCACGCGGAACGAAGTCGATCATGAGCGTCCCGGCTCGGGGACGGCATGAGTTGCGTCGCTGGCGAACGTCCGTGTCTTGGCCTTGCGTGCCTCGGCCAAGACAGTCCGCATCCTCACGCCGATCCCTTCGCCTACCTTTCAGGGTTGTGACGTCGAAACGCCCGCCGGAGATGAATTGAACGGAAATGGCCACTGCTTCCCCTGAATCTGCCGCCCGTGCCGCAGAGCCGCCCCGGCGGCTCGAACGGCGGCGCACGATCGGCGATCTGCTCACGCAGTGGCTGCTGCCGCTGGTCGCCCTCGGCCTGCTCGGGTTCGCCGGCTGGTTCGTCTGGCGCACCCGGCCGGTGACCGGTGATCCGGCGCCGCCGATCGCGCCGGCGGTGAACCCGTACGCCGCGGCGCTCGCTGCCGCGGGCATCGTCGAGGCCCAGACCGAGAACATCGCCGTCGGCTCGGCGACGCCCGGCGTCGTCGTGGAGGTGCTGGTCAAGGTGGGCGACGACGTGGAGCCCGGCATGCCGCTGTTCCGCCTCGACGACCGCGACCTGCGGGCCGAACTCGCAGTCGGCAAGGCCGAGGTCGAGCGGGTCAAGACCGACCTGGTGCGGCTCGAGGCGGAGCCCCGGCCGGAGAAGATTCCCGTGCAGGCGGCGGCGGTGCGCGAAGCGCAGGCGTTGCTCGCCCGCGAGCAGGACGCGCTCAAGCGGGCCCGCGAGACCTTCGCGCAGCGGGTTACCACGGAAGAGGATTTGGTCGCCAAGCAGCAGGCGGTGCGGTTCGCCGAGGCGAGCGTGGGCAAGGCTCAGGCCGACCTCGATCTGCTGGAGGCGGGCTCATGGCGGTACGACATGGACGTCACCCGGGCGGCCGTGAAGCGGGCCGAGGCGGAGGCTGAAAAGATCGAGACGGAACTCGACCGGCTCGTGGTTCGGGCGCTGGTCGCCGGTCGCGTCCTGCAGGTGAACGTGCGGCCGGGCGAGTTCGTGGGCACGCCGCCCAACCAGCCGCTGGTGGTCCTGGGCAACGTCGCGAAGTTGCACGTGCGGGTGGATATCGACGAGTACGACATCGCGAGGTTCGATCAGGCGGCTCCCGCGACGGCGTTTCCCCGGGGCAATCTCCAGGAGCGCTATCCGCTCGAGTTCGTTCGTGTGGAGCCGTTCGTGGTGCCGAAGAAGTCCCTGACCGGCGACACGACCGAGCGGGTCGACACGCGGGTGCTGCAGGTGATTTACGAGTTCGACCCTGCCGGCCGGCCGCCGCTGTTCGTCGGCCAGCAGGTCGACGTGTACATCGACACCACAGGTCGGTAAGCCGGGGGACTTGGGCAG
>JBIKND010000010.1:0-38797 GCA_044358905.1 Pirellulales bacterium | reverse complement strand
CACCTACAGGGTGTCTGGAGCCGCAGAGTGGTACTCTGCGGAATGGGCGATGTGCGGCACGCAGCCGTCCTTCTGCGATGTCACCCAGGAAACGAACCCGTTAGTATCATGGCCTGACTCTTGGAGGATTCTCGATGCAGTTTCTTGGCATGCTCGCCGCCATCGCGCTCACGGCCTTCTGCTGGGGCGCCTACGGGCCGGTCCTGCACTTCGGCCGCGAGGCGATGCACTCGAGCCTGCGGCCGTTCATGTGCGTGGGCGCGGCGTACTTCCTCATCGCCGTGCTGATTCCGTCGCTACTTTTGGCGCGGGGCGGCGAACGCGGCGGCTGGACGACGAAGGGCGTGGTCTGGAGCCTGCTGGCCGGAGTTGCCGGGGCGCTCGGTGCCCTGGGCGTGATCCTGGCGCTCGGCTTCGGCGGCAAGCCGATCTACGTGATGCCGCTGGTCTTCGGCGGCGCGCCCGTCGTCAACACGCTCCTCACGGCGTTCATGAACCGGGCCTTCGGCCAGCTCAAGGCGCCGTTTCTCGCCGGGCTGCTGCTGGTGGTCACCGGGGCGGTGACGGTGCTCGTCTTCAAGCCGCAGGCGACACCGCACGCAGCGCCGGCCCCGGCTGCAGTCGCCGCCGATGCCGAACAGCCGGCCGCAGAGCCCGCGAAGACGCCCCAGCGGAAGGCCGAGCGGTTCGTCGAGATTCTGCTCGCCACCTGCATGACGCTGTTCTGCTGGGGCGCCTACGGTCCCGTCCTGCATCGCGGCCAGGCGGCGATGGGCGGCAGCCGTCTACGGCCGCTTCTGTGCATCGGCATCGCCTACTTCCTGATCGCGGTGCTCGTGCCCTTGGCCCTGCTTCGCCCGATGGGCGACACGGGCAACTGGGGGCTGGGCGGCACCATGTGGAGCCTGGCGGCCGGGACGCTCGGCGCGGTCGGGGCTCTGGGCACCATCCTCGCCTTCAACTGCGGCGGCAAGCCGTTCACCGTGATGCCGGTGGTCTTCGGCTGCGCGCCGGTGATCAACACCCTGACCACGCTCGCCCTGGCCCACACACCCACGAGCGCCATCAGCCCGTTCTTCCTCGCCGGGATGCTCGTCGTCGCCGTCGGTGCCGCGACGGTGCTGTTGTTCGGGCCCCGTGGCCACGCGCCGGCCAAGCCGGCCTGATTCGGCGGGCGGCTGCCACCCGCCGCGTTTCACTCCGCGAGCGACACGCGGATCACTTCCTTGTCGTTGCGGACGACGAGCGACCGGTTCGCGTAGGCCGGCGGGCACCACACGACCGGTCGGCCGAAGGCCACGTTCGTCGGCTCGATGAGGTGGGCCCGCGAGAGTTCCTCGTAGCCCTGCGGCGTGATCCTGGCGATCACGAGGTCGCCCGTCTCCGTGAATAGGAAGAACCGGTCGCCGTGCCGCGTGATGAACGCCGTGCCCGAGCCCTGCGGCCGCTCGCCGAGCGGCCCGCCGCCGCGCCATGCGAAGTCGCCCTCCGGCACCCGCATCGCCCGCAGTTCGCCGCTCTCGTGGAAGCCGTACACGAGGCCGTCGGCCACGAACGGCTGCACGTTCACCGCCGAGATGCCCTGCTTCGGCTTGTTCCGCCACACGACCTCCACGCCCGGTGTGTCGCCGCGGAGTTTGAGGAGCAGGTTTTTCCCTTGGTAGCCGCCGATGTAGAGATGCTCGCCGACGCGGACCGGCGTCATGATGATCGAGCCGTTGTCGGCGTTGTAGGGTGTCTCCCAGAGGATCTTGCCCGTCTCGGGTTCCACGGCGTAGACGCCGTCGGGCTTCGCCAGGAGGAGTTGCCGCACGCCCGCCGCCTCGATGATCGATGGGGGCACGTAGCCCTGCTCCGGCGCCTTGCCCGCCCGCCACACCTCGCGGCCGGTCGCGAGATCGAACGCGGCGGCATGGGCGACGTCGGTGCCGACCACGCACACGAGCCGATCGCCGTCCACGAGCGGGTGGCTCGCCCAGCCCCAGAGGGCGGCCTTGGTCGCGTAATCCTTCTTCAGGTCGCGCGACCAGACGATCGTTCCGGTCGCCGCCTCCAGGCAGAACAGGTCGCCCTCCGCGCCCAGCGTGTAGACGCGGCCGCCGTGGACCGTCGGCGTGCACCGCGGGCCGGCCGGATAGGCGATCGTGTAGGTGACCGGATACTCGTGCTTCCAGAGCACGCGGCCCGTGGCCTCGTCGAGGCACAGCACCCGCTCCGTGCCGGTCGATGTCTTCCGCTCGAAGTTCGCGACCTTCACGTCGGCATCGGTGACGTAGTCGGTGACGAACACGCGGCCGTCGGCCACCGCGGCTCCGGCGTAGCCGCCCGCCACCGGCGTCCGCCACAGCACCTTCGGCCCCGCTGCGGGAAACGCCGCCACGATCCCCTGCTCACGCCACACGTTGTCGCGCCGCGGCCCCATCCACTGCGGCCAGTCGTCGGCCCGGGCGGCGGCGGGCACGGCCGCGACGACGCCGAGCAAGAGGACGACGGGCATGTGGTGAATCGGTCGCATGCGTGAGGCTCCTCGGGAACGGGCAAGCTTTTCTGCCTGGCAGCGTACCCGTTGGCCGCAAACGGCGTCACCGCTCGCGGCCTGCCCACCTGTAGCGGCGGTCTCTGACCGCCGAGAACCCGCCCGAAGCCGAACCTGTTAGGGACCGCAGGAGCGTTGGCGTCATCCCGTGGCCGGAGAAGCTCGGGGCTGCCCGTGCCCTCTCGGCGGACGTTCGCCTCGGCCCTCCCGGCCTCGGCTCTCTGCATGTTCGCTTCGCTTCGCCATCCATGGCTCCGCTCGCTCCCATAGCCCGCTCGAGGGCACGGGCAGCCCCTCACGGCGTCACCGACGGAAACACCTTGGCTCTCGCGACCCGAGTGGGCGCCGTCTCACGTGCCGCGGGTGTCGCCGAACCAGGCGATGTGGTGCCGGGGAGCGAGGTGAAAACCGCGACGCTGCGCCTCGGGCTCGAGCCAGGCGGCCGTGGCCGCCAGCCGCGTCGGATCGCGACCCTCGGGCATGAGAAACACGGCGTCGGGCTCGACGGTCGCGCCGGCCCGAGCGAGATCGTCGAGCCATGTGCACGCCTCGGCGAGGTCGGCTGGCGTGCCGATCACGAACTTCAGCTGGTGTGGGGCCTGCATGAGCGTCACGAGCACGTCGTCGCGGCGCCGCGCCGCCTCGTGGCGGGCCGCCCAGACGCCGGCCGTGGCCGACGACGGCGTGGACGAGGCGAGCTTCGGGCTGATGGAGAGGAAGTCGGCGATCGCGGCCGGCTCGGCGGCGGGGAGCACGCTGCCCGCGGTTTCGATCGTGACGTGCATGCCGTCGGCCCGCAGCCGCCGGCAGAGCTCGGGGACGTCGGGGAGGATCAACGGCTCGCCACCGGTGACGACGGCGTGGCGCGGTCCGAGCGCGGCGACGGCGTCGAGCACGTCGTCCACCGTTCGCTCCGTGCCTGTGGGCTCCCACGACGTGAACGGCGTGTCGCACCACGTGCATCGCAGGTTGCAGCCGCTCGTGCGGACGAAGGTGCTCGGCGTGCCGGCGTAGCGGCCCTCCCCTTGCAGCGACGCGTAGATCTCGGAGATGCGCATCGGCGTCGCCCTAGGCTCACGTCCAGCGGGCGGGATCGACCCGCGGGTCGGCGGCGCCGACTGCGGCGAAGCCCGCGGCCCGCAGGAGGCACGAGTCGCACGACCCGCACGGGCGGCCGTCGGCGGCCGGGTCGTAGCAGCTGGTCGTGAGGCCGTAGTCGAGGCCGAGCGCGAGGCCGAGGCGGATGATGTCGGCCTTGGAGAGCGACTGGAGCGGCGCGAGGATCCGCGTCGGCCGCCCCTCCACGCCCGCCTTCGTGGCCAGCGCCGCGAGCCGTTCGAACGCTGCCACGTACTCGGGCCGGCAGTCGGGGTAGCCGCTGTAGTCGATGGCGTTGACGCCGAGCACGATCGCCTCGGCGCCGCGGGTTTCCGCCATCCCCAGGGCGAGCGCCAGGAAGACGGTGTTGCGGGCGGGCACGTAGGTCGTGGGAACGCCCGAGGCGATCGCCGCCTCGTCGCGGCCCTTGGGCACGGGGATCGCCGGGTCTACCAGCGCGCTACCGCCGAAGGCGGCCAGGTCGATCGGGAGGACGACGTGGTCGGTGATCCCGAGGGCGCGGGCCACCGCACGGGCAGCGTCGAGCTCCACGCGGTGCCGCTGGCCGTAGTCGATGGAGAGCGCAGCGAGCGAAAACCCCTCGCGGATGGCCCAGGCCGCGGCGGTGGCGGAATCGAGGCCGCCGGAGAGGAGGACGACCGCGGAGCGGCCGGGCGCGGCGGAGGGTTTCGCAGCGGGCGTGTTCATGGCACACTCTGAAGCATCATGACAAATCTCAAGCCGCCCTCGCGCGACCAACTGGAAGCGTTTCCGAACCAGTTTCCCGGCCGCGACTACGTGATCGAGCACATCTGTCCGGAGTTCACGAGCATGTGCCCGAAGACCGGCCAGCCCGACTTCGGCACGCTCACGTTCCGCTACGTCCCCGACCAGCTGTGCGTGGAACTCAAGAGCCTGAAATTGTATCTCCAGGCCTTCCGCAACGAAGGCATCTTCTACGAGAACGTCACCAACCGCATCCTCGATGACCTCGTCGCGGTGATCCAGCCGCGGCGCATGACGCTCCTCGCCGAGTTCACACCCCGCGGCGGCCTGCGGTCGCGAATCGTCGTCTCCCACCCCGCCGCCGACCACCTTTCAGGGTTTTAGGCGCCCCCCAACTGGAACCCGCGTACGCAAGCAGCCCAATCGGCGATCCAGGAGGGGCTACTCATGCCCCGGGAGCCGGCGTAGGCGGCCAGCGGAGCCACGGGCACCGATCCGCCGCGAGGCGGATTGGTCGGCGGAGCGCAGACGCCTCCGAGAGAGCGGAGGCCCGGAGGGCCGCAGTGAACGTCCGGCGATGGGGCATGGGTAGCCCCCACCAGACATCGAGAGTGCCACTCGGGCACTTTGCCTCGGTTCGTGACTACAATCGATCGCTCTCCAAAGTCCGCCAGCCCAGGAACCCGATCCCATGCCGCAGCCCCACGTCCTCCTCTCCGCCCTCGCCGACGAGGCCGCCTTCCACCTCACCGCCGTGGAGCAGTTCTCGGCCCTCGCCGCGATCGGCCTGGAGTACTACAGCCTGCGATTCATCGACGTGGGCAAGGGCGTGAAGAACGTCATGAAGCTCACGCTGTCGGAGATCCAAAAGATCCGGCATCTGGAAGACGAATACGGCCTCAACGTCGCCTCGATCGCCTCGCCGATCGGCAAGGTGAAGCTCCTCGACAAGGCCGACGGCACGAAGAACACGTACGTGCCCTTCAAGCAGTATCTCGCCAAGGACGTGGCCAAGGCGTGCGAACTGGCCCACGCCTTCGAGACGAAGCTGATCCGCGGGTTTTCCTTCTATCCGCCAAAAGACGATCGGCCGGAGGATCACTTGGAGCAGACGGTGGACCAGCTCGGCAAGATCGCCGAGGCCTGCCATCGCTCCGACCTGACGTTCGGCCTGGAGGTGGAGGCCAATCTCGTCGGCCGCTCGGGCCAGTTGCTCGCCGAGATTCATCGCCGGGTGAACCACCCGGCGCTCGTGCTCGTGTTCGACGCCGCCAACCTCGTCTGCCAGGGCTACTCGACGGCCCAGGTGTGGAAGGAATGGGAGGCGATGAAGCCGGGGCTCGGCTGGGTCCACATCAAAGATTACCAACGGGTCAAGAACGCCAAGCGCGGTGCGCATGTCGAGGAAGACGCGCTTGCGAACTTCGTACCCGCCGACCTCGGCGCGAGCGGCCACGAACGGATCCTGGCCGACCTGCGGGGCATGCTGCCGGCGCTCACGAAGAAGCTCGAGCGGCGCGGGATTCCGGGCGTGTTCCTCGATCTGGAGCCGCACGTTCGCGGCGGCGGCCAGTTCGGCGGCACGAGCGGTCCGGACGGCATGGGCATCGCCCTACGGGGCCTGTGCCGGGTGCTCGACAAGGCGAAGGTGGCTTACCACCTCCGCGACTTCGACGACCTCCGTGCCGCCCGCGGCTTTTGAGCCATTGATCGGCTCGTCTTGCCAGTGTTTCCTGGAGCGGCAGTCTCCGGCCGTCGATTCCCCGCCACTGACCGGATTGGATTTCCTGTGCGAGGCGGTATGAGGTTACACGGACAGCGTGCCTCGCCGCCGGCGGCGCCGGGCGATACGCTGACGGGATCATGAGCGAAGCCACCGAGCCGGGCAGCTATTTTGTCGCCAACTATCCGCCGTTCACGCGGTGGAATGCCGACGCCGTGCCGGCGGTGCGCGCCGCCTTCGACGCCGCCCCCACGGCGGCGCCGCTCGGGCTCTACCTGCACGTGCCCTTCTGCCGGAAGCGGTGCAAGTTCTGCTACTTCCGCGTCTACACCGACGTGGCCGCGGCCGACGTGGAGCGGTATTCGCAGGCGCTGGCCCGCGAGGCGGCGCTCGTGGCCGCCCGCCGCGCGATCGCCGGCCGGCCGCTGAAATACGTCTACTTCGGCGGCGGCACGCCGTCGTTTCTCTCCGTGAAGCAACTGGAGCGGCTCGTCGCGGGGCTGCATGAGAGCTTCGGCTGGGACCACGCCGAGGAGGTGACGTTCGAGTGCGAGCCGGGCACGCTCTCGGAGCCCAAGGTCCGGGCCCTCAAGGCACTGGGCATGACGCGGATCTCGCTCGGGGTCGAGAACTTCGACGACTCGATCCTCGAGGCCAACGGCCGGGCCCACCTGTCCGCCGAGATCCTCCGCGCGTGGGACTGGATCCAGGCGGCCGGATTCCCGAGCACCAACGTCGACCTGATCGCCGGCATGGTCGGCGAGACGTTCGAGTCGTGGCAGGCGACGGTCGAGAAGACGCTCGCCCTCGGCGCCGACAGCGTGACGATCTACCAGATGGAACTCCCCTTCAACACGGTGTTCGTCAAGGATGCCAAGGACGGTGGCGGCACGGTGCCCGTCGCCGACTGGCCCACGAAGCGGGCCTGGGTGGCCTGGGCCTTCGAGCGGTTCGAGGCCGCCGGGTACGGCGTGTCGAGCGGCTACACGCTCGTCCGCGATCCGCAACGCGTCCAGTTTCGCTATCGCGACATGCTTTGGGAGGGCGCCGACCTCGCCGCCCTCGGCGTCGCCAGCTTCGGCCATCTTTCGGGCATGCACTACCAAAACGCCACCCACTGGGACGACTATCTGGGGGATGTCGAGGCTGGCCGGCTGCCGATCCGCCGTGGCCTCGTGCCCACGCCCCGTGAACTCCTGATCCGCGAGACCGTGCTCGGTCTCAAGAAGGGACGGCTCGACGTCGCCCGGCTGCGGGAGAAGTTCGGCGTCGATCCGCTGGTCGCATGGGCCGCCCAATGGCGGGCGCTCGAGGCGGACGGGCACCTCGCGGCCCGGGAGCCCGAGCCGGTGCTGTCCCGGGGCGGGTTGCTGCAGGTCGATTCGCTCCTGCCCGCGTTTTTCGAGCCTCCAGCCGCCGGGGGTTAGCAGACTGGGGCACACGCCTGCCCGAGCAGGATGCGACGGCCATCGACCCAGGAAACCCTCGGCGTTTCCTGCGGTCCACCAGGTGGACAAAGGCCATGGAGGGCTTTGTCCACGGGAAGTTAGCCAAAACTCGGGGGGGCGGTTGTAGGATTAGTCTCCATGACCTCGAAAGGCTCCCGCGTGAATCCCTCCCCAGCCTTGCAGCGATCCGCCCCCACCGGACGCCCTGCCCCGGAGACACTCGCCTGCCCGCCGACGCGGCAACTCCGCGATCGGCTGCGGGCCATGGCCAGCGACCTCGTCGCCCGCTGGCGGGCCGATGGGATTCCGGCGGCCGCCCGAACCGCGGCCGGACTGCGGGGGCAGGCCGAGGCACTGGTGGCCCGGGCTGGAGGAACCCCCGACCACGTCGGCTGGATGATGGTCACCATCGTTTCCGAATACTGGCGGGAGCGGATTTCCGCAGGACCGGCCGGGCGACGACTCCTGCTGCTGCCCGATTGCCCGTGTGCGGCCTGCTCGAACGCTGACGAATCGGTGCCGGCGGCCTGCGGCCCGGCCTGTGGCATAGCGACGATTTGGGCTGCGGCTCGCGACAGCGGATGGGTGGTGCAGTCCACGTCGCAGGCCGTGGCCGCGATCGGATCGCTGCTTACCGGCCAATACGACGGCATCCTCGGCGTCGCAAAACTCGAAGACTTGGAGAAGGCGTTCGCGATGCTGCCGGCCTTCTCGTTGCCGGTCGCAGCCGTTCCCTACCGACCCGGAACGCGTCCCGCCGCGGGCTGCTCCTGCGCGGATGCCGCCGCGGCGGCGGCGATCGACGTCGATTGGGTGCTGGGCCTGCTGGGCGTGGCCGGCGGCGCGGCCGCGCCCGTGGGCGACTACCTGCCACTGTTGCGGGAGGCGGCGGAGATGTTCGCCCCCGACGCGCTCGAGGGCCTCGGCCGGCGGCTCGGCCTCGCCGACGCGTTGCCAAGGCTGCAGGCATCAACGGGCCTCGCGCCGCTGGCGGCCACGGCCGCGATGGGAGCGGAGTTTCTCGCCCGCGGCGGCAAGTTCCTGCGGCCGTTCATCACGCTGGCGGCGTACGACGCCGTGCGGGCCGATCTGGCGAGCGGCCGGCCGACGGGTGTGCGGGAGACGGCCGGCTACGTCGCCGACGCGGCGGTCGTTCGTGATGCGGTGAAGGCGGCGGCGGTCGCCATCGAGGTCTTTCACAAGGCCTCGCTCGTCCACGACGACATCGAAGACGACGACGCCATGCGGTATGGGCGGGCCACGCTGCACCGCGAGCGCGGCGTGCCCGTGGCCATCAACGTGGGCGATCATCTCGTCGGCCTCGGTTACCGCATCATCTCCGGGCTCGACGGCGTGGATGCGACCACGGCCCGCGACGTCGTGCGGATGCTCTCCGACGCACACGTCCGCCTGGCCCAAGGTCAGGGCGCGGAACTGTGGTGGCGGGAGGACGGCGACAAACGGCTCGCGCCCGACGAGGCGCTGGCGATCTACGGGCTGAAGACGTCACCGGCCTTCGAAGCGGCCGTCGCGATGGGCGTCCGACTGGCCGGGGTCCAGCCGGCCGATGCGGCCGCCATCGACCGCTACGCCCTCCACGTCGGCACGGGCTTCCAGGTGCTCAACGATCTCAAGGATTGGCAGGGCGACCTGGAGAACGCCCGGCAGGCGGCGGGTGATTTGCTCGGCGGGCGGCCCACGGTGATGTGGGCGCTGGCCCTCGAGCGGTTGCCGGCAGCGGACGTCGCCACGCTGCGTGCCTTGGCGGCGCGGGCTGGTGATTCGCCGGACGCCGTATCGGAGGCGATTTCGGCAGCCCGCGAACTCTATGTTCGGGCCGACGTCTTTCCGCGGGCCGCGGCGATCGTACGCGATCAGCGGGCGCGAGCGGCGGCCGCCGTCGCGGGCTGCAAACTGCCACGCCTCCGCGAGGTGCTGGAGTTTCTCCTCGACCTCGCCGTGCCCGAAGCGTCGGTCTAGTTGTCCGTGGACAAAGCCCTCCATGGCCTTTGTCCACTCGATCGACCGCAGGAAACGCCGAGGGTTTCCTGGGTCGATGGCCCGTGCATCCTGCTCGGGCAGAACTGTTCCACGGCGTGCTAGCCGATTGCGGCCGTGGTTCCTTGCGGTCGACGCGGGCCTCGCCGACAATTCGGCGAGAGCGCAGCCGACGTTGGTGTAGCACCGGCTCGGGGGCGGCAAAAGTCGCCGCTACGCGGTCTTGCAGATTGTCGCTGGGGCGAAGATACGCCCCATGCTCCTCGAGCGTTCGCCGACCCCCTCGCCTACCGCACGCACAACCTCAACTTGTTGCTCCAGCAAAACGAGATGCGCTCGAGCAGTCGCCACCAACCCCCGCAGTCCGAGGCCCCGCGATGCCCGCTGACGACTCTCCTGCCGTTCCTCGGGCGCTGGAGTTGGTACGCGCGATGGGCATGGATCCGGCGGCGTTCGGCCGGTTCCTCCCGGTGGCGGCCGACGCCGTGCCCGATGTGCCGCGGCGGCTGCTCGACCATCGCAGCCACATGACCGTGGCGATGGAGCGGTTTCACGGCGGGCCCGTCGCCCTCCGGGTCGTGGCCGAACGGCCGGCCGCCGCGGGCTCCGGGGACCGTTATGCCCGCGAGATCTTGCTCGTGCGCGGTGACGGCATGGTCGTGCAGCACGGCATCGTGCGGATCGACCTGGCGGCGGTGCCGGCGCAGACGGCCGCTGCGATTCGCGAGCGACGCACGCCCCTGGGCAGGATCCTCATCGACGCGGGCCTGCTCTGCGACGTGCAGGACGTGCGATTGCTCGAGGTCACGGCCGGCCCGCACCTCGCGGCGCGCTTTGGATGTGGGGCCGGCGCGGTCGCCTATGGACGCGTCGCCGAGATCCGCGTGGCCGGTATCGCCGCCGTGGAACTGCTCGAGATCGTCGCGCCCGCGTAGGCGTTGCCGGGGCGGCAACGCGGGCGGGTTGGGCCGACGCCGGGGGCGAGATTTTTTCGCGACTTTCGTGACTTTCCCCAAAACGTTGCGGGCCAGGGGTTTACGCCGTCTGGGACGATATTGACTCGCCGCGAAACCTGCCTGTAGAGTTGGGTTGTCTGGCAAGGATGGCATGCAGGGAAGCGGTCGAAGGAAGCGGAGTCCTTTCCCCTCTTTCCCCGGCCTGCGTCGTTGCGAGACCGGATCCACGGTCGAACCGGGGTATTCGGTGAGTTGCGTCGGCATGGAATGCGACGTGGATGGCGACCGTTGTGGCGACGGCGCCAGGGACCGCTGCAAGGAGGCCTAGGCGTTCGGGGTTGAATCGCTCGCGAAGAGCCCCGGGCCGCCGTTTTGACTAGCTGCACCACGGCTAGGGAGAGGGTGGTAAAGCAGATGCAGAAGACCGTTTACACGACTGGCGAAGCCGCCAAGATTTGCAAGGTGAGTCAGCAGACGATCATTCGCTGCTTCGACTCGGGGCAATTGAAGGGATTTCGCGTGCCGGGCAGCCGGTTCCGCCGAATTCCGCGGGATCAGTTGTTCCTGTTCATGCGGGACAACGGGATTCCGACCGACGCGCTGGAGAGCGGCCGGCGGAAGATTCTCGTCGTCGACGACGACCAGGATCTCGTCGAGCTGATCACCGACGTCCTCGAGCGCGACGGCCGCTTCGAGACGCGGAGCGTGAACAACGGCTTCGACGCCGGCATGATGGTCAAGGATTACCGTCCTGACCTGATCGTGCTCGACGTCATGCTGCCCGACATCAACGGCAAGGAAGTCTGCCAGCGGGTCCGCAGCGACTCGACGATGGACGAGGTGCGGATCATCTGCATCTCGGGCATGTGCGAGCCCGACAAGATCGAGGATCTGAAGGCCTCCGGCGCCAACGAGTTCCTGCAGAAGCCCTTCGAGGCCGAGGTGCTCGTCGACCGGATCTGCAGCCTGCTCGACATCGAGTCGGGTGTCGCCGGCTCGTGAGCCGGTCTCCCGCTTCAGGATCGTATCGCCGCGGCCGCCCGCATCCGTTCCGGGTGCGGGCGGCCGTGCCATTTCGGCCGCGTGGGGCGGCACGGGTGGCGGATGCAAGGGAGCGCGTGGCTGCATGAACGACCCGCACTTCGAGGCCGCGCTCGCCGAGGCCAGGCTGGAGGCGCTGCGCGAGTTCGCCTACGGCGCCGGCCACGAGATCAACAACCCGCTGGCCAACATCGCGGCGCGCGCCCAGGCGCTGCTCGTGGACGAGCAGGATCCGGAGCGGCGGCGGCGGCTCTCGACGATCGTCGATCAGGCGTTTCGGGCCCGCGACATGATCGGCGGCCTGATGGTCTTCGCGCGGCCGCCGCGGCCGCAGCCGGCGGCGGTGCCGCTCGGCGACGTCGTGCGGAGCGTGCTCGAGCCGCTGCGGCCGTCGGTCGCGGCTCGCGGGCTGCGGCTGGAGTACGCCGCGCCGCCCATGCCGCTGGAGGTGTTCGTCGATGTCGGCCAGGTGGCCGAGGCGCTGCGGGCGCTCGTGCAAAATGCCGTCGAGGCGGTGGACGACGGCGGGCACGTGACAGTCAGCGGTCGCGCGGCGGGCGGGATGGCCGAGATCGAAGTGGCCGACGACGGTCGGGGGATGGATGCCGCCACCCTGCGGCGGGCGTTCGACCCGTTCTTCAGCGGCCGCGACGCCGGCCGCGGCATCGGCCTCGGGCTTCCAAAGGCCTGGCGGCTCGTCGAGCTCAACGGTGGGACGGTGGCCGTCGACTCCCGGCCGGGGGCTGGCACCCGGGTGACGGTCTCGTTGCCACTGGCAGGGCTCGATGGCGATGCAGCGGACCGGGGCAGGCGTTAAACCCACCCTATCTTTCCCGGTGTGTTGCCCAGCGTCCCGTGGCAGCCCGCAGCGCCGGGACGGGGCGTGTCTTCCTGCCCGTCCGGCCTTGTCGCTGTTGCCGTCGTTCTCTATTCTCCCCCGAAGCTTTCCGGTTCGAGGGCGATGGATCGCCCGTTTCGCTCGCAGCAGGGATGTTGGCATGAGTTTCACCGGATCGAGTTCCGCGTGCGCCGCGCAAGCCGAAGCCGTGGAGCGTCGGCAGTCCGCCATGCATGGGCGCGGTCTCCGCACCGCCAGGCACGCTTCGCAGCGCGACGTCGGCGCCGAGATCGAGACGCGCTTCGTCAAGGAATCCGCGGGCCGGGTGGCGGCCTGGTTGCAGGCCCGGCAGGCCGCAGACGGCCACTGGCGGGCTCCCCTCGAGGGGGACACGATCCTGGAAAGCGAGTTCATCCTCATTCTCGCCTGGGCGGGCAGGCTCGACCGGCCCGACGTGGCCGGTGCGGCTCGTCGCATCCTGAGCCTGCAGCTGCCCAATGGTGGCTGGGCGATTCATCCGGGTGGGCCCGTCGACGTCAGTGCGAGCGTGAAGGCGTATCTCGCCCTTAAGCTCACCGGTCAAGACGCCAGTTCGCCGGCGCTCGTGCGGGCCCGGCAGGCGATCGCCGCCGCCGGCGGCCCCTGGGCGGTGAACAGCTTCACGAAGTTCTACCTCGCGTTGCTCGGCCAGATGCCCTACGCGGCGTGCCCGGCCGTGCCGCCCGAGGCGGTGCTGTTGCCCGACTGGTTCCCGGTGAACCTGCACCGCGTGTCGGCCTGGTCGCGGACGATGATCGTGCCGCTGTCGCTGATGTGGGCGTTCAAGCCGCTGCGTCGGATTCCGGTGGACCGCGGCATCGGCGAACTGTTCGGGGATCAGGATCGCCGCGGCGCCCCTGCCCCTGCCGACCGTACGTTCTGGGCGCGATTCTTCCGCGGCACCGATCGGTTCATGAAGGCCTGCGAAGCGGTCGGCTTCATGCCGCTGCGGGCGCGGGCGATCCAGGCCTGCCGCCGGTGGATGTTGGAGCGGTTCGAGGCCAGCGACGGCCTGGGGGCGATCTTCCCGCCGATCGTGTGGAGCATCGTGGCGTTGCGGTCCATGGGCTGCGACGAGGATGCGCCCGAGCTGCAGGAATGCTGGCGGCAGCTCGACGCGCTGGTGGAGCGCGAGCCCGACGGCACCGCCCGGCTGGAGCCCTGCCGCTCGCCCGTGTGGGACACCGCGATCACGCTCATCGGGCTGGTCGAGGCGGCTGCGGCCGGCGATCGCACGGTCGATGCCGGCGCCCTCGGGCGGGCCGTGGACTGGTTGCTCGACAACGAGATCCGCGCCACCGGCGACTGGGCGCGGCGGACGAGTGCCGAGCCCTCGGGCTGGTGCTTCGAGTACGCCAACCGCTTCTATCCCGACGTTGACGACACCGCGATGGTGGTCATCGCCTTGGGGACCTGGCAGGCCGCGGCGTGCCGTGCCGAGGATTCGCGGAACGTTCGGGTCGCCGCTGCGCTCCGCCGCGCCGTGGCCTGGCTGGAGGCGATGCAGAACACCGACGGCGGCTGGGGCGCGTTCGATCGTGACAACGACTGCGAACTGCTCTGCAAGGTGCCGTTCGCCGACCACAACGCGATGATCGACCCGAGTTCACCCGACCTGGCGGGGCGGGTGCTCGAGGCGTTCGGCAAGACCGGCCTACGCCGCGGTCACCCGGCGGTCGAGCGCGCGGTCGCCTACCTGGAGAAGACCCAGGGGGCCGACGGATCGTGGTATGGCCGCTGGGGCGTGAACTACATCTACGGCACCTGGCAGGCGCTCCAGGGCCTGCAGGCGGTGGGCGTGGTCGCCGCCGACCCGCTCGTCGCCCACGCCGCCGACTGGCTGGAGGCCCATCAGCAGCCCGATGGCGGCTGGGGCGAGTCGCCCGAGAGTTACGCCGATCGGGCGCTCGCGGGCGTCGGGCCGGTGACCGCCTCGCAGACGGCGTGGGCCGTGGCCGGGCTGGTCGCGGCGGGCCGTGGAGAGTCGCGGGCCGTGCAGGCCGGCGTGCGTTGGCTGGTCGAGCGGCAGGAGGCCGACGGCACCTGGGAGCAGGAGGAGTTCACCGGCACCGGGTTCCCGCAGGTCTTCTACCTCAAGTACCACTGGTATCCGATCTACTTCCCGTTGATCGCGTTGGTGCGTACGGCCCGCCAGGCGGGCGCCCGGCGGATGGAGAGAGTCGCATGAGCGTGCCGGTCGGACAGATGCTGGCGGTGCTGCGGCACCTGGCCATCCAGCGGCTGCGGGGCAATGACCGCTACCCGCTCGTGCTCATGCTCGAGCCGCTGTTTCGCTGCAATCTCGCCTGCGGCGGATGCGGCAAGATTCAGCACCCCACCGAGATTCTCCGCTCGCACCTCACGCCCGAGCAGTGCTTCGCGGCGGTGGACGAGTGCGGAGCGCCGATCGTCTCGATCCCCGGCGGCGAGCCACTCCTGCATCCGCAGATCGAACAGATCGTGGCCGGGATCGTGGCCCGCAAGAAATACCTCTACCTCTGCACCAACGCGCTCAAGCTCGAGGAGATGCTGCCGCACTTCGAGCCGTCTCCCTACCTCGCCTTCTCCGTGCACCTCGACGGGCCGCGGGAGGAGCACGACCACGCCGTCTGCCGGGAGGGCGTGTACGACGCCGCGGTGGCGGCGATCAAGGCCGCCCGCCGGGCCGGCTTCCGCGTCACGACCAACTCCACGCTCTTCACCGACGCCGATCCGGACCGCTACCGAAAGTTCTTCGACGAGGTGATGGTCCTCGGCGTCGAAGGGATGATGATCTCGCCGGGGTATTCCTACTCCAAGGCGCCCGACCAGGACCACTTCCTGCCGCGGCAGCGCAGCCAGTCGCTCTTCCGCCGCATGCTCGACGGGGCGCCGCGGCGTTGGAAGTTCAACCAGTCGCCCGTGTTCCTGGAGTTTCTCAAGGGCGCCTGGGAACTCGAGTGCCGGCCCTGGGGCACGCCCACCTACAACCTCTTCGGCTGGCAGCGGCCCTGCTACCTGCTCGACGAGGGCTACACGAAGACGTTTCGAGAACTGATGGAGGAGACCGACTGGGACCGCTACGGGCGGGCCAGCGGGAATCCCAAGTGCCGCGACTGCATGGTGCACTGCGGCTACGAGCCGGCAGCCGTCGAGGCGACGTTCGGGTCGCTCGGCGGCCTGCTCGCCACCGCGCGGCTGATGATCTTCGGGCCCCCGCGGGCCAAACCCGCCGACCTACGGCCCCTGCCCTCCCCGGCTCCGCGGCTTCAGCCCAACGGCCTGCCGGCTTTGCCGGTGCTCGACCACGTGGCCTGATGAGGCTTCTGGAGCGGCGGTCTCCGCCCACTGTAGCGGCGGTCTCCGACCGTCGAATACGGGTGACTTCAAGTTCCGACGCACGGCGGTCAGAGACCGCCGCTACAGGGGACGCACGGCGGTCAGAGACCGCCGCTACAGGGGGACGCACGGCGGTCAGAGACCGCCGCTACAGGGGGATGCACAGGGCAGAATGCGGGTTGTCGCCCTGGCGGTTTTCGGCGGTCGCAGGCCGTCAGTGTTGCCCCGTCTGTCCCCGGGCATGTCATCACGTTGAGCGGCCCCGCTGTGCTAGACTACGCGTCACCTGACTTTCTCGCCCCCGAGCCTGGAGGGTGTCACGATGTCGAGCACGCGAGTTTCTTTTCGGTGCTGTGCCGCGGCAGCGGCACTGTGGTCTCTGGTGGCCGGCGGCTGGGCCACGGAACCGCGGGCTCGGGAGCGGCCCAAGCCAGGTTCCGCCTGTCCTGCCGCTCCGCTCGTGCAGGCGGCGCTCGAAAGCGATCTCGCCGGCGACGTCGATCGCCGCCGATCGCTCTTGCAGCAGGCGCTTCGGGCCGCGCCCGACGACGGGCCGACGCGGTGGCAGGCAGGCTATGTCCGCCACGGCGACGCGTGGCTGCCCGCGGACGAGGTCGCGCGGCAAACGCAGCAAGATGCGCGGCTGGCGGAGTATGCCCGGCTCCGCGCCGCGACGGCGACGACGGCCGACGAGGCGGCGCTCGCCCGGTGGTGCGTCAAGAACCGCCTTCCCGACGAGGCGCGGGCCCACTGGCTCGCGGTGCTCGCCGCGCAGCCGGGCGATCCCGAGGCACTGGCGGCCCTCGGGCTGCGGTCGTTCCAGGGACGATGGCTGACGGCCGAACAGATCGGACGGGAGCGGACGCGGATGAACCGCGTGGAGCGGGCTGCCGACGAGTGGCGTCCCTTGGTCGCCCGCTGGCGACGTGAGGCCGAACGCATCGACGGGCGAATGCCCGCCGAAGTCGCAACGCGGATCGCCGCGATCGCGGAGGAGGCGGAGATGCTCGCGCTGCAGCGGGAACTCAGCCGCCAATTCGGGGCCACGATGCCCCCGCGGATCCAGGCGGTGATGGGCCGGCAACTCGTGGCTGCCCTCGGGGAGAACCGGCACCCCCTCGCCGCCGCGGCACTCGCGCAACTGGCTGTCTTCGGGGAGCCGGGCGACGTCCGCGCCGCCGCCGCCGCGGCGCTCGCCCCCCGCCCGCTCGACGACTTCGTGCCGCTGCTGCTCTCCGGACTGCGGATGCCGCTCGAAGCGACGGTCGCAACCGCCACCGGCCCGCTGGGATTTCCGCTCGTCCGCTACGGTCTCGTGCAGGAAGGCATGCTGGGCGACGGGGCCGTTTCGCTGCTGGTGGCGCCGGAAGTGCAGGGCCAGATCACCATTCCCGACGAGGCGAGCGGTGCGTACCTGGCCGAGGACCTGGCGGCGTTCGAGCGGAGCAGGTCCGATTCGTGGGGCCGGGCCGCCGGCGACGTGGCCGCGTTTGGCGGCACGGTCGCGCGGGCCAACGCCGCGATCGCCAAGCAAAACCGTCGCATCTACGCGGCCCTCGCCGCAGCCACCGGTCGTGAGATCCCCGACTCGCCCGCGGCCTGGTGGACGTGGTGGTGGCAGGACCACAACGAGATGTTCGTGCTCGACGGCGGCTCGGCGGCCGCCGGAGGCGGCACGTTGCCGAAGCCCGTGCAGGAACGCGAACTGTACGCTCCCTATCCCGTCAGCGTGCCGCAGGCCCGGTCGTTTGGGGGACCAACGGAGCCTTGGGCGTCCTCGGACCCGGGCACATCGACGGGCTCGCCCGGGAATCCGCCCTGGTGCGAATGCTTCGCCCGCGGCACGCCGGTTTGGACTCTCACCGGTCTGGTACCGATCGAGGAGGTGAAACGGGGCGACCGCGTTCTCGCGCAGGATCCTGATTCCGGCGAGCTGGCCTACAAGCCCGTGTTGGGCGTCACAATCCGGCCGCCGGGACCGCGGCTGAAGCTGGGGCTGGACGGCGAGGCGATCGTCGCCACGCCCGGCCACCCGTTCTGGGTGCACGGTCGCGGCTGGGGCCTGGCCAAGCAACTCCAAGCAGGCGACCGTCTGCACGCCCTGGGTGGCGGGGTCGCGATCGACGCGATCACGGCCGTACCGACGCCGGTGGAGCACTACGAACAGGCCTATAACCTTGTCGTCGCCGACTTCCCTAGCTACTTCGTGGGCCGGCGGGGCCTGCTCGTGCACGACAACACGCCCCGCGCCCCCACGACCACTCCCCTGCCCGGCCTCACCCGCCCGGCCCTCCGACCCTGAGGGCGGTCGGGCACGGCGGTCAGAGACCGCCGCTACAGGGGGACGCACGGCGGTCGGAGACCGCCGCTACAGGCCCCGTTCGCGGACCATCCGGGCGGCGTCGAGGGCGGCGCCGCGGGCGCCGGCCGTGTCGCCGGCGGGCATGACGTGGATCGGCAGGTCTTCCTGCTCCTCCCGCTGCGTCGGCATCCCGGCCCGGATCTCGGAAATGAACCACCGGCGGAAGGCCTCGTCGGTCTCGACCGCGCCGCCCCCCACGATCAGCGCGTCGGGATCGAAGACGTTGATCATCTCGTCGAAGAACAGGCCGAGCGCCCGGGCCTGGACGCGGAAGATCGCCCGGCACATCTCGTCGCCCTGTTCGGCGAGGCCGCGGACCAGTTTCGCCGCCTTGCCCACGTCGGGCTCCGCGACGAGCGGATGGCCGGGATGGCGGGCGAGGAAGTGGGGCAGGAGCGACTGCCTGATCGCCGTCAGCGAGCAGAGCGACTCCAGGTCGCCCGTCCGACCGCAGTTGCACCGGGGCACGAGGCCGTCGATGTCGGGAATCGCCGTCCAGGGGATGAGCACGTGGCCGAGTTCACCCCCGAAGCCGTTGCGGCCCGTCACTACCCGGCCACCGGTGATCACGCCGCCCCCGAGGCCCGTGCCGACGATCGCCGACACACTCGTGGCCGCGTTCTCGGAACCAAAGATCGCGACGTGGCCCCACAGCGCCGCCGCGTTGCCGTCGTTGAGGTAGGTCACGGGCCGGCCGAGCCGCCGCTCGAGCCCGGCCTGCATATCGAAGCCGGCCCAGTCGGGGTGGACGAAGTTCGTCGAGCCGCGGCGGCTCAAGACTCCCGCCGCGCTCGCCGGCCCCGGCGTGTCGAGGCCCACGGCCACGAGCTTCTCGAGCTCCAGGCCGGCCCGGGCGGCGGCCGTCCGCAGGCCGTCCTCGATCTGCGTCAGGCAGACGTCCGGCCCCTCCACGCTGCGGGCCGGATGCTCGCACAGGCCGTCGATGAGGAACTGCCCGCGCTCGTCGAGAAACGTGTAGTTGATGGCGGTGCCGCCGAGGTCGATGCCGGCGACGATTTTTTCTGCGGGTGACACGGACGGTCCTTTCCGGGGTCGGGTGCGTCGATCAAGCGTGGACGGGTAGGCGAGGGGATCGGCGTGAGGATGCGGAGCGTGGCGTGCGGCCGCCAGCGACGCAACTCATGCCGTCCCCGAGCCGGGTTGGGCTACCGTGGCCCGTCGCGACGATCTCTGGTGTGCCTCTGCATGGTTCTCATTCGCCACGCGCCGCCTCGGCCAGGCCGCGCTTGATGCGGGCTGTGATCGAACGCAGGCCGCGGGCACGAAGGATGCCGAGCACATCGGCCAGGCCGATTCGCTCCAGCAGATCCTCGGGAATGTCGGCGGCCTCGGTCGCCGGCAGGCCGTTGACGGCCGCCGCGAGGATCGCCACGAAACCCTTCACCGTGGGCGCCTCGGGCGCGACCTCGGCCACGACCCGCGACATCCCCTGCTCCACCTCCGTCCACAGGAAGACGGGCGTCTGGCACTCGTGCACGCGGCGGTCCTCGGCGGCCTTGCGGGCCTCGTAGGCGGCCGGCAGCGGCGGCAGGCCGTTGGCGTAATCGACGAGCAACTCCAGCTTCTCCCGACCATCGAGGTCGGAGAACTCGCCGACGATCTCCTCGACCTTCTCCCGGACGCCCATCGTGCGCTACGCGTGAGCGGTGGTTGTGGGCTTCGCGGCCAGGCCGCCCGGCTCGGCGCCCTTGGCGATCGGCACGCGGACGGCGTTGCCCCACTCGAGCCACGAGCCGTCGTAGTTCTTCACGTTGCCGAAGCCGAGCAGATAGGTGAGCACGAACCAGGTGAGGCTCGACCGCTCGCCGATCCGGCAGTAGGCGATCGTGGGCGACCGCCGCTTCATCTTCAACTCCTTGACGTAGAGCTTCTCCAGTTCCTTGGCGGTCTTGAACGTGCCGTCCTCGTTGCAGTTCATCGGCCAGGGCACGTTGAGGGCCCCCGGGACGTGGCCGCCGCGGACGGCGCCCTCGTTCGGATAATCGGGCATGTGCATCCGCTCGCCGCGGTATTCCTCGGGGCTGCGCACGTCGAGGAGCTGCTTGCCGGCCTTGCAGTGCTTGAGCACCTCGTCGCGGAGGGCGCGGATCGAGCCGTCCTGCTCCTGGGCCGTGTAGGTGGCCCGCGGATACGACACCCGCTCGTTCGACCAGGCCCGGCCGTCGAGTTCCCACCGCTTCCGGCCGCCGTTCATGATCCGGCAGTCCTTGTGGCCGTAGAGCTTGAACACCCAGAAGGCGTAGCAGGCCCACCAGTTGTTCTTGTCGCCGTAGAAGACCACGGTGGTGTCGTTGGAGATGCCCCGCTCGGCGCAGAGCCGCTCGAAAGCCGACCGGCCGATGTAGTCGCGGACGACCGGGCACTGCAGGTCCACGGCCCAGTCGATCTCCACGGCGCCCGGGACATGACCCTGCGTGTAGAGGGCCCGGTCCTCGTCGGATTCCACGATCCGCACGGCGGGATCGGAGAGATGCTCCGCCACCCAGGCGGTGGAAACCAGCACGTCGGGCTGCGCGTATTCGGGCATGGCGGGACTCCTCGCGGCGATGCGGAAACGGCCGATTTCCGGCCGCGTTGCATCGTAGTCCATGCCCCGCGGCGCATCAACGGCCCCACATCTTGCGGCGGCAGACCGATGCGACGGTCTGTTAGGATCGCAGGTCGACAGTTCCGCACACCTCCTCCCTTTCCGCGAGCGACACCGACCCCATGGGCCCCGCCTTCATCTTCCAAGTTTCCGACCTCAACAAGAAGTTCGGCCAGCGTGAGCTGCTCAAGAACATCAATCTCGCCTTCTATCCCGGCGCGAAGATCGGGCTGCTGGGGCGGAACGGCGCCGGCAAGAGCACGCTCATGAAGATCATGGCGGGCATCGACAAGGAGTTCGACGGCGAGGCCCGGCTCGCCGAGGGCTATACCGTGGGGTATCTCGAGCAGGAGCCGAAGCTCGATCCCGCGAAGACGGTGTTCGAGAACGTCATGGACGCGGTCGATCACTCCCGGGCCGTGCTCCGCCGCTATGAGGAGATCAACGCCCGGTTCGCCGAGCCCCTCGGCGACGACGAGATGGAGAAGCTGCTCGCCGAGCAGGCCCGGGTGCAGGACGAGATCGACGCCAAGAACCTGTGGGATCTCGACCGGCAGGTGGAGATCGCGATGGACGCGATGAACCTGCCCCCCGGAGACTGGGGCGTGACCAATCTCTCCGGCGGCGAGCGGCGCCGTGTCGCCCTCTGCAAGCTGTTGCTCGAGAAGCCCGACCTGCTCCTCCTCGACGAGCCCACCAACCACCTCGACGCCGAGAGCGTGAACTGGCTGGAGCGGCACCTCGCCGAGTACGTCGGCACCGTCGTCGCGGTGACGCACGACCGCTACTTCCTCGACAACGTCGCCAAGTGGATTCTGGAGGTCGATCACGGCCGGGGCATCCCTTTCGAGGGCAACTACTCGTCGTGGCTCCAGCAGAAGAAGGCGCGGCTGGAACTCGAGGAGAAGCAGGCCTCTGCCCGGCAGAAGACGCTCGACAAGGAATTGGAGTGGGTGCGGATGTCGCCCAAGGCGCGGCAGGCGAAGAGCAAGGCTCGCATGGCGGCCTACGAGAAGCTCGCCGCCGAGCAGGCCGCCGTCCGCGATTCGGAGGTCGAGATCTTCATCCCCGCCAGCCGGCCGCTCGGCGACCAGGTGATCGACGTGGAAAACATCTCCAAGGCCTTCGGCGACAAGGTGCTGTTCGAGAATCTCTCGTTCCGCCTGCCTCCCGGCGGCATCGTGGGGATCATCGGCCCCAACGGCGCCGGCAAGACGACGCTCTTCCGGATGCTCGTCGGCGCCGAGCAGCCCGACTCGGGCGCGGTCAAGGTGGGGGCGACGGTGGACATCGGCTACGTGGACCAGAACCGCGACGCCCTCGATCCCGACAAGACCGTGTTCGAGGAGATCTCCGGCGGCCACGACACGATCGAGCTCGGCAAGCGCACGGTCAACGCCCGCAGCTACGTGGCCAAGTTCAACTTCATGGGCCCCGACCAGCAGAAGAAGGTGGGCACGCTCTCCGGCGGCGAGCGGAACCGGGTCCACTTGGCCAAGCTGCTCCGCGGCGGCGCCAACCTCCTGCTCCTCGACGAACCGACGAACGACCTCGACGTCGACACCCTGCGGTCGCTCGAGGAAGGCATCACGAGCTTCGCCGGCTCGGTCGTGGTGATCACCCACGACCGCTGGTTCCTCGACCGGCTGGCGACGCACATCATCGCCTTCGAGGGAGACGGCTACGTCCACGTCTGCGAGGGCAACTTCGAGGTCTACGAGCGCAGCCGCAAGGAGCGGCTGGGCCTCGACGCTGACGAGCCGCACCGCTTCCGCTACAAGAAGCTGACGAAGTGAGGCGGTGCCGGCTGGCGACCGGTGTGCCGGCGCGAGCCGACTGGTGCATCGGCGGGGGGTGGATCTCCGCGTCCGTGAAGCCCGAGGCGCGAGCCGATTGGTGTATCGGCGTGGATGGATTTCGGTGCCCTTGAAGCCCGATGCGCGAGCCGAGGGAATGCGGATCGGGTTCCGGTGCGGCGGCGCGTATTCCCTCAGCTTGCGCTTCGGGCTTGCCAGCAGTCTCCGCTCGTGTGGGAGACGATTTGCCACCCCGATTGGCGACCCCGTGTAGCCGCAGAGTAGCACTCTGCGGAATCCGTGCTGCTACGGTGTGCAGACTGCCAGTCTGCACCTACAAGGCTCGCGCTGGAGCCCCACGCTGGTCATCTGCGGAATGCGTTTTGCCCTCCCCGGCAGGTGGCGGGGCTCACGCGCCGCTCACGCCATCGGCAATTGGATGGCCGCGGCGGCGGCCCGAAGTTCCTTGGGGAGCGGGAAGTAGACCTCCTCCTCCCGGATGGTCCGCTCCTCGACGGTCGCCCCGAACCGTGCCTTGAGCCACGCGATGCAGTCCTGCACGACGCTCTCCGGGGCGCTCGCGCCCGCCGTGATTACGACGGTCTCGTCGCCGCGAAACCATCCCGGCTCGATCTCGTTGGCGCCGTCGATGAGGTGGGCGGAGATGCCGCGCTCGCGGGCGAGTTCCGCGAGCCGCTGGCTGTTGGAACTGTTTTGACTCCCGAGCACGAGCACCAGGTGGGCGTCCTCGGAAAGCAACCGCACGGCTTCCTGACGGTTCTGCGTGGCGTAGCAGATGTCATCCTTGGGAGGGCCGACGATCTGCGGGAACCGCTCCTTGAGGCGGGCGATGATCCGCGAGGCATCATCCACGGAAAGCGTCGTCTGCGTGAGGTAGGCGAGTTTGTCGTGCGGGCCGAACGGGAGGGCATCGACTTCCTCCGCGGTCTCGACGAGCGTGAAGGCGTCCGGGGCCTGGCCCATCGTGCCGATCACCTCGTCGTGCCCTTCGTGCCCGATGAGCATGATGTGGTAGCCCTGCTTGGCGTACTTGATCGCCTCGAGGTGTACCTTGGTGACCAGCGGGCAGGTGGCGTCGATGGCCCGCAGCCGGCGGGCCTCCGCCACCTGGCGAACCTCGGGCGCCACCCCGTGGGCCGAGAACAGGAGGACGGAGCCCTCGGGCACCTCCTCGACCGTGTCCACGAACACCGCCCCCTCGCGCGTGAATCGCTCGACGACGTGCTTGTTGTGCACGATCTCGTGAAACACGTAGACCGGCTTGCCGTAGAGCTTGATCGCTGTGTCGAGCGTGTCGATGGCCATGTTCACCCCGGCGCAGAAGCCGCGGGGGCTGGCGAGCAGGATGTGCATGGGCGATCCAAAGGGGGCGGGCACGCGGTGGAAGCCGTCGGCACGTTATCGTAGTGGCAGCCGGTGGCCCCGGCCAGATTGCCTGCGGTCGCCCCCGCGCATGACCACCGAAACGAAGACCAGCAGCCCGACCTCGGCCGCCCGCCGTGATCCGCCCGCCTGGCGGCTGGCCGCGGTCCCCGCCGGAGCCGACCTCGACGCGGCGCGGGCGTTTTGCCGGGAGGTCGCTGCCCGGCACTACGAGAACTTCACCGTCGCCACCCGGCTCGTGCCATCGCGGCTGCGGCAGGACCTGGCGAATGTCTACGCCTTCGCCCGCTGGGCCGACGACCTCGCCGACGAAGCGACGGGGCCCGACGAGGCGACGGCAGCGCTCGCGGCCTGGCGCGGCGAACTCGACGACTGCTTCGCGGGCCGGCCGCGGCATCCGGTGTGCGTGGCGCTGGCCGACACGGTGCGGGCCACGGGCCTGGAGATCGGGCCCTTCGCCGACCTCATCGACGCCTTCCAGCAGGACCAGGTGAAGACGCGGTATGCCGATCGGGCCGAGGTGCTCGACTACTGCCGCCGCTCGGCCAACCCGGTGGGCCGGATCGTGCTGGCCCTCGAGGGCTGCCGCGATGCCCGGCTCGTGGCGATGGCCGACGCGATTTGCACGGGGTTGCAGCTGGTGAACTTCTGGCAAGACATCAAGCGCGACCGGATCGCCGGCCGTGTCTATCTGCCGGCGAGCGACATGCGTCGGCATGGCGTCGTCGAGGCCGACCTGGATGCCGCACGGGCCTCCCCCGCCCTCCGGTCCCTCGTGCGCGAGGAGGTGGCGTGGGCGCGGGACTGCTTCGATCGTGGCGCTCCGCTGGCCGTGGCCGCGCCCCGGGTGCTGCGGCCGGCGATCACGATGTTCCTTGGCGGCGGGCGGGCGGTGGCCGCCGCGATCGATCGGGCCGGCGGCGACACGCTCGTCCGGCGGCCGACCGTGGGCCGCGGCACGAAACTCGCGCTGGCCGCTCGCGCCGGGTGGCAGGCTGCGATCGCCCGATGCGGAGCCGGTTCATGAGCGACCTGGCCGGGGATCATCGGGCGTGCGCAGCGGCCCTGCGGGCTTCCGGGTCGAGTTTCGCCTTGCCGATCGCCTTGCTGCCGGCGGCGAAGCGACGCGGCACCACCGCCTTGTACGCCTTCTGCCGTCGGGCGGACGACCTCGTGGACGACGCAGCCGACCCCGCCACGGCCCGCACGGCCATCGATGCGTTCGCGGGCACGGTCGCGCGGGCGCTCGACGGGGATCCCGTGGAGGATCCCGTCGTGCGGGCGCTGGCCGACACGGTCCGGCGGTTCGCCGTGCCCCGCGCCACGATCGACGCCATCCTCGCCGGCGTGCGCATGGATCTCGACCAGGATCGCTACGCGACGTTCGCGGATCTCGAGGAGTATTGCCGACGGGTCGCATCCGCGGTGGGCGTGGCGGCGATCCACGTCTGGGGATTCACCGACCCGGCGGCCGTCGCGGCGGCCCACGACGTCGGGCTCGCCTTCCAGTTGACGAACATCCTCCGCGACATCCCGGAAGATTTGGCCCGCGGCCGCGTCTATCTGCCGGTCGAGGACTTTCGTGCCTGCGGCTGCTCCGTGGACGACCTGATCGCGGGGCGAATCGGCGCGGGGTTCGCCACGCTCGCGGCGCTGGAGTGCGACCGTGCGGCCGCCTGCTTCGTCCGCGGGGAACGCCTCGATCGGATGCTCACGACCGACGGCCGTCTCGCCTGGCGGGCGATGTTCGGCGTCTACCGCCGCCTGTTCGCCGCGGTGCGGCGGGCCGGGCCGGCGATCTTCACGGCCCGCGTTCGGCCCGGCCGCGCGGCGTTGCTGGCGGCCGCAGCGGCGACAACGCTCCTCGGTCCCGTCCCTTCCTGGCGGCAGCGCTCGTCATGAACACGGCTGAAAGTGCTTTCACGACGCAGGGTCCGCGTGACGCCGAACCGGTGGTGATCGTCGGCGGCGGGCTGGCCGGCCTCGCCGCGGCGGCGGCGCTCGCCGAGGCCGGAATCGAGTCCATGGTCCTCGAGACGCGACGGCACGCTGGCGGTCGGGCCGCGTCGTTCGAGGATCCGGTGTCGGGCGGACTGGTGGACGCCTGTCAGCACGTGGCGATGGGCTGCTGCACCAACTTTCTCGACCTCTGCCGGCGCACGGGCCTGTCCGACGCACTCCGCCGCGACCGCACGCTCTCGTTCATCGGCCCCGACGGCCGCCGGGCCGACTGCACGCCCTCCCGGCTGCTGCCGGCGCCGCTGCACCTCGCTCCGCTCCTGCTCGGCATGCGGCACTTTACGCTCCGCGAGAAGGCCGCGCTCGCCCGCGGCATGATGCGGCTCGCGCGGCCGGTCGTCGACGCGGAGACGCGCACGGCCCTCGACTGGCTCCGGGCCGTGGGCCAGCCGGAGCCGGTGATCCGTCTCTTCTGGCAGCCGGTCCTCGAGAGTGCCCTCGGCGAGTCGATCGATCTCGTGAGCCTCGCCGCCGCGCGGAAGGTGGCCGTGGACGGCTTCCTCGCGCATCGCGATGCGGCCGACCTGATCGTGCCGACGGAGCCACTGGGCACGCTGTTCGGCACGCGGTTGGTCGCCCGGCTGCGGGGCCGGGGTGTGACGGTGCACACGGGCACGGCCGCGACCGGGTTCGATCGCGACGGCGATCGGATTGTCGCCGTCCGCTGTGGAGAGCAGCGCGTGCCGTGCGCGGCCGCTATCGTCGCCGTGCCCTGGCGGCAGGCGGCCAGGCTCGTGCCCGACGTCGTGCCCGCGGCCGACGAGCGGCTCGTCGGATCGCCGATCACCGCCGTCCACCTGTGGTTCGATCGCGACGTGGTGGACGTGCCCCACGCGGTGCTCGTGGGGCGGGTGTCGCAGTGGGTGTTTCGCGGCGAGTCCGCCGGCCACTGCCAGGTCGTGATCAGCGCCTCCCGCGGGCTGATGGACGGCGATCGGGAGCGGCTCCGCGACACCGTCGTCGCGGAACTGCGGGACATCTTCCCGCCGGCCCGTGACGCCCGGCTGCTCGACGCGCGGGTGGTGACCGATCCCACCGCGGTGCTTTCGGTGCGGCCGGGCGTCGAGGCGGTGCGGCCGGGATCGCGCACGGCGGTCGCCAACCTCTTCCTGGCCGGCGACTGGACCGCGACCGGCTGGCCCTCGACGATGGAAGGGGCGATCCGCAGCGGGCGTGTCGCCGCCGAGGCGGCGGGACGGGCCCTGGGCCGGCCGATCACGTCGTTGGTGGCCGATCTGCCGCGCGGGCCGCTGGTGCGGCTGCTGGCCGGCCGGCGATGACCCCAGTCCCGCCGGCGATCTCTTCGCAGAGCCGCTCCAGTTCGGCGGCCAGCGTGCGGCCATCGACGACGGCGTGCTCGTAGAGCCGCCACAGGTCGAGCGCCACGGTGGGCCGGCGGCCGAGCGCGCCGACCACGGCTCCGATGCGGCGGAATGCCGACTGTGGTCGGGCCAGGGCCGCGACCTCCGCCGGCAGCGTCTGGGTGGCGTCGTCGGAGACGACGCGGACTGCCAGGCACGGCAGCCTGGCTTTCGCCGCCACGGTCGCGATCGCGTGCGTCTCCATGTCGACGATCGCCGCGCCGGTCCGGTCGGCGAGGGCCCGCTTCTGGGCCACGGTCGCGGCCACGGTATCCACGCTGACGACGAGTGGTCCGGCTGCGGTCGCTTCCGCCCCGACCATCGCCAGGGGGAGTCGCGTGCCGGGCTGCTCCGTCGTCACGGCGCCCGGCCGCACGACGCCGCCGCGCGGCACCGCGGGATCGAGCCCGCCGGCGAATCCGGCGCTCACCAGCCGCCGCGGTCTGTGGCCGTCGAGCATGATCGCGGCCGCGCGGGCCGCCGCCGGGCCGCCGACCCCGGAGACGCACCACGCCACCCGGAGACCCGCGAGCGTGCCCTCGCTGAACACGGGGCCGGGGCCGCGCCATGCGACACGATCGGCGACCCGGCGTTCGAACGCGTCCGCTTCGACGTCGAGCGCGAAGAGGATGCCCACATCGCAGCTGCGATCGGGGCCGCGGGGAGTCTGATTCATGACACAACGCCGGTGGCCGGTATCGGCGCGGCAGCCTGCGGCCATCCGCGGGAGGCTCCGTGGAGCGGGAGCGTGACCGTGACGGTCGTGCCCGGGCCGGGGCCGCTGGCCACCGTGATGGTGCCGCCGTGCCGCTCGACGATCGCCTTGCAGATCGGCAGGCCCAGTCCCCCGCTGCGACCATCGTGGCGAGAGCGGGCCGGGTCGGCCTTGTAGAAACGGTCGAAAATGCGGCCGATGTGCGCGGAGGCGATGCCACCTCCCGAATCGCTGACCGTCAGCACGGCGCGGCCCGCGGTGGCGTCGCTCGCCAGCCCGATCGTCACGCCGCCACCCGTGGGAGTGAACCGGATGGCGTTGTCGAGAAGATTGCCGAGCACTTGGCGGATTTGCGCCGCATTGCCCGGCAGGCGAACGGCGGCGGCGTCCACCGTGATCTCGATGCCACGCTCCTCCGCGACCCCGGCGAACATCGCCGTCGTCTGCCGGGCGATGGCGGCCAGATCCACATCCTCACGCGCCGTGGTGGGATCGTTTTCGCCCGCCTCGGCGAGCGTCAGCAGGGCGTTGGCAAGCGACGACAGATGCCGCATCTCCTCCAGCACGTCCTGGAGGGTGTCGCGATACTCGGCCGGCGATCGCTCGTGTGAAATCGCCACCTCCACCAGGCTGCGCATCGCGGCGAGCGGCCCGCGCAGTTCGTGGGCGGCGTCGGCCACGAACTGCTGCTCGCGATCGACGTGTTCGGCGACCTGATCCAACAGTCGATTGATCGTGCTGGACAGCCGGTCGAGTTCGTCGCGGGTCCCCTGCACCGGGAGCCGATCTCCGAGCCGGGTGGGCCGCAGGTGATCGGCGATCTGCAGAATCTCGGCGACGGGGCGTGTCGCCCGCCTGGCCAGCCACCAGCCCACCACGGGCGTGACCAAGGACAGCGCCAGTCCGACCGCCGTCAATTGACGCATCAAGGCCGTCAGCCGTTGATCGAGGCCCGTCGTGTACGTGCCGACACGCACGTGATACGCGGGCTGCCCCGGGGTCGCGATCCGCAGCCGCACGTAGCGGTAGGGCCCGATCTGGACGATGTTCTCCTCTCGGTCGAGATGGGCCGGAGGATACTCCGCGACGGCGGCGGGGCAATGTTCACTCTTCCAGACGGTGACACCGTCCTCTGTGAGCAACTGGCTGAACCACCCCCGTTCCTCGTGGCTCCGTGCCTTGCGGCGGATTTCGGCGACGACGGCATCGACGTTCGGGTAGAGGTCCTGGAGCGCGAACACGACTTCCTGGACACCGGCCCGAAGTTCCGCGTCCGCGGTCGAATACAGGGTCGTGCGGGCGATGACACGGGCGGCGAACAGCGACGCCAGCGTCATGGCCAGCACCACGGCCGTGTTCCAGATCGTGAGCCGCGCCCGCAGGGTCGAGAGCGGCAGCCAGTCAGGCCACGGTGAGCGCATACCCACGGCCCCGGATGGTGCAGATGAACGACTCCGTTCGGCCCTTGTCGAGCTTGCCACGGAGGCGATTGATGTGAACCTCGATGACGTTCGTCGGACCCTCCCAGTCGAACCCCCAGACGTGCTCGCAGAGCATCTTCCGGGTCACGACCTGGCCGTTGAACCGCATCAGCAACTCGAGAATGCTGAACTCGGTCGGCGTGAGCTCGATCGTCCGCCCCGACAGTGTCACCCGCTTCGTGGCCAGCGTGAGGTGCAGGGGGCCCGCTTCCATCTCGAACGCCGGCTTGTGGGCCGTACGACGGTGAATCGCCTCGATCCGTGCCAGCAGTTCGTCGACCGCGAACGGCTTCACGAGGTAGTCGTCGGCCCCGGCTTCGAAGCCCCGCAGTTTGTCGGAAACCGCGCCGAACGCGGTGAGCACGATCACCGGCGTGTGGATGCCCGCCGACCGGGCCGCCTCCAGCACCGCCAGCCCGCCGGTCTTCGGCAGCATGAGGTCGAGGACGACCAGGTCGCTCGAGGCGAGGGTGCGGTCGCGGATCGCCGTGTCGCCATCCGCGACCCACGTGCACTCGTGGCCCGCCTCGCGCACCGCTTTTCCCACCGCCTTCGCGATGACGGGGTCGTCCTCGATGATGGCCACGTGCATGGGGATGTCGTCCTGAGGCGAAGTGGCGACCGGTTTCCTCGAGCGCATTCGACGGTGGTGTAGCACCGGCTCGGGGGCGGCAAAAGTCGCCGCTACGCGGTCTTATCAGATTCTCGCTGTGGCCGCGGCGGCCACACGCTCGTCGAGCGTTCGCCGACCCCCTCGCCTCGTTGGCTGGGCCTGCCGAGACGACGCTGCGTCTGGCCCCTCTGCCCTAGTCTACATCACCCGCGTCACTCCCACTCGATGGTGGCGGGAGGCTTGGAAGAAACGTCGTAGACGACGCGGTTGATGCCCCGGACTTCGTTGATGATCCGGGTGGAGATCCGGGCCAGGACGTCGTAGGGGAGGTGGCTCCAGTCGGCGGTCATGAAATCCTCGGTCTCGACGGCCCGGACGGCGAGCACGTCGTCGTAGGTCCGCGCGTCGCCCATCACGCCGACACTCTGCACCGGCAGCAGCACGGCGAAGGCCTGCGACACCTTGCGCATCAGCCCCGCTCGTTCCAGTTCCTCCAGGACGACCGCGTCGGCCTCGCGGAGTTTGTCGAGTCGCGGCTTCGTGACTTCGCCCAGGCAGCGGACCGCCAGACCGGGGCCGGGGAACGGGTGCCGCCACACGATCCGCTCCGGCAGGCCGAGCTGCAGGCCGAGCTGCCGAACCTCGTCCTTGAAGAGATCGCGAAGCGGCTCGATGAGCTCGAACTGCAGGTCTTCCGGCAGCCCGCCGACGTTGTGGTGGAGCTTGATGGTGGCGGCAGGGCCGTCGGGGGCGGCACCGCTCTCGATGACGTCGGGGTAGAGCGTGCCCTGGGCGAGAAACTTCGCGCCGCGGATCTTGGCCGCCTCGTCGGCGAAGCAGTCGACGAACGTCTTGCCGATCCGCCGCCGCTTCTCCTGCGGTTCCGTCACCCCGGAGAGCACCTCGAGAAATCGGGCCTCGGCCGGGACGACGTGGAGATCCGTCTTGAAGTGGTCGGTGAACTCCTCGATCACGGCGGCGGCCTCGTTCTTGCGCAGCAGCCCGTTGTCGACGAGGATGCAGGAGAGCTGGTCGCCGATCGCCCGCGACAGGAGTGCGGCGACGACCGCGGAGTCGACGCCGCCCGAGAGGCCGCAGATCACGCGGTCGCTCCCCACGCGGGCCCGCAGGTCGGCGATCGTGGTGGCGGCGAAGTCCTCGAGCCGCCACGAGCCCGAGCAGCCGCAGGTCGCACGGAGAAAGTTGGCCAGCATCCGCCCGCCCGCGGGCGTGTGCGTCACCTCGGGGTGGAACTGCAGGCCGTAGACGGGCAAGGTGCGGTGCCGGACCGCGGCTACCGGGCAGGTGGCCGTGCGGGCCAGCGGCAGGAAGTCGGCGGCGACGGTGTCGACCTGGTCGCCGTGGCTCATCCAGACCTCGGTCTGGGGCGGCACGCCCGCGAAGATCGGGTCGGCGGAGGTCACCTCGCAGGCGGCCCGGCCGTACTCCCGGGCCTCGGCGCGGCCGACGTGGCCGCCGAGCGCGTCGCAGGCCAGTTGCATGCCATAGCAGATGCCGAGCACGGGGATGCCGAGTCGGAAGAGCGCCGGGTCGCACCGTGGTGCCCCGCCCTCGTAGACGCTCGACGGCCCGCCCGAGAGGATGATGCCGCGCGGGGCCAGTTCCTGCAGCCGCTTCGCGGAGATGTCGTGCCGCACGATCTCGCAATAGACATGCTGCTCGCGGACGCGACGGGCGATCAATTGGGCGTACTGCGATCCGAAGTCGAGGACGACGATCCGCTCGGCCTGCTGGGGGCGGGAATGCGTCGGCGGAGATGAGCGGTCGTCGGCCATGAGGTCAGGGGACCTGGAGAGGGCGCGGAAAAGCCGGCCAGTATAGCGCTCCCGGGCGGGGTTGCTATAGTGAGCCCGTCATGCAGATTCTTCTGACCAACGACGACGGCATTTACGCGCCCGGCCTGGAATCCATGGGGCGGGCCCTGCGCCGGCTCGGGGACGTGAGCGTGGTCGCGCCCGCGACCGAGCAGAGCGGCGTCGGGCACGCCATCACCTTCCTCACGCCGCTGACGGCCAAGCAGATCTTCGACGGCGCCAGGAACCGCGGCTGGGCCGTGGACGGCAGCCCGGCCGACGCCGTGAAACTCGGGATCGCCGAGTTCTGCCCGCGGCGGCCCGACCTCGTGGTCAGCGGCATCAACAGCGGGCTCAATGCCGGCATCAACGTGCTCTACTCGGGCACGGTGGCGGCCGCGATCGAGGGTGCGTTCTTCGGCATCACGAGCATCGCCGTTTCGCTCGAGTGGGACGAGCACGCCGACTACGATCGGGCCGCGGAGATCGCGATCGACGTCATCGGTGGGCTCCTCGACCGCCAGCCGGCGCCGGGCAGTCTGTTCAACATCAACATTCCCACGCGGGCGTTGAAGGGCACGCCGCAGCTGCGGGTGGTGCCGATCGGCGTGTTTCGCTACGGCGAGACGTTCGAGCGGCGGCTCGATCCGCGCGGACGCGCCTACTACTGGGCCTCGAACGACCCGCCACCGCCACCGTCACCGGTCGAGACCGACATCACGGCGCTGGCGGCGGGGGCTGTCACGCTGACGCCGCTCGATTACGACCTCACGCATCGCGCCGGGCTCGATGTCCTTGCGGAAGGGCCGTGGCGCATCGGGCCGCGACCGTCGTGAGCCGCGCCGTCACTGCTTGTTGAGCACGGCGATCGCCAGGCCGATCGCCAACGCGACGCCGCCGAGGGCGAGCAGCCAAAAGGCGATCGGCAGTCCGGCGAACTGGAGCGCTTTCTTCACCGGTTTCTTGACCGGCTGATGTTCCTTCGCACCGCCCGTCACCTTCGGGGCGACGTCGGCGCGCAAGTCCGGGAACGCATCGGCCGTCGCGGTCGGCGCCGGCTGGGACGGCCGCGGTGCCGCCGTCGGCGCGCGGGCTCCCGGGCTCGCGGCCGGCTGGAAAACCAGCGCGCCCGAGTCGATCCCCGAGCTGGCAGGGCGGCTGCCCGGCCCGCTTCCGACGGGAACTCCGCTGGAACTGCTGCCCGGCCCGCCGCGGCCCGGCCAGAGCTGCGGCGGCGCATAGTGGACGTTCGACGAGCCCGGGTCCGCCGTCGGCTGGCCGCTGCGGCGCGGAGGCTGACGGCGTGGCGGTTCAGGGCGGGCCCGCGACGCGCCCGTGGCCGTCGCGGCGAGCCATGCGGAGAGGGCGTCGGCGATCTCCTGGGCCGACTGCGGCCGGGCGTCGGGGTGCTTTTCCAGCATCCGGAAATAGAGCTCGGCGATCGGCGGTGGCACGTCGGCCCGCTCGTCGAGCAGGTTCGGCGGCGGCTTCTTGAGATGGGCCTGGATGCGCTCGGCGATCGAGCCCTTGGCGAACGGCGCCCGGCCCGTGAGCAGGTAATGGAGCGTGCAGCCCAACGCGTAGATGTCGGAGCGCCGGTCGGCGACATGGCTGTCGCGGGCCTGCTCCGGGGCCAGGTAGTCGGCCGTGCCCAGCACCTTCTCGTCGTGCGTCTGGGTCAGCGAGGCTGCCTCGTCGTCGGAGCCGGCGAGCGCGAGGCCGAAGTCGAGGATCTTGACGATGCCCCGCTTGTCCACGATGAGGTTGGCGGGCTTGATGTCGCGGTGCACCAGCCCTTCCTCGTGGGCGTGCTGGAGCCCGAGTGCCGCCTGGCGGATGAAATCCGCCGCCTCGCGGACGTCGAGTTGCCCGCCCTGCTTCACCCGAGCGTGCAGGTCGTCACCCTCCACGTACTCCATGGCGATGAAGTGGATGGCGCCGGAGGTGTCGAGGTCGATCGTGCGGACGATGTTCGGGTGGTTGAGCCGGAAGGCCTCCCGCGCCTCGCGCTCGAACCGGGCGAGGTAGGAGGTCTGGTCGACCCGCTTCACCGGCAGAACCTTGATCGCCACCAGCCCGTGGAGCGTGGTGTGCTCTGCCAGATACACGCTGCTCATGCCGCCGGCACCCAGCAGCCGTAGCAGCCGGTACTTCCCCAGCATGAAGCCCTTGTGGCGGCCCTTCCGCAGCTGATCGACCTGCCACTGGGTGAGCAATTCCCCGTCGATCAACGCCTGCACGAGGTCCTCGGACAGGGGCTGCTTCGGGTCGGGCCACGCAGCGACCGCTGCCGCCAGCCGCGGTTCCTCCACCAGCCCACTCTTGCGGACCACGCGCAGGAAGTCGTCGATCGTCTGGACGGTGTCGCTCATGGTGCTGACAATACCCCTGGCCGAATATGGTAGCCCAAACATGCGGTTCCTGCTGTACACTCGCCGCGGCTGCCATCTCTGCGAAGCGGCGGAGGACCTGCTGGCCGGGATGGGCGTGGACGTCCTGACGGTGGACGTCGACGCGGATGCCGCCACGCGGGAGCGGTTCGGGTTCCGTGTGCCCGTGCTCGAGTCCGGCGGGCGCACGGTGATGGAGGGGCTGTTCGACGCCGCGCGTCTGGCCCGCGCGTTGTCAGAGGCCCAGGTTGAGGCCGCGCCGGGCGAGCGCATCGACGAGACCGGCGGCTGACGTGAAGACCGCGGCGTCCCAGCCCGCCGCGCGGGCGGCGGCCACGTGCCCCGGGGTGTCGTCGCAGAAGAAGATCCGCTCCGCGGGCACGGCGGCCCGTCGCGCGGCCTCGGCGAAGATCGCCGTCGCCGGCTTCGCCGCCCGGATCTCGTGGCTGAGCACGATTTCCCGGAAGCTGCCCGGCAGGATCGCGCACCGGCTTTCCACGATCTGTCGCCAGTGCGGGCCGCAGGTGTTGGAGAGGATGCCGATCGGCAGGCCGATGCGTTCCAGGGCCGCGATCACCGGCAGCGTCTCGACCTTGAGGGCGAACATGTCGCTGGCCGCGCGGGCGAGCGCCTCGGAGTCTGAAGTGGTGCCGGTGCGTCGCGAAAACTCGGCGTGGAAACCGGCCCAGTCGCAGTCGCCACGTTCGATCGCTTCCTGCAGGCCCCCGGCCATCACGACCTGCTCGATGGTCTCGGCCGGGGTGCCGCACACGGCGGCCATCTGCCGGAACGAGCGCGGCCGGTCGAACGAGAAGACGACGTTGCCGAGATCGAAATAGACGAATTCTGGTCGCATCGCATGCCGCCGGCGCGCCGCCGCTTTCCAACGTTCCCACAGCATACTATCCTGCGGCGCCCCGTTCGTGCCGCGCGTCGCGGCCGGCGGCTTCCGTCCAGGATCGCGTCCATGTCGTCCGCCTCCGGCCTCAATCGTTACAGCGCCCGCATCACGCAGCCCCGCTCGCAGGGCGCCTCCCAGGCCATGCTCCTCGGCACGGGCCTGCAACCGGCCGACCTCGACAAGGCCCAGGTGGGCGTGGCGAGCATGTGGTACGAGGGCAACACCTGCAACATGCACCTCGACCGGCTCGCCGCCCGGGTGCGCGAGGGCGTGATCGCCGCCGGCATGGTCGGGATGCGGTTCAACACGATCGGCGTCAGCGACGGCATCTCGATGGGCACCGACGGCATGAGTTTTTCGCTGCCCTCGCGCGACATCATCGCCGACTCGATCGAGACCGTGATGCAGGCCCAGTGGTACGACGCGCTGGTGGCGATTCCCGGCTGCGACAAGAACATGCCCGGCTGCCTGATCGCCATGGGCCGGCTCAACCGGCCGGCCCTGATGGTCTACGGCGGCACGATCCGGCCGGGGCACCTCGCCGACGGCACGACGCTCGACATCGTCTCGGCGTTCCAGTGCTACGGCGAGTACGTGGCGGGGCGGATCGACGACGGCCGGCGGAGCGACATCGTCCGCCACGCCTGCCCGGGGGCCGGCGCCTGTGGCGGCATGTACACGGCCAACACGATGGCCACGTCGATCGAGGCCATGGGCATGGCCCTCCCCGACAGCGCCTCGATCCCCGCCGAGCACCCCGACAAGCTGCAGGAATGCCTGCGGGCGGGGGCGGCCGTCCGCCGCCTGCTGGAACTCGACCTCAAGCCGCGCGACATCATGACCCGCCGGGCCTTCGAGAATGCGATGGTCACGATCATGGCCCTGGGCGGGTCGACGAACGCCGTGCTCCACCTGATCGCGATGGCCCGCAGCGTGGGCGTGGATCTCGGGCCCGCCGACTTCCAGAAGGTGGCGCGGCGGATCCCGTACCTCGCCGACCTGAAGCCCAGCGGCAAGTTCGTGCAGGAGGACCTGCACTCGATCGGCGGCACCAGCGGCCTGATGAAGTACCTGCTCGACAAGGGCCTGATGGACGGCGACTGCATGACCGTCACCGGCAAGACGCTCGCCGAGAATCTGGCCACGAACAAGGGGCTCGCCCCCGGGCAGAAGATCATCCAGCCGGTGGAGCAGCCGCTCAAGCCGACCGGCCACATCACCATTCTCCACGGCAACCTGGCACCCGACTCCGCCGTCGCGAAGATCACCGGCAAGGAGGGCTCGCGGTTCCGCGGGCCGGCCCGCGTGTTTGACAGCGAGGAGGCGATGCTGGCCGCGCTCGAGCACGGGGCGATCAATCGCGGCGACGTGGTCATCATCCGCTACGAGGGGCCCAAGGGCGGCCCCGGCATGCCGGAAATGCTCACTCCCACCTCGGCGCTGGTGGGGGCCGGCCTGGGCAACGACGTGGCCCTGATCACCGACGGCCGCTTCAGCGGCGGGTCGCACGGGTTCATCGTGGGGCACGTGGTGCCGGAGGCCCAGGACGGCGGGCCGATCGCCTTGGTCCGTGATGGCGACGTGGTGGTCATCGACGCCGATGCGGCCACGATGGACGCGGAGGTCTCGGCGGACGAGTTCGCCCGGCGGCGGGCGGAGTGGAAGGCGCCGCCGCTGAAGGCCACGCGGGGCATCCTCGCCAAATACATTCGCTGCGTGGCGCCCGCCTCGCGGGGGTGCGTCACCGACGAGTGACCGCCGGCCGCCCGCCCGGGGTGTGTTCCCGATCGAGAAGCCCCGGGCCGAAGCCCGGGGACTCCGGATGGCCAATCACACCGCTCCCCACGCCCCCCCTGAGCCAACGAAGGCAGGCAAGGCAGGCCAGGGGGGATGCGGGGGCCTTGCTTTTTTGGGCATCTCAAGCGGTCGTCGGGACTGTGTCGATCGTAGGGATGTGGCCGATCCGGCCGGCTTTCCCGTCCCGCGCGAACCCAGCCCTTTCTTCCCGCCGCGAACTCGTTCCATGCCTCCCCGGGCGAAATTCTTGCTGATGTGCCTGCTGGCGGTGGCCCTGGCGGCCGCCACCGCCGGGCGGGTCAGGTCGCAAGACACCGGTGACTTCGTCGTGCTGGCGGAAGGCGAGGCCGCGGGCATGCCCCTGACGGGCGTCGCGGCCCGGGTCGCCTCCTGGGACGACCTGTCCGCGGCGGTCCAGGCCGACCGCCAACGGATCGCCACGCTCGAGTCGCGGCTGGCCGAGCTGGAGCGCGGCAAGAAGGCTGCCGCCGAGGAACTGCCCCCGCCCGCCGGGAAGGACAAGAAGCCGGACGGCAAGCCGGAAGACAAGGCGAAGAAGGATGCCGAGAAGGCGCCCTACGAAGTCGGTACCGACAAGAACTTCAAGACGTCGTGGAAGGATGCCTTCCAGGCGGAGTCGGCCAACAAGGACTTCCGCGTCAAGATCGGCGGACGAACCCAGGTCGATGCCGTCGCTTTTTCAGCCGGCGCGGGGCCCAATCAGTCCCCCGACCAGGGCGGGCTCGATCCCGAACTGGCCGACACGGTCGACCTGCGCCGGGCCCGGTTCCGTGTCGAAGGCCGGATGTACGAACTCTATGACTGGGCCTGCGAGTACGACTTCGTCAACCAGATCAACGTCAACAACGCCGTGTTTCCGACGGAGCGAGACTCCGGACCAAACACCGCCGTCACCGATCTTTGGCTCCAGGTGCGGGAGATCCCCATTCTGGGCATCGTCCGCGTCGGCAACCAGAAGGACCCCTACGGTTACGAGCACCTCACCAGCAGCCGCTGGCTCAACTTCATGGAGCGTTCGTTCGCCCAGGACGCCTTCGAGGGGCCGTTCAACAACGGCTTTCTCCCCGGCATCCAGGTGATGAACAACAACGAGGAGGGAAACGTCGCCTGGCAGATCGGCGAGTTCAAGAATACGACGAACCCGTTCGGCTTCAGCAACTCCAGCGGCGGCAGCATGACGGTGGGCCGGCTGGTCTATCTGCCCGTCTTCGAGGACGAGGGCCGCAAGATGATCCACCTGGGGCTCTCGGGCCGCACGATGGAGCCCCGGCGGCAGTACACGAGCTACGATTCGACCACCGGCCTGCCGATCGGCGACCCGATCACCGCCGTCCGCTTCCGCAGCCGCGGCAGCATCCGCAACGGCCCGCCGGGCCCGCTCAATTCGATCTACGCTGATTCGGGCCTGCTCCAGGGTACGTGGCAGAACATGATCGGCCTGGAGTTCGTGGGCAACAACGGCCCGTGGTCGTTCCAGTCGGAGTACTTCGGCTCCTGGCTCTACAACGCGCGCACGACCAGCGCCGGCCCGTACCTGACCAACGGGTTCCAGCCACCGCCCGGCACGAACGTGGGCACGGTCTATTACCAGAGCGGCTACGCCGAGGTGCTCTACTTCCTCACCGGCGAGAGCCGCACCTACTCCCGGATCGAATACCGGTTCGACCGCCCCGTGCCGCACAACAACTTCTACGCGATCCGCGGCGGCGGTTCGGGCCGCCGGATCAGTTTGAGCGAGGGCGCCTGGCAGGTGGGCGTGCGCTACAATTATCTGTGCCTCAGCGACGGCGAGGT
>JBIKND010000009.1:0-39497 GCA_044358905.1 Pirellulales bacterium | reverse complement strand
CGACGTGACCGCCGTCGGCACGCTGCGGCTCCTGGAGGCGATCCGCGACTTCCAGGATGCGATCGGCTACCAGATCCGCTTCTACCAGGCCTCGAGCTCGGAGATGTACGGCAAGGTGGTGGAGACCCCGCAGTCGGAGACGACGCCCTTCTACCCCCGCTCCCCCTACGGCGTGGCCAAGCTGTACGGCCACTGGATCACGGTCAACTACCGCGAGAGCTACGGCCTGCACGGCTCCTGCGGCATCCTCTTCAATCACGAGAGCCCGCGGCGTGGCGAGACCTTCGTGACGCGGAAGATCACTCGGGCCGCGACCCGCATCAAGCTCGGCCTGCAGAAGAAGCTGTACCTCGGCAACCTCGACGCCAAGCGCGACTGGGGCTTCGCCGGCGACTACGTCGAGGCGATGTGGCTGATGCTCCAGCAGGACGAGCCGGACGACTACGTGATTTCCACCGACGAGACCCACTCCGTGCGTGAGTTCTGCGAGAAGGTGTTCGGCCGGCTCGACATGGACTACCGCGACTTCGTGGAGATTGATGCCCGTTACTTCCGGCCGGCGGAAGTGGATCTGCTGCTGGGCACGTCGCAGAAGGCCCGCAAGAAGCTCGGCTGGCAGCCACGGGTGTCGTTCGACGAACTGGTGGCCTTGATGGTCGACTCGGATCTGGACCTGGCCCGCAAGGAGCAGGTGCTCCTCGCGGCCGGCCACGACATCGGCCTGCCGAACCGCTAGAGCCGGAAGCGTCGCGACATGCTGGACCTGGCGGGCAAGCGGATCGTGGTCACCGGCGGGGCCGGCTTTCTCGGCAAGGCGGTGTGCCGCGTGCTGGCCGCGCGGGGCGTCGCGCCGGAGCGAATCTTCGTGCCCCGGCGGGCCGATTACGACCTGACCGTCGAATCGGCCGTGGAGCGACTCTACGACGACGCCCGGCCCGACGTCGTGATCCACCTCGCCGCCGAGGTGGGCGGCATCGGCGCCAACATGGCCCATCCGGGCCGGTTCTTCTACGCCAACATGGCGATGGGGCTGCACCTCGTGGAGCACGCCCGCCGCCGCGGCCTCGCCAAGTTCGTTCATACCGGAACCGTCTGCGCCTACCCGAAGCACTGCCCGATTCCGTTCCGCGAGGACGACCTCTGGAACGGCTACCCGGAGGAGACGAACGCCCCCTATGGCGTCGCCAAGAAGGCGATCTTCGTGATGCTCGACGGCTACCGCCGAGAGTACGGTCTGCAGAGCGCCGTCGCGGTGCCGGTGAACCTCTACGGCCCAGGCGACAACTTCGACCCGGCGTCGAGCCACGTGATCCCGGCCCTGATCCGCAAGTGCGAAGAGGCTCGGGTGGTAAACGCACCCGAGGTGGTCTGCTGGGGCACGGGCGCCGCGACCCGCGAGTTTCTCTACGTCGACGACGCGGCCGAGGGCATCGTCCGGGCCGCCGAGTTGATGGAGGAGCCGGTGCCGATCAACCTCGGCGGCGGCGTGGAGATCCCGATCCGCGACCTCGTCGTGAAGATCGCCGCGGCCTGCGACTACGCCGGCCGCATCGCCTGGGACGCGACCAAGCCCGACGGCCAGCCGCGCCGCGGCCTCGACATCTCGCGGGCGCGGCAGTTCCTCGGCTGGGAGCCACGGCAGGACTTCGACGCGGGCCTTGCCAAGACCGTGACCTGGTGGCGCGAGCAGACGGCCGCGGCCGGTTGAAAACCGCCCCGCTCGGCCGGAGAATCGCGGCTTTCCCGACGCGACCTCCCGCTCGAAAGGCCCGCCCATGTCCGCCGCAGCGCCCACGTTTCGCACCGAGTCCGACAGCATGGGGGAGGTGCGGGTGCCGGCGGACCGCTACTGGGGCGCCCAGACCGAGCGGTCGCGCGACAACTTCAAGATCGGCGTCGACCGCTTCCAGTGGGGCCGAGCGGTGAAGAAGGCGCTCGGGATCCTGAAAAAATCGGCGGCGCTCGCCAACGGCGAGCTCGGGCAGTTGCCCGCCGCCACGGTCAAGCTCGTCGCCCAGGCGGCCGACGAGGTGATCGCCGGAAAACTCGACGACCACTTTCCGCTGGTCGTGTTCCAGACCGGCAGCGGCACGCAGTCGAACATGAACGCCAACGAGGTGATCTCCAACCGCGCCATCGAGATCGCCGGGGGCACGATGGGCTCGAAGAAGCCGGTTCACCCCAACGACGACGTCAACCGCGGTCAGTCGTCGAACGACACCTTTCCCACGGCGATGCACATCGCCGCCGTCGAGGTGATCCATGACCGGCTCCTGCCGGCGGTCCGGCAGCTGCGCGACGTCTTCCTGGCCTTGGAGAAGAAGCACGCCGACCTCGTGAAGATCGGCCGCACGCACCTCCAGGACGCGACACCGATCACGCTCGGCCAGGAGATCTCCAGCTGGCGTTCCCAGCTCGACGACCGGATCGCCGGCATCGAGCGGGCTCTGCCCGGTCTCTACGAGCTCGCCATCGGCGGCACGGCCGTGGGCACGGGCCTCAACGCCCACCCCCGGTTCGGCGACGTGGCGGCCGGCTTCATCGCCAAGGAGACCGGCCATCCGTTCGTGTCGGCCCCCAACAAGTTCGCGGCCCTCGCCGCCCACGACGCCCTCGTCGAGGTGAGCGCCGCGGAGCGGGGCCTGGCGATGGCCTTGCTCAAGATCGCCAACGACATCCGCTGGCTGGCCAGCGGGCCGCGGTGCGGGATCGGCGAGATCTCGATCCCCGAGAACGAGCCGGGTAGCTCGATCATGCCGGGGAAGGTCAACCCAACCCAGTGCGAGGCGATGACGATGGTCTGCGCGCAGGTGTTCGGCAACGACGCAGCCGTGGCCTTCGCCGGCTCGCAGGGCAACTTCCAGCTCAACGTCTACAAGCCGGTGATGATCCACAACGTACTCGAGAGCGCCGACCTGATCGCCGACGCCTGCGACTCGATGCGAGTCCACTGCGCCACGGGCATCGAGCCGAACCTGGCCCGCATCCAGCACCACCTCGACGACTCGCTGATGCTCGTCACGGCCCTCAACACCCACATCGGCTACGAGAAGGCCGCCAAGATCGCCAAGAAGGCCCACGTCGAGGGGACGAGCCTCAAGGAGGCGGCCGTGGCGTTGGGGTACGTGACGCCCGAGCAATACGACGCGTGGGTCGTGCCGGTGGAGATGACTCGGCCGCTGCAGGCCTGACGTCGCGGCGGATTGTCGCGGAAGGCTTGCAGGCCCAGTGGTGGGGAGGGGTTGCCCATGCCCCGTCGCCGGACGTTCGCTGCGCCCATCCTGGGCTTCGCTCACTCGGAGCTGCCTGCGCTCCGCCCATCCTGGGCTGCGCTGGTCAGCTACGCCGGCTCTCGGGGCATGGGCAGCCCCTCCCGGCATGCACCTTGAGCGGGCGTTCCCCCCAAAAAGCCCCGGGCGGAAGCCCGGGGACTCCGGGCATGTAGGCCGCCCAGCCTCCCATGCCGCGCGGCGACACGCGATTCCCGGTTCGGGCCCGCATCGCATGGCGACCGGGAAGGTGTGCTACCCGGTGTCCCCCGGCTTCCGCCGAGGGCTTCTTGATGCCCTATGCGAGGCCAGGGATGGCGAGCGGGCGGACTGCCGCCCCGCAGGAGGCGGGGCTGGAGGCCGTGTCGAACCTCGGCTTCGACACCGACCGACCTGAGCCCGCGAGGCCAGGGATGGCGAGCGGGCGGACTGCCGCCCCGCAGGAGGCGGGGCTGGAGGCCGTGTCGAACCTCGGCTTCGACACCGACCGACCTGAGCCCGCGAGGCCAGGGATGGCGAGCGGGCGTACAGTCAGTCGAGGGCGATGTCTTCCATGCGTAGGGCTTCGACGCTCGTGCGCGTGGCGAGCACGATGAAGCCGTCGCCGGCGTGGCGGTAGCCGCCGAGGCCGGCGATCGCCGCGCCGTGGCGGTAGGTGTCCACCACGCGGCCGTCGGCCCAGGCCACGGTCACGGCGCCGTCGGGCGCGGCGATCAGCCACTGGCGGCGCGGTGTGCCCAAGAGGTCGGCCCAGGCGATCGGCTCGACCGGGGCTTCCCGATGGACGCCGTCGGCGAGCGGCAGTTCCCACGCCACCTGCCCGTCGCTTTCGATCCCGAGGGCCACGTTGTGGCCAACGCCCGTGCCCGCCATGCCGACGGCCGCCCAGTGGCCGTCGGGAGCGACAGGCCCCGTGGCGAGCGACCGCAGCCGCCACGCCCCAGCCGCGAGCGGCGTGCCGGCCTGACCCGCGAGCGAGAGCGGCAGGATGCGGCCCTCACCAGTCACGCACCACAGGCCGCGATTCTGATCGTCGGGCGGACCGCCGGCGAGGTCGAGCACGGCGCCAGGCGACCGCTCCTTCCAAAGCCGCTTGCCCTCGAGCGACGCCGCCTGCACACCGACGGTGCCGAAATAGCCGACGACGATCTCCAGCGTGCCGTCGCCGCCGGTGTCGAGGAGGTACGCGGTGGAGATGCCGTCGTGCGTGCCGGCCTCCGGCGGCGGATACGTGGCGTGCAACTTCCAGTCGGCGTCGAACACGAACACGTGGCGACCGCCGCGGGCCCCGCCGAGCCACCAGCGATGCCCCTGACCGTCCACGGCCGTCCGCAGGAACCGCACCGCCTCGCCGGCCGGGATCGGCAGTTCGTGCCGGGCCATCTCGGCGCCGGCCGCGTCGAGTTCCACCACCTCCCGCCAGCCGTCGAGCACGACGATCCGCGGCTCTTCGCCGCCGCCATGGGCCGCGTCGAGACACACGAGGTTCCCGGGCAACGCCACGTCGGCTGCCCGCCAGGCCCGGGTGAGCTTGAACCGCACCGGCTGCCGCCGCGGCGCGATCAGCGTCTCGGGGAGCGGCTCGATCGCACCCATGCCCTTCCCGGCCGCCTGCGCCAGCCGGTCCTTGTATTCCCGCAACCGCGTGGCGTGGCGGTCGCGGACCAGGCGGGCCACGTCGCCACCCGCGGCCGTCGACGCCAAGGCGGCGGCCACGTCGGCGGCGATCAGATTGTCGTCGCCGACGATCACGTCGACCACCGTGCCGTCGCCGCCGAGGATCACCGTCGCGGGAAACTCGCGCACTCCAAGCGACTCCGCCGCCTCGGCCCGCGGATCGCGGGCCAGCGTGCCGACGCCGCCATACTCGGCGAGTTGCTTCCGCAGTTCGCCCGCATCGACGTCGGCCTCGTCCACGCTCACCGCCACGTGCCGGATCGCGAGCGGCGTTCCGCCGGCCTCACGCCGCGTATCACGAAACCGGGCGATGCCCGCGGCCACCTGGGGCATGGTGCGGGTGGCCGGCTCGCAGCCGGTGAAGAAAAACTCGATCACCGCCGGCGCACCGCCCAGCGTCTCGCGGTCGATGGCCTTGCCGTCGAGGCCCGTGATGGCGAAGGCCTCGGCGCGGCGGCCCACCAGCGGGCTGACGGGCCGGGGCGGCCGCAGGGGCTCGAGCCGCGGCACCGCCGCCGCCCCGGCGGGCACTTCGAAGGCGAAGGCTTCCGCCGGCGGCGCGGCCGCGAACGACGCGCCGACGAAGTCCACGACCACCGACACGCCCGTCACGGCCCCCGACTGCCGCGACAGCAGTTCGGCGTAGGCGTCGGTGGGAACTTTCATCCTGCGCAGCAGTTTGGTGCGTCGGTCGATCCAGAGTTCCAGGGTGCCGTCGGGCTTCGGTATCTCGACGCGGGCGCATGCATGGCCATCGATCGTCTCGGTGGCCACGATCCGCAGCGGTTCGCGAGCGTCGCCGAGGATCAACTCGACGGTGTCGTCGGCCAGGAGGAGGGGCAACTGGGTGGGGCAGCCGGCCTCGCCCTCGGAGAGCGTGCCCCGCAGCTCCGGATCGGCGAAGAGCTGGTCGAGTCCGAGCGGACTCTTCACCTCCTCCGTCAGCACCTGCCCCGGAATGCCGCCGACCGCGGCGCGGAGCCTGCCGCCGTCGGCCACGATCCGGGCGTCGTAGGCCTCGATGCGGATCTTGTCCGGCCGCGTGAACGCCACCCGAAAGGGATGCGTCTCCTCGCTTGATCCATCACCGCGGGTGCGCACGACCTTCACCCGCGCGTCGTCGGCGTAGTGATCGGCGGCGCGGTAGGCGCGGCCCATCGACTCGACGAGGCCGCGGGCGTCTTCGCCACAGCCGGTGAGGCAGGTGGCCGCGAAGGCGAGCACGATGATGATCGGCGCATGGGGACGACGGGCGAAGCACATGGCCGCATCTTGGCCGAAAGCCGGGCGGCGCGGCCAGAGCATTCTGCGGGGCCGTCGTGCCGCTACAATTTCGCAATTCCCCACGCACGTTCCCGACCCGCCACCCCGACCTCGTTCCGAAACTCGCTTGGACACGATCACGCTCGACTACGGCGCGGACGATCCGCTCGTCCTGGAGACGGCGGAGGGGGGCCTCGTAACGGAATGCCACGGCCCCGCCGGTGTCGCGGGGCCAGCCGCTGGTGACCGCGTGGCCGCGGCCTTGGCCGCGCCGTTGCACGGCCCGCCGTTGGCAGCCCACGTGGTCCCGGGAGACCGCGTGGCCGTCGCGGTGTCGGGAGCCGTGCCACAGGCGGCGGCGGTCGTCGCGGCGGTCGTTGATGGGCTGTGCGCCGCGGGCGTGGAGGCCGACGCCATCCATGTCCTGCATGCGGCGCAGGCGGGGGCATCCGCCATCCCTCCCGGTGCGGCCGAGTTCGATGCGACGGTCGATGCGGGCACCGCCTATCTGGCCGCTGATGAAGCGGGCCACCCGCTGTATCTCGCCCGCCAGCTCGTCGATGCCGACGTGGTGGTCGCCGTCGGCGAATGGGGCTGGGATGCCGCCCTCGGCGGCCGGTCGCTGGCGGGCGAACTCTGGCCCGCGTTCTCGCGGCGGTCGGCCGCCGAGCGGCTGACGGTCGATCTCGCCCGCCGCGGACGGCTGGCGTTGCCCGACTGGAAGGCGCGGATGCACGACATCTCCTGGCAACTGGGCGTGTGTGCGAGCCTGCGACTGGTGGCCGGCCATGCAGGCAGCCTCCACGCCGCCACCTTCGGCCTGCCCGACGAGGCCGGCCGCTCGGCCCGGGCGGCCGCTCGGGCCTGGTGTCCCGCCGTCGACGAGCCGGTCGAACTGGCCGTCGTCTCACTGTCCGATCCGCGGTCCTTCGCGGCGGTGACGACGGCCGTGGCCGCCGCGGCCCGCGTCACGCGTCCTGACGGCACGATCTGCGTGGCCTGCCGGGTGGCGGAGCCCCCGGGCATCGTCTTCCAACGTTGGCGGCAGGGCGCCGCGCTCGAACGGCTCGTCCACGAGGCGGTCGGCACCCGCGACGGTGTGCTCGTCGCCGACGCCCTGCAGACCCGCCTCTTCGCCCGAGCCCTGGGCGACCGCCGGCTCGTGCTGCTGTCGGACATCGACGAGACGGCCGTCGAGGATCTCGAGTTCGGATTCGCCGCCGGTCCCGACGTGATCGCGCGGCTCGTCGAGCGGGCCGACAGCGTGGTCGTGCTCCACGAGGCCGACCGGATGCTGCCCCAGGCCGCCGTCTGATCAGCGATCCGCGAACACCACGGCGGCCACGCGGTGCCGCAGCGCCGCGAGCGACACCGGCCCCCAGTGCCGCGAATCGCGGCTCGCTGCGGGATGATCGCCGAGCGTGAACACGGCGTCGGCGGCCAGCGTCCACTCGGTAACGCCGTCGGCGGCGGGCCGATGGAACACGTCCCGCCACAAATCGACCCGCTCGATGGCCGACGTCGCGCCGCCAGCCGGCTCGATCGCCAGTGCGCAGGGCGGCGACCGATCGGTCGCGGGATCGGCCTCGGCCCACGGCGCGGCGGCCGACCAGCGATCCGGAGGGCCCGGCGGCAGGCACGACCGGCCGGGCCGATCCGTGGTGGCACCGTGCAGCCGCCAGGCTACGGCGACGACATGCCCGTCGAGACGACCGGCGACGATCGCGAACCGTCCGGACGGCAGCCGCCACGTGACCACCGTCCGGCCGACGGTCGCCCGGGCACGGACGGCGCAGCCTGACGGACCATACACCGTCACGACGGCCGCGAATCCCACGTCCCGCACCAACAGGAGCACGACGCTGCGGCCCGCGTCGAGCCCAAAGTCGTCGAGTATCTCCCGCGGCGCCATCGACCAACTCCCGGTCGTGGCCGGCAGCCCGGCAGTCACCGGCGCGCCGATCTCTGCCAGCTGCCGTGGACCCTTCAGCACGGTCGTGCCCTCGATGGCCAGGTCGCCTGCGGCGATCGACACCCGCTCGCCAGGCAGGCCGACGACCCGCTTGATCGCCGCCGCCCCGTCCGCAGTCGCGAGCACCCATCGGTCGAACCGCCGGGGCCGACGCAGCCGATCGAGGAGCGGGAACGGCCCGCTCGTCACCCGGTCGCCCGGCACGAGGCCCGGCGCCATCGACACGCCATCCACCTCGTACACCAGCGGCCGGGCGCACGCCCCCACGGCTGCCGCCCCGAGGACCGCCAGGCCGGCCCATCGGATCGTCCGCGGGGTCAGGAAACCTTGGCCCACTGGTGGCTCGCGGCACTGGCGAGCACCGCGTCGCAGACCTTCTGCGTCTCCAGCGCGTCGCGGAAGGTGGGCGGACAGGGCTGCTTCTTCGCGTAGGCCTCGAGGAAGTCGGCCACCTGGTGGACGAACGAGTGCTCGTAGCCGATCGCCAGCCCCGGCACCCACCACTTGCCCATGTAGGGATGGTCGCTGTCGGTGACGTGCACGCTCTTCCAGCCCCGCATCGGCCCCGCGTCCTTGTAGTCGAAGATCTGCAGACGGTGGAGGTCGTGCAGGTCCCACTTCAGGCTCATGTGCTCGCCGTTGATCTCGAACGTGTAGAGGGCCTTGTGGCCGCGGGCGTACCGCGTGCTCTCGAAGAGCCCGAGCGATCCGTTCTTGAAGTGGCAGAGGAACGAGCAGGCGTCGTCGATCTTCACCGGCTCGACCTTCCCGGTGAGCTGGTGCGTCCGCTCCTTGACGAACGTCTCGGTCATCGCCGTGACGTCGGCCACCTGACCGTTGAGCCAGATCGCCGTGTCGATGCAGTGGGCGAGCAGGTCGCCCGTCACGCCGCTGCCGGCCGCCGCGGCGTCGAGCCGCCACAGAGCCGCTCCGCCCTGGGGGAGATCGGCGTTGATCGTCCAGTCCTGGAGGAACTCGGCCCGGTAGTGGAACACGCGGCCGAGGGCCCCGGAGTCGATGATCTGCTTGGCGAAGGTCACCGCCGGGATGCGGCGGTAGTTGTACCAAACCGTGTTGGGCACGCCGGCCTTCTCGACGGCCGCACACATCTTCTCCCCCTCCGCCACGTCCATCGACAGCGGCTTCTCGCAGAGGATCGCCTTCCCGTGCTTGGCCGCTTCGATGGCGATCTCGGCATGGAGGTTGTTGGGCGTGCAGATGTCGATGGCGTCGATGTCGTCGGCAGCGACGAGCTTTCGCCAGTCAGTCTCGACCCGCTTGTAGCCCCAGCGGTCGGCGAAGGCCCGAGCCTTGTCGGCGTCACGGGCGGCGACCGCCTGCAGGACCGGGAGATACTCGAGGTCGAAGAAGTCCTTGACGCGGTTGTAGCCGTTGGAGTGGGCGCGGCCCATGAAGCCGTAGCCGATCATGCCGATGCGAAGCTGCTTAGCCATGCGAGGGGCTCCTCTGTCGTGAGAGATCGTTCGAAATGGTCCGGCTGCGGGGCGGGATGAGTTCGCTCGCTGACACGCTCGCGATCCTCACGCCGACCCCTCCGCCTCATCGGCACGTCGGCTGCCGATGAAGGGTGCCGCTGGCTACGCCCAGCCGTGGGCGTCGCGGACGGCGATCATCGTCTTGAGGATGGTGTTCCAGGTCGCGGGGTTCTCGAGCGTGGCGTTGGGAAACATGCAGCCGTCCCAGCAGATGTGCTTGATGCCGCGTTCGGCCGCGCCCTGGAGCCAGTAGCCCGAGCACTTCACGATGTCGAGCTTGCCGTTGGGATCGTCGGCCGGGCAATGCTTGCCCGTCTTGTCGTGCGCCCCGGCGCCGTGCACGTGGCCGTCGTTTTGGGCGACGTGAAAGTCGATCGTCCACGGCCGGAGCTTCGCCACCATCGCCTCGTAGGCCGGCCAGAACTCGGCCGCGGTGTAGCCGGGCTGCACGAGCGCGTGCTCCGGCGCGTTGTAGCCCAGCAGGTAGAGGTAGGTGTGGGCGAGATCGGCCTGGAAGCCGAGCGCCTCGGGCATCCCGACCTCCTCGAGCAGGTCGAGCATGTCCCGCCAGGAATGCATGCCGGCCCAGCAGATCTCCCCCTCGGCGGCGAGCCGCTGGCCGTGATCCTTGGCGATCCGGGCCGCCTCGCGGAAGGTCGCGGCGATCTTCGTCGTGTTGGCCCGCGGGTTCTCCCGCCACTTCGCCACACCGAACTCGGCCGAGTCGATGCGGATCACGCCGTACTTCCGCACGCCGCGCTTCTCGAACACCGTGGCGATCCGGCAGGCCATCTTCACGGCCGAGAGAAACTTCTCCCGGGCCGCGGCGTCGCCCATCGCCGAGTCGCCCACCGTACCCGGCCAGACGGGGGCCACGAGCGACCCGACCGCGAAGCCGTAGGAGGCGATCAGGTCGGCGATCGTGCCGAGTTCGGCGTCGCTCGCCTCGGGGTTCGTGTGCGGCAGGAACAGAAAGTAGTCGATGCCGTCGAACTTCTGGCCGTTGAAGTTGGCCGCGGCCGTGAGCTGGAGCATCCGCTCGAGCGAGATCGGTGGCTCCTGTCCGGGGTCGGTGCCCTTGCCGACGAGGCCGGGCCACATGGCGTTGTGAAGTTTCGGGGCGGCGTGCATGGGCATGATGGGTCAGGTCCTCACTTGAATAGGATCACACCGGCGCTGCGGCGCGAGACGCGGGCCGGGGTTGCCCGTACCGTCTCGCCCGGACGTTCGCTGCGGGCATCCTGCCCTCCGCTCACTCGGAGACGTCTGCGCTCCGCCATCCTGGCTTCGCTGGCCGTCTACGCCGGCTCGACGGTACGGGCAACCCCTCGTCAAGCGGCTGATGGGTGAGGTTGTTGCGTCAGACTAGTTTTTCCTCCCGTGCCTGGGCAGGTCGGCGTGCACGTCCGGCCCGAAGTAGCGGAGCGAGACGAGCGGGCCGGGGCCGGTGTTTTCCACCACGTAGCCCGCCGCCGCGGCGTCGGCCGAGATGAAGAGCTCGTCGGCCGTCATCTGGCCGAAGCGGATGAGCGTCGGCGTGGCGACTTCGTGCCCGCCCACCCGGCCCTCGCCCTGCACCGTGATCCAGCCGCTGGCGCCGGCGTCGTGAATGGTGATCTTCGCGCCCGGCTCGAGCGTGAGCTCCTTGGCGCTGAACAGCTGCCGGCCGTCCACGTGGCCGTACACGATCCAGCGGTCGGTCGCACCCGGGGCGCTGCGCTTCTCGTCCACGATCGGCTCGAGATAGTTGCTCTCCTTGAAGTGCGTGTCGACGTTCTTCTCCCAGTCGAGCTGGCCGATGATGAAGTCGAGGTCGCGGTGCTTCTCGCCGGGCATGTCCTTGACGAGCAGGCTCCAGGGCACGGCCCGGCCCTCGACGAGCGACTGGAACATCGCGAACACGTCGCTGCCCCACTGCGGCTCGTAGGTCAGGAGCGAGCCCGGGGCGTGAAGCACACCCGGCGGGATCAGCCAGCCGGTGCCGCGCTTCAGGCGGTAGGCCTTGGCGAGATCGATGATGCCGTTGTCACCGCGGTTCCAGTTCTCGAGACACTTCCGCACGTCGTCCTTCGTGGTGCCCGGCTCGAGCCCCATGAAGGTGTAGGGAAAGTTGTTGTCGCAGTTGTTGTACTGCGGCGGAAAGTAGTAGCTCTCGGGCTTGCCCTCCTGGCCGACGAGCTTGGCGTCGTCGAACGACTGGTGCATGTGGTGCGGGATCGGACCCATGTTGTCGAAAAACTTCGAATACACGGGCCACTTGTGGTAGCGATCCCAGATCGCCTTGCCGACGAGCCGCGCCCCACCCTCGACGACGGCGTCGCGGAGCAGGAACCGCTCCCCCTCGAACACGCACCACGACAGCCCCTCGTCGGGCACGCGGCCCTCGTTGGCGGCCTCGGTGGTGCTGGCGAACCAGCGCTCGTCGATGCCGCCCCGGTCCAGGCCGTAGGCGTAGTAGTCGTCCGGGTGCAGGCGAACCCGCTTGCCGGGATGGAGGAAACTCCGCGGCACCCAGGTGGGCGAGAGGCGGAGGATGCCCTGGCCGGCGTCGAGGGCCCGGCCGAGGGCCGTGGCCACGTTCTTCGCTGCCGGGAGGAGGGCGGATGTGCGGACGGCCGATGCCATGCGAAAACTCCCCGAATCCAGATCCGATGCGGACGCGAAACCGTTGTACGGCCGCCGTCGCAGCCTCGCAAGCGTCCCCCGCTGCCCGAGCCGGTCGAATGCCATACACTCGGGTGCGTGCACGGCCCCAAAATCTCAGTCGGAAAGACGCCCATGCATCGACCTAACACGTTCGCCATCTGGACGCTGACCGCGACCCTGGCTGTGATCGGTTTCGCGCAGGGCAATGAAGCCGAACGCTCCGCGGCACGCACGATCGCCGATGCCACGCTCGCCGGCACGGTCGGCATCCGCTGCGAGGGCGCCGACGCGTTCATCAACCATTCGGGAACCGGCATCGTCGTCAGTCCCTCCGGTCATGTCCTCACCGCGACGAGCGTCGTGCCACCGGGAGCGCGGAAGATCCGCGTCACCTTTCCGGGATTCGTGGTCCGCGACGCCACGATCGTGGCCGTCGATGAGAAGCTGGCCGCGGCGCTGATCAAGGTCGACGCCGAGGGCAGCCTGCCGTTCCTGCCCGTGGCGCGGGAACTGCCCGCCGTCGGCACCACCGCCTACACCGCCTCCGACGTCGAAAACGCCTTGCTCACCAACGGCCGCGCGTCGTTCAGCCGTGGCATCGTCAGCGGCATCTACGACGTGCCCAAGCACCCCGAGGCCACGTACGCCGGAACGGCCATCGAGACGACCGCGGCGGTGAATCCCGGGTCCGACGGCGGCCCGCTCGTGGACGAGGCGGGCCGCGTGTGCGGCGTGCTCACGCTGGGCACGCTGCCGCTCCGCTGGCAGGGCACGGCGGTGCCGACGACGGTGTTGGTGGAGCGGTTCGCGCCCTTCGCAGCGGGCGGGATCCTCCCGCCGGCGGGCGCGGCCACGCCCGCCGCGACGCATCCTCTGCAGACCGTGGCGGGCGAGATCGCCCCGTCCCTGGTGGCCGTCGAGGTGGAACGGCAATTCCCGGCCGAGACCCTGCCGCGGACATCGTGGGAGGAGTTTCGGGCGGGCATCAAGGATTTCGACAAGCTTGGTGAGCCGCAGCGGATGCAGCGGTTCAACGACTACCTGAATCTCGCCCGGGCATTCGAGGTGAACCAGCTTCTCCGCCGGCCCGCGGGGCCCGTGACCGGCCTGATCGTCTCCCCCGACGGCTTCGTGCTCACCAGTCTGTTCAACGTCGGCGGCGACATGGCGTTCATCGGCAAGGCGACCGGCAAGCCGCGCAGCTTCGACGTCCATGAGCCGATTCAGAAACTGCTCGGCGATCCCGAGGGCGGCGTCGAGCAACGGCCCAACGCGATCAAGAAGGTCACCGTCGTCCTCCGCGACGGTAGCCGGCACGAGGCCAAGGTCGTGGCCCGGCACGAGCCGCTCGGCGTGGCGCTTCTGAAGATCGAGGCCGCCGACCTGCCGTGGTACGACGTGACGGGCAACTCGATCTCCCCGCAGCTCGGCGACGCGGTCGGCCTCGTGGGCTATCTGCCCGGAGAGCCGCCCGGCTTCACGCTCAACGCGGGCATCGTCTCGGCACCCACGCGGAATCGCGGCTACCAGTTTCAGACCGACGCGCTGTTGAATTACGGCAACTCCGGCGGCCCGCTCGTCGATCGGGCGGGCAACTTCCTCGGCCTGGCGGCTGCCCCCATCCAGCCCGACACGCTCCTCGGCAGGCTCGTCAGCGCCCAGCAGCTGATGATGTGGACCCGGGCCCCGAACTCGGGCGTCGGCATGGCCGCCCGTGCCGACCGGATCCGCGACGTCCTGGAGGCGATGAAGGGAGGCAAATCGTTCGACCGCATCCCGGGGCCGTTTCTCGGCGTGCAGGCCGACGAGTCGAAGGCCTTCGCCGACAACGTCGTGATCGGCGGCGTGGCGCCGGGCTCACCAGCCGAGAAGGCCGGCCTGAAGCGCGGCGACGTCCTTCTCGAGATGGACGGGGCGGAGGTGAACAGCTGGAACGAGCTCACGGAGCGGATCGCCTCCTGCAAGGCCGGGCAAGTGGTGGAGATCCGCGTGCAGCGCAAGGGCGGCGGCCCCCGCCTCATGGTCGGCAACCGCGAGATCGAGACGGTCGACGACATCAAGCGGCTCAAGCAGTCACTCAAGCCAGGAGAGCGGTTCGAGGGTGTCCTCTCGACCGACGAGTCACAGGCCTTCCAAGTGACGCTGGGGGAGAACAAATGAACGCCTGCCGCGCCTTCCTTCTGCTCGCCTTCCTCGCTGCACCGGACGCCGCCGAGGCGACCACCGACCTCGTCGAGCTGTGCGTGAAGGTCCGTCCCGCCTTCGTGTTCGTGGAGGGCGGCAGCGGTGTGGTGGTCCGTCCGGACGGCCTCGTGCTCACCAACGACCACGTGATCGAGGGGAAGCGGTCTTACACCGTGCGGCTGGGCGACGGCAGTTCGTTCCGGGCCAAGCTGCTCGGCACCGACCCGTACGGCGATCTCGCCGCCCTGCAGCTCGAACTCAAGGAAGGTCAGACGGTGCCGTTTCTCGAACTCGGCGACTCCGACGCCCTGGCCGTCGGCGACGAGACGCTGGCCGTCGGCAACCCCTTCGGCCTCGGCGTCCTCGACCAGGCGCCGACGTTCACCGCCGGCATCGTCTCGGCACTGCACCACACGCAGCGCACCTACACCGAGTGCATCGTCACCGACACCGAGGTGAACCCGGGCAACTCGGGCGGCCCGCTGATCGACATGTCCGGCCGCGTGGTCGGTATCAACGGCCAGATCAGCACGCGGTTCGGCCTGCGGAGCAACACCGGCCTCGGCTTCGCAATCAGCGCCAAGCAGATCAAGCTCTGGCTGCCACGGCTGGAGGCGGCCGGCGGCGGCGAGGTGAAGCACGGCCGCGTTCCCGGTCTCGGCTTCGCCGGTGGCGAGCCCGAGCGGCCGGAGAGCGTGAAGGTAAAGGACGTGGCCGAGGGTTCGGCTGCGGCATCGGCCGGCTTCCGGCCGGGCGACGTGATCCTGCGGATCGACGACGCCCCGGTGGCCAACGCCCTGCGGCTTGCCGCGATTCTCGGCATCTACCCCGAGGGGCACGACGTGCAGGTGACGGTGCAACGCGACGGCGCCGAGGCGGTGCTCCAGGCGACCCTCGTGGCCCCGAAGCGCTGCCAGGTGGGGATGCGGCTGGTCCGGCCGCGGGGCAACGATTTCATTCCCCGGGTCGCCGAGGTCGAGGAAGGCACGCCCGCCGCCACCGGCGGGCTCCAGGCCGGCGACGAGATCGTGGCCATCAATGGCCGCCGGCTCGAACTCCGCAGCAAGCAGGAGTTCCGGGCCTTCGACCGCAGCCTGCGGACGCAGTTCAACGAGGGCGACATCTTCATCTTCAAGGTCCGCCGCGGCGGCGGTGAAGGCAAGGAAGCCGAGGAACGCGAAGTCCGGATCGTGGCCAAGTGAGCGGCGTCAGGCGATCGGCCCCGGCGCCGTGATCGCCTCCGCCAAGCGCAGCACCGAAAGCGGCGCCGAGCCCTCGGCCTTGTTGTTGATCGTGACGAACACCTCCCGGCCCCGAGCGGCGGCCCGGGCGGCCAGGCTCGCCACCGCGGTTCGGGTCGGCTCGTCCTCCTCCACCAGGCGGTCGAAAGGGAAATAGTCGGCCCGCGCCTCCTCGTAGGCTCTCCCCGCGTGCAGGTTCCAGCGGGCCACGAGCGGCCACGGGCACGCGTCCCAGTCGAGGCCCAGCGTCGTGGCCTGGACCGCGGCCGGCGGCATGCGGGCATGGATGGCGAGGCAGGGCAGGGCACCTGCATCGCGGAGGGCCGCGGCCATCTCCGCGGTGCAGAGTTCCGGGTCGCGCACCTCCACGGCGAGCAGCGCATCCCCGGCCGCGGAACCACGGGCCATCATCGTCATGAAGGCGGCGATCCGCGCGATGACGCGGGGCACGTCGGCGAGGAGGCGGCGGCCGAGGGGCGGAAACTGGAACACGAGCGGCCCGGCCTTCGCACCCAACCCGGCCGTCGCCGGCGCGACGAAGGCGGTCGCCGCCCCGGCGGCATCGAGAAACGTCGGGTTGTCGCGGGCGGCCATGCCGGAGCCGTGCTGCCGCACGACCGGATCGGTGAACGCGGCCGGCGCCTTGACGACGAACCGGAAACCCTCCGGCACCTGGGCCGCATACCGCGCGAAATCCTTCGCGGCGAGTGCCGCGTAGAACGTGCGATCCAGGCTCACCGCCCGCAGCAGCGGATGGGCGGCGTAGGCGGCCAGGCCCGCCCGGGCGAGCACTGCCTCGCCGTGCGGTTTACCCGCGGCCGATGGGCCGTACACGAGACCCGTCCATCCTGGAAAGGACCAGCTGCTCGTGCCCAGCCGGATCGAAGCGGGCAGCGCCGCGGCCACCCGGCGGACGTCGTCCGGCACGTCTGCCGGCAGGATCTCCACCGGACGGGTCGCCCGGCGCACCGGGCCGGGCTCGTCGCCGAACAGGGAAAGCTGGCCTCCCGGCATGGGTATCGCGACTCCGCTGGATGATCGGCCCGTTTCGAGGATGATAGTCGTGATGTCCATCGCCACCGCCAGCCCGCTACCTGATCTCCCCCTCACCGACCTCGCCGCGCGGCTGCAGGGCCGGCTGCTCGTGGATGCGACGTCGCGCACGATCTACGCGACCGACGCCTCCGAATACCAGCAGCGCCCGCTGGCCGTGGCCCTGCCGGAGAACGATGCCGATGTCCGCGAACTGGTCCGCTTCGCCGCCCAGCACGGCGTGGGCCTGATCCCGCGGGCCGCCGGCACGTCGCTCGCCGGCCAGGTGGTGGGCGGTGGGATCGTCGTCGATGCCGGGCGGCACTTGAACCGCATCGTGGCCCTCGACGCCGCGCGGCGCCGGGTCCGCGTCCAGCCGGGCGTGGTCCGCAACGAGCTCAACCGCTTCCTCTCCGGGCACGGCCTGTTCTTCCCGCCGGAGACCTCGACCGCCGGCTGGGCGATGATCGGCGGCATGGTGGGCAACAACTCCTGTGGAGCCAACTCGATCGCCTGGGGCACCACCCGCGACCACCTGGTCTCGGTCCGCGGCTTCCTGGCCGACGGTTCGGAAGTCACGTTCGGTCCGCTCTCGGCCGCGGAGTTCGCCGCCAAGTGCGCAGGCCCCGATTCACTCGAAACCCGGATCTATTGCGCGATCCGCAACCTGCTCGGCGACGCCTCGAATCGGCGACTCGTTCGCGACTCGTTTCCCAAGCCCGAGGTCACGCGACGCAACACCGGCTACGCGCTCGACGCCCTCATGAACGCCTCCTGCTTCGATCCCGCGAGCGACCGACCGTTCAACTTCTGCGATCTGATCGCCGGCTCCGAGGGCACGCTGTTCTTCGGGGTCGAATACGAACTCGACGTGATTCCCCTGCCACCGCCGGGCGCCCTGCTGTGCGTCCACTGCCGCTCCGTGGACGAGGCCCTGCGCGGCACGGTGATCGTCATGCGACCCGATCGACCGGCGGAGGCCCGGGCCACCGCCTGCGAACTGATCGACAAGCCGATCCTCGATTGCACGAAGGAGAATCGGGAGCAGGCCAAGAACCGGGAGTTCGTGGTCGGCGATCCCGGGGCGATTCTCGTCGTCGAATTGCGGCACGCCGACGAGGCGGTCCTCGCCGGGCGGCTCGACGCCCTCGCCGCGGAGCTCCGCGTGGCCGGCATCGGCTACGCCTTTCCCACGCTCTTCGGCACCGACGCCCAGAAGGTGTGGGAACTGCGGCGTTCGGGCCAGGGGCTGCTCAACAACGTGCCCGACGACAAGAAGCCCCGCGAGATCGTCGAGGACACCGCCGTGGCCGTCGCAGACCTGCCGGCCTACATCGCCGACTTCGACCGGCTGCTCGCCGAGAAGTACGGCATCGAGAGCGTGCATTATGCCCACGCCGGGGCGGGCGAGTTGCACCTCCGGCCGCTCTTCGACCTGCGGACGGCCGACGGCCTGCGGATGTTTCGCGGCGTGGCCACCGACGTCGCCGCTCTCGTGAAGCGCTACCGCGGCTCCTTGAGCGGCGAGCACGGCGACGGACGGCTGCGGGGCGAGTTCATCCGCACGATGGTCGGCGACGCATGCTACGACCTGCTCGTGCGGGTGAAGCGGGCCTTCGACCCGCAGGGGATCTTCAATCCCGGCAAGATCATCGACACGCCGCCGATGGACACCTCCCTGCGGATCGTGCCGGGCGAACCGCCGCCCCGACACGACACCGTGTTTCGCTTCGCCGACACCGGCGGCGTGCTGCGGGCCGCCGAGAAGTGCACGGGCGTGGGGCAGTGCCGCAAGCCCGCGGCTGCCGGCGGCACGATGTGCCCGAGCTACATGGCGACCCGCGACGAGGAGCACACCACCCGAGCCCGGGCCAATGTGCTCCGGCAGGCCCTCGAGGGGGGCCGCGGAGCGGCCGATCCCTGGACCGATCCGCGACTCGCCGCCGTCATGGACCTCTGCCTGTCGTGCAAGGCCTGCAAGAGCGAGTGCCCGTCGAACGTCGACATGGCCCGGCTCAAGGCGGAGTGGGAACAGCACCACCACGACGCGGAAGGCGTGCCGCTCCGCAGCCGCCTGATCGCGGGCTCGGCCGCCGCGATGCGGCGGGCCATGCTCGCCCCCTGGCTCTACAACCTCGCCGTCACGGCGCCGGGCGTGTCGAGTCTCGTGAAGCGGTTCCTGGGATTCGCGCCGCGCCGCTCCCTCCCCCGGCTCCATGGCACCACGCTCTCCGCCTGGCACCGCCGCCGGCCGGCCCGCGGTCCGGGGCCACTCGGCCGCGTGCACCTGTTCTGCGACGAGTTCACCGACCTGCTCGACGTGCCGGTCGGGATCGCCGCCGTGGAACTGCTCGAGGCCCTCGGGTACGAGGTCGTGATCCCCCGGCACGTCGACAGCGGCCGCGCGCAGATCTCGAAGGGGCTCCTCCGGGAGGCCCGCACGCTCGCCGCGCGGAACGTCGAACTCCTCGATCCGATCATCACCGACGACGCACCGCTGGTCGGCATCGAGCCGTCGGCGATCCTCGGCTTCCGCGACGAGTATCCGGACCTCGTACCCGAGCCGCTCGCCGCGGCGGCCCGTCGCCTCGCCTCCCGCACGCTGCTCATCGACGAGTTCCTCGCCCGCGAGGCGGCCGCCGGGCGGATCGGCGCGGCGGCCTTCACCGCAGCCCCCCGCACGGTGAAGCTCCACGGCCACTGTCACCAGAAGGCCCTGGCATCGGTCGACTGCTCGGCGACGATCCTGCGGCTGCCTCGCAACTTCACGGTCGAGGTGATCCCCAGCGGATGCTGCGGGATGGCCGGCTCGTTCGGGTACGAGCGGGAGCACTTCGACGTCTCGATGCGAATCGGCGACCTGGTCCTCTTTCCCGCGGTCCGGGCGGCCGCGGCCGACGTGATCATCGCCGCGCCGGGCACGAGCTGCCGTCACCAGATCGCCGACGGCACCGGCCGCACCGCTCTCCACCCCGTGCAGGTGCTGCACGCAGCCCTCGCGCGGTAGCCGGGAAAACGTGCGCGAGCGCCGGCAACGCACCAGCAGCGAAGCCTTCCGCGCCATGCTGTAGCGGCGGTCTCCGACCGTCGAAACCAGCGCTCGATGGCCGTCGCAAGCAGCGGCGGTCAGAGACCGCCGCTACAGGGGAAAGACCAAGGGTCGGAGACCGCCGCATCCGACCCCGCGGCCGGTGCGAAGTCGTTCGTGTCGCCACACGGCCCCCCACCCCGCCCACCCGGAGGCCCGCCATGGATCGCGTCCGCTCGTCGCCTTGGCTCCGCTCGCTGTTCGTCGCGATCGCCGCGGTCGGCACCGCTTCCGGGCGGGCCGCGGACTGGCCCGCCGACACCGACGCGATCAAAAGCCTGACGGCGGACGAGGCGCGGCAGCTGGTCGCGGACTTTCCCGGGGCCGATGTCGAAATCGAGGTTCCGCGCACGGACAGGGATCTGCTCGGAAACGCCCTGCCGCGGGCGACCAGCCCCAAGGCGGCCGCGGGCTCGGCCGCCTACCGGATCCCGACCGCCCTCCCGCTGAACGGCCTCGAGTCTTTGGATGCGGAGACGGCTACGGCTTTGGCGGCGTACGTCCGGGGGCCCCTGTTCCTCAACGGCCTGACCGCGCTGACGGCCGACACCGCGGCGGCCCTCGCGCGATTCAAGGGTCTTGCACTGCACGTGGACGGCCTGACCGCGATCGACGTCCCTACCGCCCGCGCGCTCGCGGCATTCGTGGGCCGAGGGTTCTCGGAGGGGGGAGGCGTGGTTGCTATGAACAGGAATCATGATGTGTCGCTTTCGGGCCTGACGAGGCTCGACGCCGAAACCGCCGCGGAGCTCGCCGCCTTCGGCGGGGCCAGGCTGCGGCTCGTCGGCTTGACCACGATCGACGCCGAAACCGCCCAGGCGCTGGCGACGTCCCAGGTCCGCGAACTCTGGCTCGACGGGCTCGAAACGCTGCCCGTCGAGGTCGCCACGGCCTTGGCGGGTTATAGCGGCGGGCTCCGGCTCAATGGCCTGACCGCGCTCGACGCGGACGCCGCCCGTGCGCTCGCGACGCGGGGAGGTGCCTTGCGTCTCACGGGCCTGACGACGCTCGACGCCGACACCGCCAGGGCTCTCGTCGCGGCCCGCGGGTGGGGCGGGAGCCTCCCCTGCCTGACCACGATCGACGCGGCCACGGCCCGCGCGTTGCTCGAGTTCGACAGCCAGGTTTCCGACAGCCTCGATCTCTCCGGCCTGACGACGCTCGACGCCGAGACGGCCGCGACGCTGGCCCGGTATCCGCTGGGGCTGTCCCTGAAAGCACCGACCTCTCTCGACGCCGGCGGCGCGAGCCGGCTCGCACAACTGCAGTGCGACGGGCTGTCCTTTCCATATTTGGAGTCGATCACCGCCGCGGAGGCCAGATCGCTCGCGGCGTTCAAGGGCCGCCAACTGGACCTGTCCGGGCTGACGACGCTCGACGCCGAGACGGCCGCGGTGCTTGCCGGGCTGAAGCAGTGGCATGGGTACCTCCCGCAACTGACCGCGCTCGACGCCGCCACGGCCCGGGCGCTCGCCCGGGTCGCGGGCTCCGACCTCGTCCTCTCGAACCTGAAGACGCTCGACGCCGAGACGGCCGTGGCCCTCGCGGCCTTCAAGGGCCAACGGCTGCACATCGGCGGCCTGCAGAAACTCGACGCCGACACCGCCGCGGCCCTCGCGACGTTCGCCGGCCCGCACCTGCAGTTCTCCAACCTGACCACGATCGACGCCCCCACCGCCCGCGCCCTGGCAGGCTTCAAGGGCACCCGACTCGACGTCTCCGGCATCACCACGCTGACGGGTGACGCTGCGCGCGCGATCACGGAGTCCACGGCCTGGGATGGTCGGCTGCCCGCCCTGCGAACGGTCGATGCCGACACCGCCGGGGCGCTGGCGGCGTCACGGAACTGGGACGGGACACTGTGGTACCTGGCCGGACTTTCGCCCGAGGCGGCGCGGGCGCTCGGAGGCTTCGCGGGCAAAAAACTCCACGTCTCCGGCCTCCGCCGGATCGATGCCGACGTCGCCGCGGCACTGGCGGCCTGCTCCGCCACCAGCCTGTCCGTCGAGAGGTTGACGGCGCTCGACGCCCCCTCCGCCGCGGCGCTGGCGGCGTCACCGAAATGGGACGGCCACCTCCCGTGCATCACGGCCCTCGATGCCCCCGACGCCGTCGCCGTCGCGAAGGCTCTCGCCACGCGAAACGGCCCGCTCAAGCTCCGCAACCTCGAACGCATCTCCCCCAAGACCCTGGCGGCGCTGATCGAGAAGCAGGACATCGAAATCCCGCTGATCGACACGCTGGAAATGATCCCGGAACCCGACGGCAGCCCGACCGAAGACTTCGTGATTCCCGAGGCCTTCATCGAGCGGCAGCGCACACAGCGGTGACGCACGCCGGCCGGACCGGACTCGCGATCCATCCTGAAGCGGCGGCCGGAGACCGCGGCTCCTCAACTCAGCATCACCATGCGGGAGGCGAGGGGCCGACCGTGCTCCGGGAGCCGGCGTTGCCGGCCAGCGCAGGCATGGATGCCGCAGCGCAGGCGGCATCGAGTGAGCGGAGCCCAGGAGGGGCGCAGCGAACGTCCGGCGACGGGGCACGGGCGGCCCTGAGCCGCGACCCACGAGCGGCCGGCGGTCGGAGACCGCCGCTACAGGGGCCGGGGTCGGCGTGGTAGACTTCGCGGCCGCTTTCGATTCCCCGGCCCTCGGAGCAACGCCACCATGCCCCGCCGTCTCACCGCCTCGCGCCGCACGTTTCTCGCCGGCAGTGCAGCCGCCGTGGCCGTGCCCTATTTCGCCTGGCAGCCGCGGACGCTCGCGGCCGAGACCCGGTCGCCCTCCGACCGCATCGCCCTCGGCCTGATCGGTGCCGGCAGCATCTCCCAAGCCAATCTCAACGCCGCGAAGAAGTGGATCGATGTCGTGGCGATCGCCGACGTCGATGCCGGTCGCCGCGACGAGGTGAACCAGAAGTTCGCCGGAGGCAAGGCGGCGGTGTTCGACGACTACCGCAAGGTGCTGGAACGGAAGGACGTGGACGTGATCCACGTCGCCACGCCCGACCACTGGCACACCAAGCCCGTCGTCGAGGCGATGCTGGCCGGCAAGGACGTGTACTGCGAAAAGCCGCTGACGCTCACGATCGACGAGGGCAAGATCATCCGTCGCGTGCAGAAGGAGACCGGCCGGATCGTGCAGGTGGGCACGCAACAGCGGAGCACGTTCGATCGCTTCGTGAAGGCCCTGGCCCTGGTGGCCGAAGGCCGGGTGGGCAAGATCTCGCGCGTCGAGGCCCGCATCGGCGGCTCGCCGACGAGCCCCGCGATCCCGACGGTGCCGCCGCCGGCAGGCCTCGACTGGGACCGCTGGCTCGGCCCCGCCCCGGCCGTCGAGTACCGCTTCATGAAGGATGGAAACCAGGCCAAGACCAACTGCCACTACGAGTTCCGCTGGTGGTACGAATACTCCGGCGGCAAGCTGACCGACTGGGGTGCCCACCACGTCGACATCGCCACCTGGGCGCTGGCCCTCAACGGCCAGACCGCGGGACCGCTCTCGATCGGCGGCACGGCCAAGCACCCGGTCGAGTTCAAGGACGGGATGCCCGTCGAGAAGGATCGCTACAACACGGCCACGGAGTTCCACTTCACGGTCGACTTCCCCGGCGGCACCCAGATGGTGATCCGGCACGACGAGGACAACGGCGTGCTCATCGAGGGCGACAAGGGGCGGATCTTCGTCAGCCGCGGCAAGCTTGCCGGCAAGCCGGTGGAAGACCTCGTCGAGAACCCGCTGCCGGAGGACGCACTGACGAAGGTGTACGCCAGCAATCTGCCGCTCCTGGAAAACGATCGGTCGGCCCACTGGGCGAACTTCCTCCTCTGCACGATCAACCGCCGGGCCCCGATCTCGGACGTCCACTCCCACATGAAGATGCTCAACATCTGCCACCTTGCCGGCATCAGCGCCCGGCTCGGCCGCGGCCTGAAGTGGGACGACGCGAAGGAGCGGATCGTGGGCGACGAGCAGGCCGACGCCATGCTCGCCCGGCCCTACCGCAAGGGCTACGAGATCGAGATGGGCTGACGCCCCATGGCCGCGACCACGATCGTCTGGTTTCGCCACGACCTGCGGATCGACGACAACCCGGCGCTCGCAGCCGCGGCCGGCCGGGGGATGGTCGTGCCGGTGTTCGTGTGGGCGCCAGAGGAAGAAGCTCCCTGGGCGCCGGGCGCGGCGTCGCGATGGTGGCTCCACCGATCCCTCGAGAAGCTCGCCGCGGCCCTCGCCAAGGCCGGGTGCCCGCTGGTCATCCGCCGCGGCGGCTCGCTGGCAACCCTGCGGAAACTCGCCACCGAGTTCGGCGCCACGCACGTCACCTGGAATCGCCGCTACGAGCCGGCGATCGTGAAACGCGACACCGCAATCAAGCAGGCCCTCGCGGCCGACGGGCTGGCCGTCGAGAGCTTCAACGGCGGTCTGCTTTACGAGCCGGCCCACGTGGCCACGAAGGAGGGCCGACCCTACCAGGTGTTCACGCCGTTCTGGCGAGCGCTGCTCGCGCGGGACGAGCCGGCGACGCCGGTGGCCGCGCCCAAGAAACTCGTCCCCGCCCCCAAGACCGCGGCGGGCCTGGCGATCGAGGCCCTCGGCCTGCTGCCGTCGATCCCCTGGGCCGGCACGATGGAGAGGACCTGGTCGCCCGGCGAGGCCGGGGCGCACAAGCGGCTCGACTCTTTCCTCGACCGGGCCCTGACGGGCTACGGCACCGAGCGCGACCGCCCCGACCACGTGGGCACGAGCTGCCTCTCGGCGCACCTGCATTTCGGCGAGATCTCACCGCGGCGCGTGTGGCACGCCGTGCGCGACGCGGCGGGCGGAAAGCCGGCGGCGAAACTCGCCGGTAGTCCCGAGGTCTACCTCCGGGAGCTCGGCTGGCGGGAGTTCGCCGGCCACCTGCTCTTCCACTTCCCGCACACGGCCGACGCGCCACTGCGGGCCGACTACGCGAAGTTTCCCTGGGCGAACGATCCCGTCGGCCTGCGGGCCTGGCAGCGGGGGCGGACCGGGTTTCCGATCGTGGACGCCGGGATGCGGCAGCTGTGGGCCACCGGCTGGATGCACAACCGCGTGCGGATGATCGTGGCCAGCTTCCTCGTCAAGGATCTCCGCGTTTCGTGGCTGGAGGGCGCCCGCTGGTTCTGGGACACGCTCGTGGACGCCGACCTCGCCGCCAACACCCTCGGCTGGCAGTGGGCCGCCGGTTGCGGCGCCGACGCCGCCCCCTACTTCCGGATCTTCAATCCCACGAGCCAAGGCACGAAGTTCGATCCCGAAGGAACGTACGTCCGCACCTGGGTGCCGGAACTGGCCAAGCTGCCGTCCGATGACATCCACGAGCCCGCGGAGGCGGATACGTCGGTCCTCTCCAAGGCCGGCATCGTCCTGGGCCGCGACTACCCGGAACCGCTCGTCGATCATGCGGAAGCCCGCAAACTCGCTCTCGAGGCCCTCAAGACCGTGAGCAAAGCAAAGGCATGAGGCTCGGTCGTCCCTGAACTGGAGCGGCGGTCTCTGACCGTCGTGCCCGGTTGCCGGGAAGCCCGAACCGTAAGGTGAGGGAATACGCGTCGCTCCATGGGAAATTGGATCCGCATTCCCTCGGCTCACGCCTCGGGCTTCACGGCATCGGGCATCCGGCACCATCGGCGGCAACGTGCTCCCACCGGCGCGAGCCGGGGGCTCGACGGTCAGAGACCGCCGCTCCAGCTACAGTCGGCAAACGGCGGTCGTTCCGCCGTGTCAGCCCGCCGGCAGCGAGTGTGGTGCAACACGCCTTCGCCCCGCCCCGCCGTGAGCGACACTACTTCTTCCGCTCGACGTCGGCCTGCAGGATCCGCACCTTCTCGAGCGCGTTCTTCTGCCCTTCCGGATCGGGCACCTGCCCCGACGACTTCTCCGCCAGCTTGAGCAGCGTTGCCGCCGCCTTGGCGTCACCGGTGGCGAGATACGCCGACGCGACGGAGAGGAGTGCGTAGGTCCGGTTTTCGGCCGCCATGCCCTTCTCCTCGATCTTCTTGGCGGCGTCGGCAGCCTCCGCGAGCAGTTTCCCGGCCTCGTCCTGCGCCCCGGTCAGGGCCCGGACGCGGGCCGCGGCCGCGAGCGCCTCGGCCTTCGGTCGCATCTCCTCGACGGCCTTCGCGCTGGCCTCGAGTTCCTCGACCACCTTGCCCGCCTCCTTGGCGAGGTCGGCCCGGGCGTAGCCGAGGGCGATCGCCGCCAGCGCCTGCGCCTTGAACCGCTCCTCGACGGTCCCGGCCGCTTCCACGGCCGAGGCGAGCACGGTGCTGGCCGCCTTGCCGTCGCCCAGGCCGCCCGTCTTGGCCCCGTAGATGCCGCCGGCGTCGGCGAGCAGCCGGATCCGGCTGATGGGGTCACCGATGTCGGGCGCCCGATCGACCGCCTTCTTGAGCACGTCGCGGGCGGGCTTGCGATCCTCCATGTCGGCGTACAGATCGGCGATCTCCACGAGCCGCGGCCCACAGACCATCGCCTCGCCGTCGGCGGGAATCAGGGCGGTGGCCTCGGCGAGCGTCTTGGCAGCGCCGGTCTTGTCGCTCGCCTTGAACTGGGTGCGGGCGATGCGGATCAGCTTCCGGGCCTGGGCGTCGGGCGTCTTCTCCTTGCGGGCCTCATCGAGCTGCTGGGCGATCGTCTTGCCCTTCTTCGTCTTCTTCTTCGACCCACAGCCGGCAGCCGGGACAAGCAGCGACAGGGCGACGGCGAGGACGAGGCACAGGCGTGGAACGGATGAAAAACTCATCGACGGCAACTCCGCAAGGGATTCGGCAAGACGGGTCAGAACTCAGAACTTGAGGCGGGCGCGTGTCAGGCGGGCGTGGGTCTCTGCCATGAGGTCGTCCTCGGCAGCCTCGTCCTCCGCCTCGTAGGTGACGGAGAACCGCAGATAGGCGCCGCAGTCGTCCCACGGCACGGTCGAGATCGACAGTTCGTGGATGAGGAACTGGCTGGCATCCTGGGCGGTGGCGAAGGCCCGGTCGCCGGCTCCCCGCGGCGCCTGCGTGTAGAGAAAGTAGGTGCCGCCCGGCATATCGCAGTCGAAGCCGACGGCACGGAGCACGCCCACCAGCTTCTCCAGCCGACGGCGATACTTTTCCCGCACGCGGCGCGGGATCTCCGGATCGGCGAGGGCCGCGGCCCCCGCCTTCTGGATCGCCATGAACTGGCCGGAGTCGCAGTTGTCTTTGACGTCGGCGAAGGCCCGCACGATCCGCTCGTGGCCGCACACCCAGCCCAGCCGCCAGCCGATCATGTGGAATCCCTTGGACATCGAGTGCACTTCGACGCCCACTTCCTTGGCTCCGTCCACGGAGAGGAAGGAAAGCGGCTCGTCGTCGTAGGAGAGCATGATGTGGGCGGCGTCCTGCACCACGATCACCCGATGGCGATGCGCCCAGTCGACGACGCGGGCGTAGAACTCTCGCGTGGCCGTCTTGCCGGTGGGGCTGTTGGGGTAGCAGAGGACGAGCATCTTCGTGCGGGCGAGGACGTCGGCCGGGATGCCTTCGAGATCCGGGAAGAAGTCGTTCTCCGGCACCAGCGGCAGCCGATGGACGACGCCGCCGTACCAGCGGGTAGCGGTGCCGGCGACGGGGTAGCCCGGCACGGTCATCAGCGTCACGTCGCCCGGGTCGATGAAGGCCGCCGGCAGCATCGCGTAGGCCGTCTTCGAGCCGATGCAGTGGTTGACCTCCGTGACCGGGTCGAGCCGCACGCCGAACTCGCGGGCCATGAAGGCGGCGGCCGCCTCCTTGTAGGCGGCGATGCCGTTGTCGGCGTAGCCCCGGTTCTCGGGCCGGTCGATTTCGCGGCGCATCACGGCCCGCACGCTCTCCGGAGCCATCTCGTCGTTTTCGCCGATGCCGAAATCGAGCATCCGCCGCTCAGGGTGCTCGGCGATCGCCTGCCGCTTGGCCCGCTTGATGAGTTCGAACTTGTAGATCTCGGTGCCCTTGCCGTAGCCGGCGCCTCCGATGCGGTGGGCGAAACGATCCTGAAACCAGGGGTCGACGGGCGACGGGGCGGTCGTGGCCATGGGGCTCTTCAGAGGGGGGTCGGGCTGGGGCTGGGCGGGGAAAACGATGCCACGATAGCGGCTTTTCCCGGGCTTTCCAAGCAAGTTGATTCCACCGCGGCCCGAGAGTGCAGTGGATGAACGAGGAGCCCGCACCATGCCGTTCAGCGCCACCGCCACTCACGTTCACGGTCCCTTCGACGGCGACTTCGACCCCTTCGAGGAGGACGAGGATCCGGGCGTGCTGATCACGTTCGGATGACGACCGGGCTCACTCGTGCTTGCCCAGCCATTCCTGCAGGATGCGCTCGAGCGTGCCGTCTTCGCGCATCTGCAGGATGGCGGCGTTGAGAGGCTCGCGCAGCCGGCTGCCGGTGGGCAGCCCGAAGCCGAAGTCGAAAGAGTCGAAGATCGGCCCCACGAGCCGCAGGTCGCCGCTTGCCCGCTGGCTGACGAGGATCATCAGTTGGTGGTTCTCGCCGACCACCGCGTCGACCATGCCGAGGGCGAGGGCGTCGAGGGCGCCGGCGATGGTTTCGAACTCCTGGGCGGTGCCCCCGCGTTGCCGCACCGATGAAACCGAGACGGCCGCTTCCTGGCAGCCCACGGTGCGGCCGGCGAGATCCCGAGGCCCGTGGATCGTGCCGGTCACCCGCTCGGCCGTGATCGTGGCGGTGAGCACGCTCGTGAACGCCGCCAGCAGCATGATCCCCCCGACCATCCACGCGAAGGCCAATACCCTTCCCCAGCGGCTGTCGACGTGCTTGTCGTCGCAGCCGCCGGTGATGATCGTGGAGGCGATCCACCACACGGCTTCGCCGACGCCCCGCGGATACGACGGCGGAAACGAACGGGGGTTCACCTGGCGTTCGAACCACCAGAGCAGATGGCCGGAAGCGATCGCGAGGGCCACGACGGTGGCGAGCAACTTCAGGAGCTGCCAGGAAACCAGCGACTCGAGGGCCCCGAGAAAGCCCGTCGTGGGCCGCTGCCGGACGACGATCCGCAGGCCCGAATGGATGATGGGGTGCGTGAGATCGACGATCCGTTCCCGGGCCTCGGTGATGGCTATCGGACCGAGCGCCACGTCCACGTCGCCACCCGGACGGATCGTGTCGAGCAGATGATGGAAGGTGTCGACGCGGACGTACTCCGTCGTCACCCCGATCCGGTCCGTGACTTCCTCCCAGACGTCGACGATCACGCCCTTCGGTTTGGGCCCGGTCCATTCGAGCGCCGCCGGCAAGGGCAAGGCCGCCACGCGCAGCTTCTGTCGGGCGGCAGGCGGATCCGCCGCAGGCGCGGCGGCAATCGGCCCCAGCGGGAGCCCGCCCAGCACCAGGACCGCGGCTGTCGCCAATCGCACCGCTTGCATCGCGCCTCTCTCCGCTGCGTCATCCGGTCGTGGCCGAACGCGTGCCGCGGGTCACGATCCACGCGATGCCGAGGCCGGCGGCGAGACATCCTACTGCGCCGGCGACGACGGCGCCCGGCAGGCCGAACGCCACGGGTTCGACCCGCGGCACGGCGTCGACGGTCAGCGCATACAAGGCCAGCGGCACGGTGTTGTGGACGAGGTGGGCGAGCATGGCCGGCAGGATGCTCGCGCTGCGGAGCGTCAGCCAGCCGAGCAGGAGGCCGAGTGCGAAGGTCTGCGGCATCCGCTCCGGGAGCAGGTGAAAGGCGGCGAAGCAGGCGGCCTGGATGGCGACGGCAGCCAGCGCCCGGCCCGGCGCTGGCCGGCGGCCGGCCAAGGCCGTGAGCATCCACCCGCGGAACAGCAACTCCTCGCAGACCGCCGGCAGCACGGCGATCAAGAGCCACGAGGCCCACCAGGGCACGGTCGTCACCAGTTCGACGAGCCGTTCCGAGAGCCGCCGGGCCTCGGGCGAGAGGTGCGTGCCCCGCGCCGTCAGCAACGCGGCGGCCCCGACCAGAAACAGACAGCCACCGCAGACCGCCGCCGCCCCCAGGAAAACGAGGCCGCGGCCGGGCGTGCCCGCAGGCCAATGGATGCGGAACGTCGCACGGAGATCGACCCGCTGCCACCACGCCAGCACCGCCAGCGGCAGGAGCGTGGCCAATGCCAGCTGAACCGGCAACGCCCGCACCAGATCGGCGGGTGCCAGCCCCTGGGAGTACCACAGGCCGGCGAAGCCGACAGCCGCCGCCACCATCCCCTGCGCGGGCGTGGGCAGGACCCGCCGGGTGGGCCGCCAGCGCCGCGTCGCCGCCGCATCCGGCCCGCGAAACAGGATCTCCTCGTCGGTGACCGCCGCGGTCGTCGCCCGGAGGAGCAGCCACGTGACCAGGCCGCTCGCGGCCAGGGAGATCGCCAGCCGCACGCCGGCGAGCCGCGCCTGCTCGGACGGCACAACCGTGGACGGTCCGCCGTCGAGCACGGCCTTGGCGACCGCCACCTGGCCGGCGAAGGGGACCGCGGCCAGCGACGTCGCCCCCACGCCCGGCACGAGCGCGGAACCGGCCAACGCACTGACCAGGAGGATCACGGGTGTGAGCGTGTTCTGCGCCTCCTTCACACTCTTCGAGGCGGCCGTCACCGCCAGGCACAGCGCCGCCGCCACGGCCGCCAGGCCCACGTAGCCCACGAATGCCACCGCCGCACAAGCGGCGAAGGCGGCCGGCCCGACCCCGAGCTGGCCACCCGCCGGAAGCCACCGCAGCACCACGCTCGCGGTCAGGGCGATCGAGATCGCGTTCATCGCCAGCGTCGCCAGCGTCACCGTGAACACCGCGAGGAACTTGCCGAACACGACGTCCCGCGACCGGCAAGGGGCGATGAGGAGCGTCTCGATCGTGCCCCGCTCCTTCTCGCCGGCGATGGCGTCGATGGCCGGGTAGAACGCACCGGTCGCGGTGAGCAGCGCCAGCAGCACGAGCACGGCGCCGACGGCTGTTGGCACGATGCCCCGGACCGGTTCGTGCACGGTCGGGCCGCCGTCGAGGAAGTCGACGGCCAGCGGCGTGAGCGTCGTGGGCGCGAGCCCGGCCCCGGCCACCCGTCGGCTCCGCGCCTCATCGGCCACGGCCCGCATGACCGCCAGAAAGTGGTCGCGCACCCGGCCCTCGATCGGCCGTACGGCGGAGATCCGCGCGTCGAGCCGCACCGTGCCCGCGCCGTCGAGATCCCGCACCGTCCCCGGACCTACGTGCAGCCAGACGTCGGCCTGACCGGAATCGAGCCAGGCCGAGGCTTCGGCTGCGGGAATCATCTCGACGGCGACGGCGGCCGGCCAGCCCGCGGGCGGATCGGCGGCCGCGGCGGCGAACGCCTCCCGCACCCGGCCGGCGAACGGCTCGGCGTCGGCCCCGGAAACGGCCAGCGTCAGCCGCCGCGGAGCCTGCCGCGCCTCGAGGTCCGACAGCGCGGTCCTCACGCCGAGCATGCTCGACAGCGCGAGCACCGGGTACATCGCCATCGGCATCAACAGCGTGATGAACAGCGTCCGCCGGTCACGGACGAACTCCAGCAGGTCGCGTCGCGCCACCGCGATCGCCGCCCGCAGGCCGCGATAATCGGCGCCCCCGGCGGCGGTCATGCGACACCCCCGGCGGCGGTCATGCCCGCCGCATCACCCGCCGCGACGGCGGCGAAGAACGCCTCTTCCAGGCCACCCGGGCGGCCGGCGACCAGCGCGGCATGGGTCCCTTCGGCCACGACCCGCCCCGCATGGATGACCACGAAGCGGTCGCAGCGCCGTTCGATCTCGTGGAGCCGATGGGTCGAGAGGAGGATCGCCCGGCCCTCGCCGCGCAGCCGCTCCAAAAAGTCGAGCAGGTCCCGCGAGCCGATGATGTCGAGGGCGCTGGTCGGCTCGTCGAGCACCAGCGCCGGCGGGTCGTGCACCAACGCCCGCCCCAGGGACGTCCGCTGCCGCTGTCCCGACGAGAGCCGGCCGCACGGACGGTCCGCGCACGACCGCAGGTCGAGCACGTCGAGGAGCAGGTCGACCCGCGTGCCGAGCCGCTCTTCCTCCAGGCCATGCAGCCGGCCGTAGGACCGCAGCACTTCCGCGGGCGTGAGCCGATCCGGCACCCCCGTCGTCGCGGAGACGTAGCCGAGCAGGCGGCGGGCGCCGAGGGGATCGTGCTGCACGTCACAGCCGCCGATCCGCGCGGTGCCGGACGTGGGTGCCAGGAGCGTGGCCAGCACCCGCATGGTCGTCGTCTTGCCGGCGCCGTTGGCCCCGAGCAGCCCCACGATCTCGCCGGGGCGGACGGCCAGCGACACGCCGTCCACCGCCCGGACCACCTCGCCGTCGCCGGCACGGAAGTGCTTCACGAGCTCGACGACCTCGATCACGTCACGACTCCTCTGCCGGCGGGAACTGCCGGCGTTCGAGGATCACCGCCGCACTGACGAGCAGCGCCGTGGCGAGGAGAACCACCGCCACGACCTGCATCCAGGCCGGCCGCGAATCGACGAGGAGGTCCATCTCCACCGGCAACTTGTCCCGCCATCCCATCCACGATACCAGCAGGCTCCGCAGCCGGAGGCTGACGGTGAACTGGTTGACGATTGCCGGCAGGAACCCGGCGAGGTACTCGACCACCAGCGCTGCGGCCACGCTGGCCACCAGCGCCCGCTTCGGCATGACCACGGCCGGCAGGGCGAAGAGCGCGGCCCGGCCCAGGCAGGAGAGCAGGGCCAGCGGGGCGATGACCGCGGCCAGCCGGCCCGGCGCCGCGACGCGGGCGGCGGCGAGCGTGACAGCGAGGGCCGCCAGGGCCACCGCGAACGTCCAGGTGACCGCCGCCAGGTAGGTTCCGAGGAGGAGCGCCCGGCGGCCGCCCGGCCGGGTGCAGATGTGCGGCCATGTGCCCCGCTCGAGTTCGTCGGCGACGCAGGGGCACATCGTGACCAGCAGCCCGAGCATGCAGACCGCCTCCGGCACGAGCATGTACACCAGCACGGCGGCGACGTCGGCATCCAGGGGCCCGGCGATCCGCCGCACGGCCAGCATCACCATCGCCGGGAACGCAGCCCCCACCGCCGCCAGGAGCAGCCGCTGAGGCGTGAGCAGCCGGCGCAGCTGGAAGCCGGCCACGGCGCGGATGCCGGCGAGTCGCGTCATCGTCCCACCCCGCGGTGCAGGTGGACGAGCCGGTCGAAGACACCCTCGAGCGACCGCTCGCCCGCGACGAGGCCCCGCAGGGTCACGTCACCCTCGGCTGCCAGCCGCACGATCTCCGCGGCCACCGCGGCCGGGTGCCGGGAGCCGATCACGAGCCCGTCGGTCCCCTCGAAGCGGACGGCATCCACGAACTCGGCCGCGCAGCACAGCTCCGCCAGCCGGCGCGGCTGGTCGCAGCGCACGCGGACCTCCGACGGCAGCGTGTCGATCAGACCGCGGATCTCGGCCGCTGTGCCGCTGGCCACGAGCCGGCCGCCGAGGATCACGACCAGCCCCGCGTCGAGCGCCTCGATCTCGTGGAGCAGGTGGCTGGCGACCAGCAGACTGCGGGACCGCCGCCAGTCGCGGACGAGGGCCACGAGTTCGTGGCGGGCCACGGGGTCGAGCCCCACGAACGGCTCGTCGAGGACGAGGAGGTCGGGATCGTGGGCGATCGCCCCGGCGATCTTCGCCCGCTGCCGCTGTCCCTTGGAGAGCGTGCCGAGCGGGCGGGCCGCCGCGTCTCCCAGTCCCACTCGGTCCATCGCGGCTGCGGCGCGCCGGCGGGCGCTGCGGCCGTCGTGGCCGGCGAGGCGGACGAGGTGCGTCACCCACTCCAGCGGCGTCGCCATCCGCTCGCCCAGGTCGGTCGCCGGGCAGTAGCCGATCCGCGCCAGCACGCGGGCCGTGCCGAACGGGGCCGCGCCGAAGACCGCGACCCGCCCCATCGTGGGCCGCAGCTGCCCGGTGATCAGCCCCAGGAGCGTCGTCTTGCCGGCGCCGTTGGGACCGAGCAGGCCGTGGGCGCCGGTGCCGATCTCGAGCGTCACGTCGTTGACGCCGATCACCCGGCCGTAGAGCTTCGTGGCGTGCGTGAGCGCGATCATGGGGCGGTGCCGGGTCAGGCTCGGATCGGGGAGTCGGCCCGCCGGGCGAGCACGGCGAGCGAGAGGGTCGACACGGCCGCGAGCGCCAGGGCCGGTGGCACGAGCGCCCTGGGCCGCTGCTCGATGCCGAAGACGCCCGCCTGCACCACGCCCAGCGCATGGTAGAGCGAGACCCACGACCAGCGGTCGATCCGCCGGTCCACGCCGGCCGCACGGGCCAGGGCGGCGAACCGCCGCGCCGCGCCCGACGGTGGTGCCTCGTCGGGGCGGAGGATCACGGCCCGGCCGCCGCGGGCCTCGGCCATCATGTCGGCCCCCGTGAGCGCCGCGTGAGTGATCCAGCAGGCCGCCCAGGTGGCGAACCAGGCGAATGCGGCCAGGCGGCTTTCGGCCGTGAGCGACGAGTAGGCCAGAGCGAGGAGCACCGTCGGCACGGCCAGCACGACGCTCGCCGCCACGATCCGCAGCGGCAGATCCCAGGTATCGAGCGCCACCCGCACGCTCGGGCTCACGAACACGCCCACGACCCACAGCGCGAGGGCGGGCAGCGTCGTGATCAGCGCCACGAGGGCCACGAGCGTGCCGGCCTTGCCGAACAGGTAGCCCCAGCGCGTCAGCGGCCGCGTGAAGTAGAACAGCCAGGCCCGGGCCCGCAGGTCGCCGGAGATGAGCGGCGGGGCGACCAGGCCGATCACGATCGCCAGCAGCACCGCCTGCGGCGCCCGCATGAAGATCAACAGCAGCCGCGACCAGACCTGCCGACGAACCGGCTCCACGGCCTGCAGGTCGGTGCGGCCGACGAAGAACTCGGCCAGCCAGCCCCCCATCGACCCGAGGCCTTCGTTGGCCCAGATCGTCGCGCCGACGGGGCCGACGCGCCCCTGCTCCACGGCCTGTTCGAAGGCGAAGAAGGCGACCGCGAAGAACAGCGCGGGGCTCCAGGCGAAGATCACCGCGCGGCGCAGCCAGTGGCTCTTCCAGGCCAGCTTGAGGCCGGTGCCCGCGATCACGGCGGCGGATCCGCCGCGGACGCGGACCCCTTCCCAGGCCCGGTAGCCGACGTCATGGAGCGGCATGGTCAGCCTCCGCGGCGCCGTCCACCACCGCCAAAAACACCTCCTCGAGCGACCGCGTGGCCGGCTCGATCGCCCGCACCGCGACGGTGGCCGCGTGCGCGGCACGGCAGACCTCCCGGACCGCGGCATCGTCGGCCGACTCGAGCACGAGTTCCCCGGCCTCGGGCACGGGACGGCAGGCGAAGCCCCGCGCCTCGAGCGCCGCGGCGACCGCCGCCGTCGGGCCGTCGAGCCGCACCCGCAGCGCGGCCCCGGCGGATCGCGTCAGTTCCTCGATCGTGCCCGCGAGCCTCACCCGCCCGCCCACGAGGCCGATGACGCGGTCGCAGATCGCCTCCACGTCGCGGAGCACGTGGGTCGCGACCAGCACCGCCTTGCCGTGGTCGCGGGCGAGCGCGACCATGCGGCCGAGCATCGCCCGCCGTTCCAGCGGATCGAGGCCGTTGGTGGGCTCGTCGAGGATCACCAACTGCGGGTCGTGCACGATCGCCGCCGCGCAGGCGACCTTTTGCCGCATGCCGACCGACATCGTCTCCACGGCTCGGTACCGCTCCTGCCCCGCGTCGCACCAGTCGAGCACCTCGTGGGCCCGCCGCAGCCCCTCGGCGGCCGGCAGGCCCGAGAGCCGCGCGGCGAAGGCCACCATCTCCACGCCCGAGAGCCCGGGCACCGTGCAGTCGTCCTCGGGCACGACCCCCACGGCGGCGCGGATCGCGAGCGGCTCGCGGGCCGGATCGCGGCCGAGAACGGTCACGGTGCCGGCGGACCGCCGGACGAGGCCGAGCATCACCCGCAGGAGCGTGGTCTTGCCGGCGCCGTTGGGGCCCACGAGCCCGGTGATGCCCGCCGGTATCTCGAGTGACACGTTGTCGAGCACGGTCCGCCGACCGTACCGCTTCACGACCCCGGCGAGCCGCACCGGCGGCTCCGTGCCGGCCGCGGCCGACCCGGTCACTGGTCCATGACCTCGGCTTCCTTCGCCTTCGCGAGGTCGCCCACCTTGGCCTCGAACTTCTTGGTGAGCTCCTGAACATCCTCCTTGCAGGATTCGCAGTCGTCCTCCGTGAGGCCACCGTCGGTCTTCTCGGTGTCGGCGGCCTTGTTGGCGTCGCGCCGCACGTTGCGGATCGCGACACGGGCCTCCTCGGCGAGTTCCTTGATCCGCGCCGTCATCTTCTTGCGGACGTCGGTGGAGAGCGGCGGAATCACGATCCGGATCACGCGGCCGTCGCTCTGCGGATTGAAGCCGAGGTCGGCGGCCTGCAGCGCCTTCTCGATGTCCTTGATCGTGCCCGGGTCGAACGGGCGGACGACGATCTGGTTCGGCTCGGGCGCCCCGACGCTGGCCAGCGCCTTGATGGGCGTGGGCGAGCCGTAGACCTCGACCCGCAGCGAATCGACGAGCCCGGGGTTCGCCCGGCCGGTGCGGATGCCGGTGAGGGCGTGGCGGAACACGTCCGCGGCCTTTTCCATGCGTTCCTCGGCGTCGAGCAGGATGTCGTCGGCTGGCATCGGCAGGGTTTCCTGGGCGGGACGGGACGGGGCCGCACGACGACGGCCCCTGAACCGCGATTCTGGCACGCGCGAAGGGCCCGCGGCAAGCAGGGCCGCCGGTCGGTCAACTGCCGTCGTCGCCCGCGTCGTCGACGGCGGTCGGATCGTGCCCGTCGCCGAACGCCGCGTACCAGAGCAGGACCTCGCGGTCGGTGTCGAGGTCGAGCGGCTCGACGTGACCGTCGAGGAACACGAACTGCGTCACGCCGGGATGGCGGCTGCCGAACTTGCGGAGGTCGGGATCCTGGAGGCCGTCCGCCAGACCCTTGCCGACGTCGCGGAACTGTGTGTGCGGCGTATCGGCGGCGAAGAACGCCGTGTCTCCCTGCTTGAAGTGCACCATCTCGGGGGGCCACGCGGGGTCGACGGGCGGCAGATGGCGCTCGCCGACGGCGAAGGTCTTGCTCTGGCCATCGGTCACGTGGGCGGCCTTGACCGCCGAGAACGTATGGATGGGCCCGGCCCGGCGCGGGTCGCTCGCGGTGCCGTTCGCTGGCGCGTAGTTGTAGAACGTGCCGGCGTTGGCCGCGTAGTCCCCGCCAGCGGCCTTGCCGACGACGAGCGGCGCGTTGTTGTTGTTGTCGAAGTTGCGGTCCTGCACCGGCCCGCGGAGCGAAGGACAGAAGAAGGTGGCGACGGGCGTCCGCATGGCCACGGCATTCTTGTCGTCCCACACCGGCACCGTCCGGTCGTAGGCCTTGAAGATGTCGTCGTGCTCCATGTAAGGCAGGAGCCGGAAGGCCCAGGAGTAGGCTTCCGGATAGGTGCCGTTGGCCGCCCGCGTGCCCCCCGGCTCGCGGGTGGCGCGACCCTTGGGATAGACCTTGCGGGCGACCTCGTACGTCGCGATGCCGATCCCCACCTGGCGGAGATTGTTGGAGCACGCCATGCGGCGGGCCGATTCCCGGGCGCCCTGAATGGCCGGCAACAGCAGGCCGACGAGCGTGGCGATGATGGCGATCACCACCAGGAGCTCCACGAGCGTGAAGCCCCGATGCGAAACCGCCGCCCATCCGGTTGCGTTCCGCCTCATCGTCGGTCGTCTCCACGCCAGGTGAATCACACCGGTCCGGCAGCCGAACCCTCGTCGCGCCGCGATCCCACGAACGTGCCGAGCCGCTCGCCGGCCACGGCCCGCTCGATGTTGCCCTCGCGCCGGTAATTGAAGACCAGGATCGGCATCCCGTGCTCCATGCACTGCGAGATCGCCGTCGCATCCATGACCCGCAGGTTCTGCTCGCGGACCTGCTGGTAGGTGAGATCACGGTACAGCATGGCGTGCGGGTTTTTCTCCGGGTCGTCGGAGTAGACGCCGTCGACCCGCGTGGCCTTCATGAGGATGTCGGCGCCGAGCTCGAGTGCCCGCTGCGCGGCGGCGGTGTCGGTGGTGACGTAGGGGCTCCCGGTACCGGCGGCCAGGATCACGATCCGCTCCTTCTCGAGGTGACGGCGGGCCCGGCGGCGGATGTAGGGCTCGGCCACGCCGTCCATCCGGATCGCGGTCATGAGCCGGGTCTGCGCCCCGAGACTCTCCAGCGCGTCCTGGAGCGCCAGGCCGTTGATCACCGTGGCGAGCATGCCCATGGAGTGGGCCGTCGCCTCCTGGATCGCGGTGTTGCCGGCCGTGAACGAGCCGCCGCGGAGGATGTTGCCGCCGCCGATGACGATCGCCAGTTGCGTGCCCTTGGCGGCCGCCTGCACGGTCTGGCGGGCGATGTGGACGACCTCGTCCATCGAGATCCCGCGCTCACCGGCCCGCGCGAAGCTCTCGCCCGAGAGTTTGAGGAGGACGCGCTTGTAGTGCGTGGGTTCCATGACCGACTCCCAATCATCCTGGAGGAACCGGCCCGGGGCTGCCCATGCCCTGTCGCCGGACGTTCACTGCGGCCCTCCAGGCCTCCGCTCACTCGGCGACGTCTGCGCTCCACCATCCATGGCTCCGCTAGCCGTCTACGCCGGCGAGCAGGGCACCGTCAGCCCCTCAGGCCCCGCCCAACTTCCAGTTCTCCACGGCCTTGACCTCGAGGCCCGCGGACTTGGCAAGCTGCCCGACCGTCTGCTTGTCGTCCTTCACGAACGGCTGCTCGAGGAGCACGCACTGGCTGAAGAAGTTGCGCAGCCGGCCTTCGATCATCTTGGCGATGATGTTCTCCGGCTTGCCCTCCTTCCGGGCCGCCTCGCTGAGGATCTCTCGCTCCTTCTCCACGACGGCCGGATCGAGGTCTTCCTTGCGGATCGCCTGAGGCGCCAGCGCCACGACGTGCATCGCGATGTCCTTGGCCACCTCGGCGGCATTGGCCGCGCCGACGTTGCCGCCGATCTCGACGAGCGCCGCCTTGGAGCCGTCATGGTGGGCGTAGCCGCCGCAGGCCGCGTCGATCCGCCTGATCCGCGAGAGCTCGAACACCTCCCGCATCCGGTTGAAGAGGTCGTCCTTGAGTTCGCCGAGCGTCTTGCCGGGATGGGCCAGGCTCTTCTGGGCCATCAGTTCGTCGGGGGTCTTGGCCCCGGGGCCGAGGGCCAGCGTCTTGGCGATGTCGTTGACGAGGTCCTTGAAGTCGGGGCTGCCGGCCACCGGCGGGCTTTCGCACTTGAACTCGATGATCGTCCCCACGCCCTTCGCGGCGTCGGTATAGACGGCCAGGCGACCGCAGGAGGTCTCGCGGTCGGCCCGCATCGACTGCGTCTTTACGCCCTGCTTCCGCAGCCATTCCACCGCCTGATCGGTGTTGCCGCCGCACTCCTGGAGCGCCTTCTTGCATTCCATCATCGGCAGGCCCGTCTTCTCGCGCAGCGCCATGACGGCCGCGGCGGTGATCTCAGCCATGATTCAACTCCTCACGGGAAAGGGACGTTCGAACGAAACACGCCGGGCACGCCCCGGCTGGGCGGCCGCGGCTGTCGGCGCTCCGCTACGGCAACCGGCGGGCCGCGTCA
>JBIKND010000276.1:0-3417 GCA_044358905.1 Pirellulales bacterium | reverse complement strand
TGGCCGGGCGGTGGGCTGGATCCTTGGCGAGCAGACGCGCGATCAATTGGTCGAGGTCCGGCGGAACGGTGGGCACGCGGGTCGCCACCCGCGGCGGCGACTCGCGGCGTTGCCGTTCGAGCACCGCCGCGACGTCGGGCCCGTGAAACGGCGGCCGGCCGGTGAGCATGGCGAACATCACCAGCCCCAACGCATACAAGTCGGCCCGGTGATCCACCGCCTTCCCCGCGGCCTGCTCCGGCGCCATGAACTCGGCGGTTCCCACGACGGTGCCGGCCATCGTCTGGCTGGCGTCGCCGAACAGCCGCGCGATGCCGAAGTCGGCGAGCTTGACCGTGATGCCGTCGGTCGGAGTGTCCACCAGCAGCAGGTTCGCCGGCTTGAGGTCGCGATGCACCACGCCGTGGTCGTGGGCGCTTTTCAGCGCCCTGACGATCTCCAGGGCCAGGGCTGCCGTCTCGCGCCAGGTGAAGAGGCGGCCGCTGCGCAGTTGCTGCTCCAGGCTCTTGCCCGGCACCAGTTCCATCGCGAAATACGGAACCCCGTCCTCCTCGCCGAACGCGAGCAGCTGCACGATGCCCGGATGCCGCAGCGCCTTGAGCGTTTCGATCTCGGCGGTGAACCGCCGCCGCAGCCCCGTATCGTCGCCGAAGTGCGCGGCGAGCGTCTTCACCGCCACCAGGCGACCGGTGCCCGACTCCTCCGCCTCGTAGACGGCGCCCATGCCGCCTCGTCCCAGCCGCGAGCGGATCTTATAGGGGCCCAATTGCGTCGGTTGCATGGCGTGAAGTGTAATCGATTCCATGAATCAGCCGCTCGCTCCTTCGGGCTCCGCGACCCTCCTCCTGCCCCGCACGACGAACCAGGCCCGCGGCCTGGCCGGCTACGCCCGCGACTTCCTCTTCGCGCCGCGTCCCATCGGCCGGCCGACGCTCGACCTCCTGGAGCGGTTTCACCTCGACAGCGTGGGCTGCGGCGTCTCGGCGCTCGCCCTGCGGGCCAACGCGCCGACCGTCCTGCGGATGGAGGCCCTGGGTTCGGCCCCCGCCGCCGGGTCGCGGGGCGGCATCTGTTTCGGCTCCGCACAGCCCTGCGCGGTCGAGAAGGCCGTCGCCGCCAACGCCTCGGCCGTCCGCGAATGGGACTCAAACGGGACGAACTTCGGCTACGACGCCGCCAAGGGACGCACGGCCGGTGAGTTCGGTCACAACGACTTCTATCCTGTGGCCGTGGCCGCGGCCCGCGAGGCCGGCCTCGACGGCGACGCGACGCTCCGGGTCATGCTCCTCGTGGACGAGATCCGCGGTCGGTTGGCCGAGGTGTTCGCGTTGCGGAAGTACGCGATCGACCACGTGCACCACGGCACCGTGGCCAGCGCCGCCGCGTTCGCCGCCGCCCTCGGCGGCACCGAGGACCAGATCGAATCGGCGATCGGGATGGCGGTGGCCCATTATGTTCCGTTCCGGGCGATCCGGGCCGGCCATCAGCTCTCCGACTCCAAGGGTGCCTCGGCGGCGCTGGCCGCGGAGGCGGGCGTGATGTGCGCCCGGCGGGCGCTCGCCGGCTTCCTCGGCCCGCGCGACGTCTTTCGCAATCCCTTGGCCATCTACCGGCTCAACGAGCCCTGCCCCGACGGTACGAGCCCGTTCGACCTCGAACTCGGCGTCGCCGGCGACGCCTTCGCGATCCACGCCATGCACTTCAAGCTCGGTCTCTACGAGCACCAGTCGGCCGGCGCCCTGCAGTCGCTCGTCGACCTCTGCGCGCGGCACCCCGCCCTCGCGGCCGACCTCGACGGAATCCGCACGATCCGGGTCACGATCTACGAGCCCGCGTTTTCGATCATCGCCGACCCCGCCAAGCGCACGCCTTCCACGCGGCAGTCGGCCGACCACTCGCTTCCCTACATCCTCGCGAAATCACTCCTCAAGGCCCGGGCGGCCGCGAACGGGGGAGAACCGTGCGGCTGGGAGTCGCTCATGCTCCTGCCCGACGACTACGCCGACGCCGCGATCGCGGATCCGGCCGTCGCCGCCGTGATCGCGAAGATCGCCATCGGCCACGGCGGCTCCGAGTACGACGTGCGCTATCCCGAGGGCATCCCCACGCGGGTCGAGATCGACCACGTCGCGCTCGGCCCGCTCGACGGCGGGTTCGTGCTCTTTCCCCAGGGCCATGCCCGGTCCGACGCCGCCCGCACGGCGGCGCTCGTCGATCTCAAGTTCGACCGGCTCGTGGCCGGCGCCGTGGACGATCCCGCCGCCCTCCGCGCGCGGATGCGTCTCGCGGGCCGCTCCACGGCCGAGATCGCCGACCTCTACGCCTTCCCGATCCGCGGTCTGTGACGGGGCGGCTTGCATGCACCAGCCCGTCTCCGGCGTGATCGCGATCGACAAGCCGGCGGGCGTGTCGTCGCGCCGCGTCGTGGATGCGGTGGCCAAGGCGCTGGGCATGAAGACCGTCGGGCACGCCGGCACGCTCGACCCGCTGGCCGCGGGCGTGGTGGTGGTGTGCGTGGGCCATGCCACGAAGCTCGTGGACTTCGTCCACGACCTGCCCAAGCACTACAGCGGCTCGTTTCTGCTCGGCCGGTCGAGCCCGTCCGACGACCTGGAGACCGATGTGGTGGAGGAACCTGCCCCGGTGCGGCCGTCGCGGGAGTCGCTCGACGCCGCCCTGCCCGCCTTTCGCGGGCCGATCCTCCAGCGGCCCTGCGACTATTCGGCCGTGCACGTCGACGGGAAGCGGGCCTACCGGCTCGCCCGCAAGGGCCGGCCGGTCGAGCTGGCCGCAAAGGAGGTGCGGATCGAGCGGCTGGAGGTGACGGCCTACGACTGGCCGCGCCTCGGCCTCGACATCGTCTGCTCGTCGGGCACGTTCGTGCGGGCCATCGGCCGCGATCTCGCCGCCGCGCTTGGCACGCGGGCGGTGATGGAGTCGCTGGTGCGCACGGCCGTGGGGCCGTTCACGCAAGCCGCCGCGCTGCCCTTGGCCGCCGTCACCGCGGACACCGTGCGGCAGGCCCTGCTGCCCGCCGCCGCCGCCGTGCCGCACCTGCCGCGGCACGTGCTCGACGCCGCCGGCCTGGCCCATGCCGTCAGCGGCGGCCTCGTGGATCTGACCGCCGATGCGGCCGAGACGATCGCCGCGATCGACGCGGCGGGCGACCTCGTGGGCATTCTCCGGCGGCACGAATCGGGCCGCTGGCGGCTACGGCCCAACTTCCGCGGTGCGGGGTGACGGCTCGAATCGAGAGAAACAAGCGTGGAAGAGTCGCCCTGCGACCGTGTGCAGACTGCCAGTCTGCACCTACAGATGGGTGAATGCGAACCGCTTCCAGTGGCCGCAGAGTGGCACTCTGCGGAAAACGGCCGGGACGCCCTGCGACCGTGTGCAGACTGCCAGTCTGCACCTACA
>JBIKND010000111.1:0-12811 GCA_044358905.1 Pirellulales bacterium | reverse complement strand
GCCGGGTATCGTACAGTGGACTGATTCGGCAATCGGCGGTCAGAGACCGCCGCTACAGGCGTGACACGAGGAGCGGCGATGCGGCCCATGAAATCAATGCGAATCGTCGTCCTCATCGCGGCCGCCTGTCTGCCGGCCTGTTTGTCCGCCGCCCCTCCCGCGCCCAAGGACCCCAAACCCATGACCGCCCCCCACGACCGCGAGGCCGCCGATCCCGAGAAGAACCCGGCCGTCAAGGCACGGCTCGCCGACGACGAGATCCCGAAGACCGACGAGGAGTGGCGGAAGCGGCTCACGGCCCATCAGTTCGACGTCATTCGCAAGAAGGGCACCGAGCGGGCGTTCACCGGCAAGTACACCGACACCGAGACCGCCGGCACCTACCGCTGCATCGGCTGCGGCGAGCCGTTGTTTCGCTCCGGCGAGAAGTTCCACAGCGGCTGCGGTTGGCCGAGCTTCTTCGCGCCGGTCGACGGCGTGAAGGGGAAGGCGATCGCCGAGACCCGCGACCTGTCGCACGGCATGGTGCGGACCGAGGTCACGTGCCGCCGCTGCGGCGCGCATCTGGGCCACGTCTTCGACGACGGTCCGCCTCCCACCGGCCTGCGGTACTGCATCAACTCCGCGTCCATCATCCTCGACGAGGCCAAGGCCGCGGACAAACCCGGCACCACGCCGAAGTAGGCCCTCGATGAACGACTCGTTCGTGCCGCCGAGTCGGCTCACTGTCGCCGATCTGACGGCGATCGAGGCCCGCGTCCAGGAGATCGGCCGCCGGCTGCTCGCGCGGGCGCTGGAGGCCCAGCCGGGCATCGTGTCGGCCGACTACTGGGCCCAGCAGGCGGGCGAGTGGGCGACGCACGACGACGAACTCAAGGTTCGGCTCTTCCGGCTCGTCGACTGCATGCCGATGCTCGACGATCCGGCCGCCCTCGACCGGCACGTCCGCGAGTATCTCGACGACGACGTCGTGGCGCGGCTGCCCAATCCGCTGCGGGCCGGGCTGCAGGCGGCGCGGTCCGGCCTCCTCGCGCCGTTCGCGGCCCGGGCCGTGCGGGCGGCGACCCTCGCCCAGGCCCGGCGGTTCATCGCCGGCACGACGCCCGACGAGGCGGCGACGGCGGCGCTCGCCCAGCGGCGCAAGCACCGGGCCTTCACGCTCGACCTGCTCGGCGAGGCCGTGATCAGCGACGCCGAGGCCGATGCCTACGCGGCCGCCTATGCGCGGCTGCTCGCGGAGCTGCCGCCGCTGGCCGCCCGCTGGCCGGCCGATCGGCTCGTGGACGACGGCCCGGGCGGGGCGCCGCTGCCGCGGGTGAACGTGTCGCTGAAATTGTCCGCGCTCGACGGCCGCTTCGACGCCATCGATCCGGTCGGCACCACCGAGCGGGTGCTGGGCCGGCTGCGGCCCCTGTGGCGGGCGGCCCGCGACCACGGCGGGCAAGTGCACGTCGACATGGAGAGCCACGCCACCAAGGACCTGACGCTGGCGATCTTCAAGCGGATCGCGATGGAGGAGGAGTTTCGCGACTGGCCGCACTGCGGGATCGTGATCCAGTGCTACCTGCGGGAGGCGATTCGCGACCTTGCCGACCTCGCCGCGTGGGCGGAGCGGCGCGGCACGCCCGTGTGGGTGCGGCTCGTGAAGGGTGCCTACTGGGATCACGAGACGATCCACGCCCGGGCCGCCGGATGGCCGGTGCCGGTGTGGGAGCGGAAGTGGGAGACCGACCGCTGCTACGAGACGGCGACGACGTTCGTGATGGAGCAGTCGCGGTTCCTGCGGCCGGCGCTCGGTAGCCACAACCTCCGCTCGCTGGCCCACGGCATGGCCGTCGCCGAGCATCTCGGGCTCGATCGCCGCGACGTCGAGATGCAGATGCTCTACGGCATGGCCGACCCGGAGAAGGAGGCCGTCACGGCCGCGGGCTGGCGGCTGCGGGTCTACATGCCCTACGGGCAGTTGGTGCCCGGGATGGCCTACCTCGTCCGCCGGCTGCTCGAGAACTCGTCGAATGACTCGTTCCTGCGGGCCGGGTTCGTGCAGCACGTGCCGGCGGCCACGCTCCTGGCGCCGCCCGGCCCGACCGCCACTTCCGAACGCGAGGCACCGCCCGTGAACCACGACACCTTCCAGAACGAGCCGCTCACCGACTTCGCCCTCGAGCCCGCGCGGCTGGCGATGCAGGAGGCCGTGGCGCGGGCCCGGGGCCGATTCGACGGCGGCCGCCCCGAGGTGGTGCCGGTGGTGATCGACGGCGTGCGCGAGGAGCGCGGCGAGCGGTTTCCGCGGCACGATCCCGCCGACCACGGGCGGCTCGTGGCGCAGGTCTCGGCCGCCACGCCGGGTGACGCCGCCCGCGCCGTGGCCGCGTGCCGGGCGGCGCTGCCCGGGTGGTGCGACGCGGGCGTGGAGCGGCGGGCGGCGGTGCTGCGAACGGCGGCAACGCTCATGCGCCAGCGCCGCTTCGAGCTCGCGGCCCTGCAGGTCTTCGAGGTGGGCAAGCCCTGGCGCGAGGCCGATGCCGACGTCGCCGAGGCGATCGACTTCTGCGCGTACTACGCCCGCGAGGCAGTGCGGCTGGGCCGGCCGCGGCTGGTGGATGTGCCGGGCGAGGAGAACGCGACCGGCTTTCTGCCCCGCGGCGTGACCGCGGTGATCGCCCCCTGGAACTTCCCGCTCGCGATCCTCACGGGGATGACGACCGCGGCCCTCGTCACGGGCAACACGGTCGTGATGAAGCCCGCGGAGCAGTCGTCGCTCACGGCCCTGCGGCTCCACGAGATCCTGCTCGAAGCGGGCGTGCCGCCGGGGGCGCTCGCCCTGCTGCCCGGCCGGGGCGAGCAGGTGGGGCCGCCGCTGGTCGAGCATCCCGACGTGGCCACGATCGTCTTCACCGGATCGCGGGCAGTGGGCCTGGCGATCAACGCCCAAGCCGCTGCGGCGAGTGCCACGGCCGGCGCCCGGCTCGTGAAGCGGGTGATCGCCGAGATGGGAGGCAAGAACGCGATCATCGTGGACGACGACGCCGACCTCGACGAGGCCGTGGCCGCCGTCGTGCGCAGCGCCTTCGGCTTCCAGGGTCAAAAGTGCTCCGCCTGCTCGCGGGCCATCGTGCTGGCGAACGTGCACGACGCCTTCGTCGCGCGGCTGGCTGGCGCGGTCCGCAGCCTGGCCGTGGGGCCCGCGGCGGATCCGGGCACGCAGGTCGGTCCGGTCGTCGATCGGGAGGCCTTCGAGCGGGTGCGGTCGTTCATCGACCTTGGCCGGCGGACCGCCAAAGAACTCGCGGCGGTGGACGTAGGGTCGCTCGCCGACCGTGGCTGGTTCGTGGGGCCGCACGTGTTCGCAGACGTCGATCCCGCCGGGCCGCTCGGGCAGGAGGAGATCTTCGGGCCGGTGCTCGCCGTGCTCCGGGCCCGCGACTTCGACCACGCGATCGAGATCGCCAACGGCACCGCCTACGCGCTCACTGCCGGCGTCTGTTCCCGCAGCCCGTCGCGGCTGGAGCGGGCGCGGCGGGAACTCGCCGCGGGCAACGTCTATCTCAACCGTGGCATCACGGGGGCCTTCGTGCATCGCCAGCCGTTCGGCGGCTATCGGATGAGCGGCATCGGCAGCAAGGCGGGAGGTCCCGACTACCTACTGCAGTTCGTGACGCCCCGGACGGTCACCGAAAACACCGTCCGCCGCGGGTTCGCACCCGCCGAAAAGACGGGCGAAGGGCCACACTCTTGACGTTTTCCCGGGGGTGCACGACCCTCACGAAACGCTCACGGGCGACGGCTAAAAGTTGTCGCAGCGGTGGTCCGTCTGCCGCGGGTCTCGAGACTCTTTCGACACGGAGAAACAGTTCATGCTGCGGTTGCTCGTCCGCCCTCTGTCCCTTGGCCTGGCCACGAGTCTGCTCGTTGCCGGCTCCGTGCTGTCGGCCCAAGTGATCGAAGCCCCTGTGAAGCAGGCGACCGGCTCCGTGAGCGGGTCGCAGGCTCCGGATCTCGATCCCGGCCTGGCTCCCTACGAGCGGGTGGCCGGCGAGGTCAGCGGGTCGCTGAAGTTCGTCGGCTCCGACACGATGAACAACCTTGTGGCCCTGTGGGCGGAGGGGTTCAAGAAGTTCTATCCCGGTGTGAGCGAGGGGATCGAGGGCAAGGGGTCGGCCTCGGCCCCGCCGGCCTTGACCGAGGGCACGGCCACGTTCGGCCCCATGAGCCGCGACTGGAAGCCCTCGGAGATCGATTCATTCAAGGCGAAGCACGGCTATGCCCCGACGGCCGTGCCCGGCGCGATCGACATGCTGGCCGTGTTCGTGCACAAGGACAATCCGCTCAAGGGCCTCTCGCTCCAGCAGGTGGATGCGATTTTCTCCAAGAACCGCACGGGCGGCGGCAAGAACGACATTCGCACCTGGGGCGACCTCGGCTTGGAGGGCGAGTGGAAGGACAAGCCGATCAGCCTCTACGGCCGCAACGCGGCGAGCGGCACCTACGGCTACTTCAAGGAGCACGCGCTCTTCAAGGGCGACTTCAAGCCCACCGTGAAGGAGCAGCCGGGCAGTGCGGCCGTCGTGCAGGCGGTGGCCAACGACAAGTTCGGCATCGGCTACAGCGGGATCGGCTTCCGCATGGCCGGTACCCGCGCGGTGGCGCTGGCTGCCAAGGACGGCGACGCGTTGGTCGCGCCGGAGCCGGCCAATGCCTATTCGGGCGACTATCCGCTGGCGCGGTTCCTGCTCTTGAGCGTGAACCACAAGCCAGGCGGGCAGCTTGACCCGCTGCGGCGGGAGTTCCTCCGCTATGTGCTCAGCGCGAGCGGGCAGGCCGACGTGAAGAAGGACGGCTACCTGCCCGTCACGGCCGAGGTGGCCAACGAAGCCCTGGGCACGCTCGGCATTTCCAAGCCCTGACGGTTTCATCCGCCGCGAGTCGCCGCCGGAACGCCCCCACCGCATGCCCCAGACGGCGACATTCACCGGGCGATCGCGGCGGCGCAAGACCAATCCGTGGGTGCGGGCCGGCGACCAGATCGCCCGGGCGGTGATCACGCTCGGGGGCATCGGCACGATCGTGGCGGTGCTCCTGGTCGGCGCGTACCTGCTCACGGTGGCCCTGCCGCTGTTCTGGCCCGCACGCGCATCGCGGATGGGCACGGATCCCGTGCATGCGGATCCGCTGCGCATGGGCATCGACGAGTCGGGGAGCGTCGCCTGGGTGCTCGACGGTGGCGACGGCGTCGCGGGGCAGCAGCGGGTGAACGTCGAGGCGACGGCGACGGGCGAGCGGCTGCTCTCCGTTCCGGCAAGCGATTGCGACATGGAGGGCTGGTCGGCCTTCCGTACGGAGCCCGGCGGGCTGCTGGCCGCGGTCGGCTTCCCGGACGGGACGTTCCGCATGGGGAAGTTCGGGCTGCAGGCCGAGTTCATGGCGTCCGCGGACGCGCCGGCGGCGGTGCGGTCGGCGCCGGTAGGACACGCCGTCGCGGTGGACGACACGATCCTCGTCCACGGGGCCAACGACCGGTTCGCCCGCGTGCGGTTGGTGACGGAGTTCGGCCCGCCGTCGGGCCCGGTGGGCGGCCCGATCGTCGACGTCGACGTCGTGCCGGTCGGTGACGGAGCCCTCGTCGCCGCCCTCGATGACGCCGGCCGCGTCCGCGTGGAGCGGGGCGCGTCGAAACGCAACATGCTCACCGGCAAGGTGACGGTGAAGACGACCGGGGCCACGATCGAACCGGTCGCGGGCTTCCGGCCGCGGTTCGTACGGGTCAACGGTCTCGGCGACCAGCTCTTTCTGTTCGCGGCCGACGGCGCCGCGCGGCGGTACGTGATTCGTGACGTCACGAAGCCGGAGTTGATGGAGACGTTCGACGCCGCCCCGGGCGACCCCGGTCTGGAAACGGTCGAGCGGCTCTTCGGTGGTTCGACGCTGGCCGTGGCCGATACGGCCGGCGCGGTACGGCTCTTCTTCACGGCTCGCCGGGACGACGCGGCGGCGACCGACGGCCTGGCCACCGTGGCCGCGCGGACGTTTGCCGGGCGCGGCACGCGGGTGGACGCCATCGCCGCCTCGCCTCGGTCGCGGCTCTTCGCCGTCGCCGAGTCCCACGACGGGCTCGACGCCGGCGTGCGGCTCTTGCAGGCGACGACCGGCGCCGAGGTGCTCCGGCTCGGCAGCGGGGGCGGCGACATGCCCGCGGCGCGGGCCCTGTGCATCGCTCCGCGGGAGAACCGGCTCATGGCGGGCAACGCCCAGGCGCTGGCCGCCTGGGCGATCGACGCCGGGCATGCCGACGTGTCGGCCGGCACGCTGCTACGGCCGGTGTGGTACGAGAACTACCCGCGGCCCGTGCACGCCTGGGAGACGACGGGCCACGAGGCCTTCGAGTCGAAGTTCGGGCTCGTGCCGCTGATCTTCGGCACGCTCAAGGCCACGCTCTACTCGATGCTCTTCGCCACGCCGATCGCCCTGCTGGCCGCGATCTACGCCAGTCAATTCATGCACCCTCGATGGAAGGCCCGCATCAAGCCCACGATCGAGATGATGGCGAGCCTGCCGAGCGTCGTGCTCGGGTTCATCGCAGGGATCGTATTCGCGCCGGCCATCGAACGGGGCCTGACGACCGTGATCGCCGGGTTCTTCGTCGTGCCGCTCACGCTCCTGGCCGCGGCGCACCTCTGGCAGCTGCTGCCGGTGGGCACCCGCAGCCGGCTGGCGGCGTGGCGGTTTCCGCTCGTCGGCCTCGTGGCCCTGCCGGCGGGCGTGCTCGCGGCCCGCGCCGCGGCGCCCATCCTGGAGCGGCTGCTCTTCGACGGCGACGTGCAGGCCTGGCTCGACGGTCGCGGCGGCAGCGGGTTCGGCGGCTGGATGATCGCCCTGCTGCCGCTGGCCGGGGTCGCGGCCGCGTTTCTGACGGGGCGATTCGTCAGTCCGGTGCTGCGCCGAGCCGCCACCGGCTGGACGCAGCCCCGGGCGGCGATCGCCTCGCTGGGGGTGTTCCTGGCCGGCCTGGCCTGCGCCGTGGCCCTCGCCGCGGCGGCGGCCGTGCTGCTCGACGCCTTGCGGCTCGACGCCCGCGGCGGCCTGTTCGGCACCTACGTGCAACGCAACGCCCTCGTCGTCGCCATCGGCATGAGTTTCGCCATCATTCCGCTCGTGTTCACGATCGCCGACGACGCGCTCTCCAGCGTGCCCGAGCATCTGCGCAGCGCCTCGCTGGGCGCGGGGGCCACGCCCTGGCAGACGGCCATCCGCGTGATCGTGCCCGCGGCCGCGAGTGGCCTGTTCTCCGCGGTGATGATCGGCCTCGGCCGGGCCGTGGGCGAGACGATGATCGTGCTCATGGCGGCGGGCAACACCCCGCTCATCGGCTGGAACGTGTTCAACGGCTTCCAGACGCTCTCGGCCGCGATCGCGACCGAGCTTCCGGAGGCCGCCCGCGGCAGCACGCACTACCGGGTGCTGTTCCTCGCGGCGCTGACCTTGTTCGTGCTCACGTTCATCCTCAACACGATCGCCGAGATCGTGCGACAGCGGTTTCGGAGGCGGGCGCATGACCTCTGAACGCTTCGCGTCCCGCCCGCGGCGGCTGCGGTCCGCCCATTCGAGCCTGGTTGCGCAAGGCGAGCCCTGGGTGTGGGTCACCGCGGGCTCGCTGGCGACCGCGATCGCGATGATCGTCGGCCTGCTCGGCTACATCGCCTGGCGCGGTGCCGCGACCTTCTGGCCGGTGCCGCTGGACCTCGTGGAGCTGCGCGACGGCAACCGGGCGCTCGGAGAGGTGGCGGAGCGCGAGACGCCCGCGACCGGCGGGCGTCGGCTCCTGCGGGTCGCCAACTTCGAGCTCAGCGGCCGGCACTTCGAGTGGTTCGACGATGCGCAGGTGGCGGCGACGACGCGGCCGGAGTGGGCCACGGCCGTGGAACGCCTGGAGGGGGGGCGGTTTCACGGGTTTCCCACGCGCCTGCTGCACGGCGACGAGGTCGTGGCCGAGGGGCCCGAGGCCGCCTGGCAGGCCTTCGAACGGGAACACCCCGCGGTGCGACGGCGGTTCCGGCAGGCCCTGCGAATCGACCGCGTGGAACGCGGTGATGTGCAGCGCGAACTGCGGGCCGCGCGGCTGGCCGTGGTGCAGGCCGGGGTCGACGCGCCGACCGATGCGGCCCGCCAGGAGGCCGCCCGGGAGGCGGAGCGGGTCGTGGTGGCCCGAGTCGCCGCCGCGACCGAGCGGCTCGACGCCGAGACCGCGCGGCTGCGGGGCGAGAACGCGGGCTGGGCCCTCGAGTTCCGCACCGCGGCGAACGAGACCTTGAGCCTGCCGCTCGATCAGATCGTCCGGGCCTGGCAGCCGAACCGGCTGTCGCTCGCCGGCAAGCTCGGCGTCTACCTCTCGCGTTGGGGCGAGTTTCTCGGCGACGATCCCCGCGAGGCCAACAGCGCCGGCGGCGTGTTCCCGGCCATCTGGGGCACCGTGGCGATGACGCTCATCATGGCCCTGCTCGTGGCCCCGTTCGGCGTGCTCGCGGCCCTGTACCTCAAGGAATACGCCGGCCGCGGTCCGATCACCACCGCCGTCCGCGTGGCCATCAACAACCTGGCCGGCGTGCCGAGCATCGTCTACGGCGCCTTCGGGCTCGGCTTCTTCTGCTACGGGCTCGGCGCCGGCATCGACGAGCTGTTCTTCAAGGCCAGCCTCGTGGCCGACAGCCAGCCGACCTTCGGCACCGGCGGCCTGCTCTGGGCGTCGCTCACGCTCGCCCTGCTCACGCTGCCGGTCGTGATCGTGGCCACCGAGGAGGCGCTCGCCGCCGTCCCCAACTCGATGCGCGAGGGCTCCTACGCCTGCGGCGCCGGCAAGTGGCAGACGATCCGCCGGATCGTGCTCCCGCGGGCGCTGCCCGGCATCATGACGGGCCTGATCCTGGCGATGGCCCGCGGGGCGGGAGAGGTGGCGCCCCTGATGCTCGTGGGCGTGAAGAAGCTGGCCCTCGACCTGCCGATCGACGGCACGTTCCCCTTCGTTCACCCGGAGCGGGAGTTCATGCACCTCGCCTACCTGATCTACGACGTCGGCTTCCAGAGCCCCAACGCCCAGGCCGCCCAGCCGATGGTGTTCACGATCACGTTCCTGCTGGTGGCGATCATCGCCCTGCTCAACGTGACCGCGATCTGGATCCGCTCCAGGCTGCGGAAGCGCTACGTGGCGCAGCAGTTCTGACCCGTCCCGGATAGGATGTTGGAGGAGGAGCCCCGCCGATGCAGGCCCAGACAGAGCCACCCCGCGACGATCCCGCCGCCGGCCGCCCGGGGGACCACCGGCACGGTGCCCATGCCGACCGGCTGGTCGCCGTCGCCGCCGGGCAGGAGGTGCCCGCCGAGGTCCACGATGTCGTGCTCCAGGAACTGCCCGTCCTGGAGATCGACCGCTTCAACCTTTGGTACGGCGCCAAGCAGGCCCTGCACCGGATCACGATGCCGATCCCGAACAACAAGGTCACGGCCCTCGTCGGCCCCAGCGGCTGCGGAAAGTCGACGCTGCTGCGCAGCGTGAACCGGCTCAACGACCTCGTGCAGAGCGTGCGGATCACCGGCGACATGCGGCTCAACGGCGACTCGATCTACGACCCGCGGATGGACGTCATCGAGTTGCGGAAGCGGATGGGGATGGTGTTTCAAAAGCCCAACCCCTTTCCGATGAGCATCTACGAGAACGTCGTCTATTCGCTGCGCATCGACGGCGAGAACTCCCGGCCGGTGCTCGACGAGGTGTGCGAAGTCAGCCTCCGCGGCGCCGCGCTGTGGGACGAGGTCAAGGACCGGCTGCACGACAGCGCCCTGGGGCTCTCGGGTGGCCAGCAGCAGCGGCTGTGCATCGCCCGGGCGATCGCCGCCGAGCCGGAGGTGCTCCTCCTCGACGAGCCCTGCTCGGCCCTCGACCCCATCGCCACCGGCAAGGTCGAGGACCTGATCCAGGAACTGCGCGGTCGCTACTCGGTGCTCATCGTGACCCACAACATGCAGCAGGCCAGCCGCACCAGCGACTACACGGCCTTCATGTACCTCGGCCGGCTCATCGAGTACGGGCCGACGACCGACATCTTCACCAAGCCGGTCCTGCGGGAGACGGAGGCCTATGTGACCGGCCGCTTCGGGTGACACCATGACCAAGCACATCGAACGTCAGATCGACGCCCTCAAGGAGCGGATCCTCAAGGTCGGCACGCTCGTCGAGGAGTCGATCTCCAAATCGATCACCGCCCTCATCAACCGCGACGCCGCGCTCGCCCAGCGGGTGATCTCCAACGACGAGGCCATCGACCGCATGGAGGTGGAGGTCGAGGAGGAGTGCATGAAGATCCTCGCCCTCTACCAGCCGGTGGCCGCCGACCTGCGATTCGTGGTGGCCGTGCTGAAGATCAACAACGACCTCGAGCGGATGGGCGACCTGGCCCGCAACATCGCCAAGCGGGTGGCCCAGCTCTCCACCGGCAAGCCCTACACGCTGCCGCCGGAGATCCGCACGATGGCGATGCAGGCCCAGGAGATGGTGAAGCAGTGCCTCGACGCCGTGGTCAACGGCGACCCGTCGCTGGCCCGGCAGATCCGCGAGGAAGACGACGCCGTGGACGAGGCCCGGCTGCAGATCCGGCACCGCGTCTTGCGCGGCATCAAGGACGACCCGGAGGAGGTCGAGAACCTGCTGCGGATCAATTCGGTCTCGAAGCACATCGAGCGGATCGCCGACATGGCGACGAACATCGCCGAGGACGTGATCTACATGGTGGAGGGGGAGATCGTCCGCCACCGCGCGACGGATTGACGCGGCGTCGCCCGGAGGTCGTGAGCCCGCGCCGGCTCGCGGGCGGCATGAGTTGCGTCGCTGGCGAAGGTCCGCCACGCTCCGCATCCTCACGCCGACCCGCTCCCCTCCCCGAATCGTTCGATCGCCCCCCGCACCCCATGAAGCCCCGGGCGGGAGCCCGGGGACTCCGGGATCGGCAACCACCCCGTCATCCATGCCGCAAAGCGCCGACGATTTTTCAGCCCCGGACGGCATCGCCAGGCAACCGAGCGGGGGGCCGCGCGGTGGCGGACGTCACTTGGCGGGGGGCTGGGTGCGGGAGAACTCGGCTTCGGCCTTCCAGCGTTCCACGGCCTTGGCCGCCTCGGCTTCGCGGGCCTTCGCGGCCTCGAACTCGGCGGTCGCCTCGTCGGCCGCCTTGCGGGCCGCGGCCATCTGCGATTCCGCCACCGCCAACGTGTCGGCGGCGGCCTTCGCTCTCTCGGCCGCGGTCTGCCCCGTCGCGGCCACTTCGGTCAGCACCTTCTCCGCGGCGCGGAGCCGCTGCTCGATCTTCGGGGGGTTCGTGTCGATCGTGCCCGCCGGCTTGCCGTCGGCCGCGGTGAACACGGTCACGCCGCCCCCCCAGTCGCCGGCCAGGATTCGCGTGCCGTCGGCCGTCGCCGCCACCCGCGTGCCGATTTCGGCGAGCGCCGCCATCTCGCGTTCCGGGCTGCCGTCGGCCTTCCAGAGCTTCACCCGCTTGTCGCGGCCCGTCGTCGCGAGCCGGCCATCGGGGAACCAGGCGAGCGACTCCGTACCACCCGCGTGCGCCGTCCAGGTCTTCACCTGCTTGGCTTCCTTGGGATCCCAAAGCCGCACCGACCCGTCGGCCGAGGCGCTGGCGAGCGCCGCGCCGTCCGGCCGCCAGGCCACGGCCGCGATCGGCCCCGTGTGCCCCTTGAGCACGCCCGCGTCGCGCGTGCCGCGCGTCTCCCAGAGGTGGAGGTTGCCGGCGCGGTCGCCGGTGGCGAGCAGCCGGCCGTCGGGGGAAAACTCCAGGGCCGTGATCCAGTCGGTGTGGCGGCGGATCTCCCCCGCCACCGTGCCGTCGGCCGTCGCCAGCAGCCGCACGACCTTGGCCGGGCCACCGATCGCGACGAGGCTTTGGTCGGGAGAGATGTCGGCGGCCAAGACCTCGTCGAACTCCTCGCCCACCTCCGCCACGCGGGCCGCCGTGGCCACGTCCCACACGACCACCCGGCCGCTCTTCGCCGCCACGCCGCCGGCCGCGAGCAGGAGTTTGCCGTTGCGGCTGAAGCGAACCGCCTTCACGACCCCCTCCGGAAACGGCAGCACACCGAGGAAGTCGAGGCTGCCCGAATGGTAGAGGAGCACCTGCTTTCGGCCGCCGATGGCCGCAGCCTCGCCGTGGGGTGAGGCGGCCAGGGCCGTGACCGTGGTCGGGCGGCGGCCTTGGGTGACGACGTCGAGCGGGAGCCGCGGCGGCATCACCGGCGGCCCCTCGGGCTTGGCGACGGCACCGGCGGTCAGAGCGATGGCGGAGGTCTTCCGGGCCACTGGCTGGCCGCCCGCCTTGTCGATCGCCCCCGCCACGATCCACCGCTTGATGACGTCGAGCGCCGCGTCGGAGAGCTTGTCGGACTCCGGCGGCATCTTCGGCTCGGAGGCGTGCGTCACCACCTGCCAGAGATAGGAGCCATCGGGGTCGCCGGCCGCGATCACCTCACCGGAGCTGCCGCCGGCCATGGCCTGGCCGTGGCTCGTGAGGTCGAGGCCGCCCTTCTTTTTGTCGGCGTTGTGGCAGCTGCAGCACTTCTCCCGGAGGATCGGCAGCACGTCGGAGTCGAACGCGGGCGGGGCGTCGGCGGCCGCGGCGACTCCCGCGGCGGCGGTCAGGAACGCGGCCACAAGGAGGCCAGCGGTCGACAGCCCAAGCCGGCTCGTGGGCGGCATGAGTGCCGCTTTGCGGTCCTTCGGATGCGTCGCTGGCGAAGGTCCGCCACGCTCCGC